>NZ_ALWB01000038.1 GCF_000332215.1 Pseudanabaena biceps PCC 7429
CGGCGCACGCGCAGCGTGCGCCGCAGATTTTAGATCTGGATTTTAGAGGTACTTAGCAATGTTGGCGTTAGTTAGGAAAAATCAAAACCCAAGAGATAAATGGTGACGTGAAACGTCACCATTTATCTCTTGGGTTTGTTATTAAAGATATTTTGCCAAGAAATTTTAGGGTTTTGGGCGAGCAGTTTAGCAATCGTGATCGCGCCCTTTTGATTTAAATGGCTGGGGTCGGAGAAAAGTTCGGCTTGATTTTGAATTTGGTGTGAAAGATCGAGATAGGTAAAACTTTCTCGCAGGGCAAGTTCTTGCATCCGCTCGTTGAAAGTTGCTTCATAGCGCGTGCGGATGTTATCCAGATAGGTAGCATGGAGGGGCATATTCACGACTATAAGCTCGATATCATTGCGGCGGCAAAAATCAACGACATTGGCAAAAGCCTCGAATTGTGAACCCGTGGTGTCAAAGTTACGATAGTCGAGGTCGTAGTCTCCAGGAACTTGGGGAAATTTTTGGAAATAGGTATTGGGGTCAAAGGTGACATCAAACGCCACAAAGCCTTTGGAGTCAAGCGCAGTAGCCGTGCTGGGTAAAGTAGAAGCGATTAGGGCTTCGCTGTTGCTGAGCATATGGGTATTGCGATCGAATTTCTTCACTAGAGAAGTCCGAATTTCTTGCCTCTTGGGTAGGGTCGTGAACAGCGCATCAAGGGACTGGGAGATGGGGTTTAACGATTTGGCGATCGCCACATTTTGATTGGAGAGTGGTTCGGAGTTAAGTCCGTTAGCTTTGAGGCTTTCTTGTAATTGTTTATAACCTGATGATGCAGTGATTTCGTCGTAGGTAATGTCACTGCGACTGCTATTAAAAGCCCGCAAACCATCTGCCCAAACGATCGCTCGCGGTAGTTGAGGACGCGCTAGGATTTGGGTGATTTGGAGGTTCACGACCTTGGCTGTTGCGCCATCAATACCAAGGTTAAAAACGCTGATGTCTTTAAAGCCTCTATTGATTAGGGCTTTTTCTAAAACGTTGGGTTCGATACCACGCAATGCTCTAGAGCTGCCGACAATTAAAATATCTGGCGATCGCCGTTTGTTAGTAGTTTGCCAGTCTAGCAACGCTAATTTTTCATTAAAAAGAGCAATATTAAAATTGAGGGCGGGTTTATTCGCAGTTTCTTTGGCAGGAGCGCTAGCCTTGCGATCGCCCTGTACATCGATCTTAGTATCGGCGATCGCAAATTTAATCGATGGATCGGGTGGTTCATAACGGCTGAGGGTACGATCAAGGGCAATCGTCAATCCCAAGCCAATCACGAAACTAGCAATACATGTCGGTAGAGATAACACCTGTGGAGTCATCTGTGGGGTCGTTTGTCCCAGCCACTTCAATCCAAAGACCATCCGTCCGACTCCCATGAGCCGCGCGTTTAGGCGATCGCCAAAGGACCAATTCCTTGATGACTCGTCACTAACAGCTTCTTGATCGGGGCTAGAGTCGTCGAGGGCGAGGCTGTCATCTTCCTCAATTATTTCGGGTTGCGGATTGTGGGTGCCGATCGCCAGCAGATCGATTTCAAAGGACCAACTAGGTTTTTTTGCGCCAATGACTCGACTGGAAACTGTTACCGCTTGAAAATATTCGGCGGCACGAACCGCTCGCAAAGCATTGAGTATAGGCAAAGCCATCTCAGCCTGCAAAATATTAATCTTCGTTTCGCAGAGCAAGTTCAAGCAGTTGTTTTGTAATAACAACTTTAATTTTGCTTGAGCGAGCTTCGGGGGCTGTTGATCATGGCGGAAGGTGGCGAGCAGGTTAGCAATAATTTCCGCTGCCACGATCGCGCCATCGGAGATCGGTAAATCTAGCCCCAAAGCCCAAGCATTGCCGTGAAGTTTAAGGCGACGAATCCCTTCCGCAAAAAGAACTGAACTTGCCAGATCTTGGGTGCTAGGGGCGATCGCCTCTAAGATCTGCGTGGCACAATTTACTTCGCGATCTTGGCTGTAAAGGTATAGGCAGTCACCTTTTTGCTTGGTATGGGAGAGTTCGATCCCCGCCAATTCTTCGGTTAGGATGCCATTGGGCTCATTTACTAGAGCAAGACTTTTTTCACTCAAGCGATTTTCACTCAAGCGATTTTCACTCAAGCGATCATTTGCCGATTGATCCTCAAGCGAACTTGGCGACTGCTCGGTATGGATAGCTACATTCGGGGCTGATTCGCTAATCGTATCTATGCTGGTTAGGGGCATTAGGGATTTAGCATCTAGGGATCTATCTAGTGATTTAGCATCTAGTGATTCAGCATCTAGTGATTCAGCATCTAGTGATTTAGCATCTAGTGGATTAGCATCTAAGGATGTTATGTCCATAGGTTATTGAAGGGATCGGCGGGATGAAAAATTTGCTACAAGGTTAGCATGGCGACTTCATAACCACACAAACTTACAAACAAATCACAGGCTAATTCCTATGAATGCTGAGTATATTCGGTGGCGATCGCAATTTATGCGCAAGCGACTTCAAATTGTGACGGTGATGTCGTCGATTTGTTTTTTTAGTTTTATGATTTGGCAGTTGGTGGTCAGCCGCAAAGGGCAACCTCCCCTCAATATGCATGTCAGCATCGCTCTAGATTTTGGGATCGAGGCGCTCCTGATAGGTGCTTTTTTGCTGTTGCGATCGCCCTTTGCTAAAGGTTTGATTTATCCCATCTTTTTATTGATTCCCATCACGATCAATTTAACAACTCAGGCTAATGTCTCCTTAACAGGCATTGAAACCCCTTTTTTCATTCCTTGGGTATTAGTTTTTGTGGCTCAGGTCACGATCGTTCCAGTATGTTGGCGACTCCATTTTGCTGTTCAGGCAATTACCATAGGCAGCTACTTTTTGCTCGTTACCTTTTTGTTTGGCGATAGTGTGAGTGACATCTTTACAAGGTCGCCATTATTAGTTGCAGGTAAGCTGGAGATGCCGATTTCACTGATCTTTCTATTTGTCGGTTGGATCTGTGTGATGGGGGATTTATCTGTTTATCTATACGAGCAGCTACAGGAACGGGAATTTATCGCCAGAAAGGAGCTAGAGGAGCAAAAAGAACGCTCGGAACGCCTTTTATTAAACATTTTGCCGCAATCTATTTCCGATCGCCTGAAGTTAGAATCCAATCTCATTGCCGATAATTTTCAGGATGTGAGCGTCCTGTTTGCCGATATCGTGGGCTTTACTGTATTTGCCGAAAAATTTCCACCCGAAGAAGTAGTTACCTTTCTCAATCAAATTTTTTCCCGTTTTGATGTTCTCGCGGAGAGGTATGGCTTAGAGAAAATTAAGACGATCGGTGATGCTTATATGGCCGTGGCAGGGATTCCCTTTGCCCATAAAGATCATGCCCAAGCAACCCTCGAAATGGCGATCGCCATGCAGTCAGAATTAGCGGATTTTAATCGCGAGTACCACCAAAATCTAAAAATTCGGATCGGGATTAGCTCAGGGCCTGTCGTCGCGGGGGTAATCGGGATTAAAAAATTTACCTACGATCTTTGGGGAGATACGGTGAATACGGCTAGTCGGATGGAATCCCATGGGATTGCAGGCTATATTCAGGTCTCCGAAACTACCTATCGATATCTGCGCGATCGCTATCATTTTGAAGTCCGCGATCGGGTAGAGATCAAGGGAAAAGGCGCAATGACTACCTACGTTTTAAGTAGCTAGGCGCAATTAAATATAAAACCCCAAAGAGATTTGCTGCGCTCCGCGCGGCAACTCTCTTTGGGGTTTTATGTCCTGATACAGTTGGCGACAGCTATAAACACCAAACCCAGTCAGGTTTTGAGATTCCCAAAATGGCGTTGCCATTTTGGGAATTGGTATAACAAGACTGGCGGTAGCTATAAAACACCATGAGTGATGGTGCTTCGCGCCATCACTCATCTTTGGTATATTTAGCAAACTTGGGCGTAGGGCATAATAACATTAGTATCTCTAAGTCATGATTCATCAAGTAAATAATGACCCTCCAAACCGATATCGACAACGCAGCCGCTCAGCTCAAGGGCAAAAGTCCTCAAGAAGTCCTCGCATGGGCTCTTGGTAACTATGAAAAAATCTCGCTTGCCTCTAGTTTTGGCGCAGAGGATGTCGCATTAATCGACATGATCGCCAAAATCAAACCCGATGCCCATGTATTTTCTCTTGATACGGGAAGATTAAATGGGGAAACCTACGAAGTAATCGCCAAGGTACAGCAAAAATATCCTCAACTCCAATTGCGAATCATGTTTCCACAGGCTGAAGCCGTGGAGCAAATGGTCAGCACCAAAGGCATTAATTTGTTTTATGACAGTGTTGAGAACCGCAAACAATGCTGCTATGTCCGTAAGGTCGAACCCCTCGGACTCGCCACACAAGGGCTTGATGCATGGATTACAGGTTTGCGCCGCGATCAAACCGCTAATCGTTTGACCATGGAAACCGTCGAGCTAGATGGCGATCGCCAAATTGCGAAGATCAATCCGCTAATCGACTGGTCAAACGAACAGGTTTGGGAATATATCCATCAGAACGATGTTCCCTACAATGCCCTCCACGACCAAAACTTCCCCAGCATCGGTTGCGCTCCCTGTACCAGAGCGATCCAAGCAGGCGAAGATCTGCGTGCTGGTCGTTGGTGGTGGGAAATGAGTAACCAAGAATGCGGACTCCATGTTACTAGCGATGGTCGCTTAGTTCGCGCTAAGGGCTAAATACTCACCCCGCAACGTTTTTCAGCGATGGAAGGAAGTGCAGCACTTCGCGATCCTAAAATCTTTCGTTTCCAGCAATGGAAGAAAGTGCACCACTTCGCGATCCTAAAATCTTTCGTTTCCAGCAGTGGAAAAAAGTGCAGCACTTCGTGCTGCACTTCGCGATCCTAAAGTAGTGGAAGAAAGTGCAGCACTTCGTGCTGCACTTCGCGATCCTAAAATTTTTTATGTAGAGAGTTACGGTAATGCAATATCGCGATTGGTATTTTCGAGGCTGGCGATCGCGCTATGGATTTCGCCGAGCATTTAATGCCGATCCCACTAAGCCACCGATCCTCTTAATTCATGGATTTGGGGCAGCGATCGATCACTGGCGCAGCAATATTCCCGCATTGTCAGAAAACCATACAGTATATGCCATCGACCTTTTAGGCTTTGGTGGCTCGGAGAAGCCCCCCATCAACTATTCGATCCATTTGTGGGTAGAGCAGGTTTTAGGGTTTTGGCAAAAATTTATTAAAGTCCCCATGACGATCGTGGGCAATTCCATCGGCGCTCTGGTGGCAGCGATCGCGGCTAGCCATCATCCTGAAATTGCTTCAGGGGTCGTGACCATTAGCTTGCCAGATATAGCCGCTTTTAACGATATGGTTCCCAAGTTCTTGCAACCGCTCGAACGAGCCGTGAAGGCAATCGTTTCAGCTATCCTTGTCAAACCCCTATTTCATTTGATCCGTCAGCCATGCATCATTCGCCTAGTTCTCAAAGGAATCGTCTATAGCAATCGCCATCGTGTTGACGATCGCTTAGTAGAAATTATTGCTAAGCCTGCCCGCGATCGCCAAGCAGCCGAGGCTTTTCTCCGCCTCAATCGCAGTCTGAATCAACCCAATTATTCGCCCAGTTTGACCCAAGCTCTCACCCAACTGCAAGCCCCCCTATTAATTTTGTGGGGAAGTAGCGATCGGCTCATTCCCTCATCAGAAGGTAAGCGGCTAGTCCAATACGCACCTAATGCCACCCTCATATACTTAGAAGGAATGGGGCATTGCGCCCATGATGACAATCCCGAACGTGTCAATGCGGAAATTTTAAATTGGTTAGCAGCGTAAACCGCTCCAACCCCAAAAGATTAGTTGCGGCGCTTCACGCCGCAACTAATCTTTTGGGGTTTATGTCCTCCACAAAACCTTCATGGCGATAAATATGGGCTACCATGCACTGGTAAGCGCCGAGACTCCCGTAAATAATTGGTAGCTGATTTAGTTCTAATAATTAAACAAGAAATTTAGGACTAATGGCGGGGTATTCTCTAGCCCAAAGATTATACCAATTCCCAAAAGTGTAGCCACACTTTTGGGAATTGGTATAAGGTTTTGTGATTCCCAAAATGGCAAAGCCATTTTGGGAATTAGTATTAGCTGGAGCTATCTAGAAATCGCAACTTTTGGTAAATTCATAAGTCCTCTAGATCGTCTGAGACTTGTCGAGTTAGGAATGCAAATAGTTTCATAGGTTTTATGCAGATGCACCAAATAGTTATATCTCAGGCATATCAAACTATTGAAAAATTATGGCAACGAGCGCTCAGCGCCCCATCGGATATTGCCCTATTTATTAGCAATCTTGCCATTATCGAGCAAAAAATTCTCTATCCGCGCTATCAGCAATTTATTCAATCCTATCAACCCTTACTAAATCGTCCGACAGATGAAGAACAAAAAATTGTTCGAGAACTAGAACAGTATGGGATATCTGTCTCAACATTAGAAGATTTGGCGATTCCTGATAGCGATCGCTTTTTTACTGCGGCTCAACATATCTCACAGGAACTCAAAGACAAAGCTCAGTTACCTCTTTACAGTGGCAAGCATACGTTAAATATCGATGCCGAGCAGATTATGCGTTATCCCGAACTGTTTTTATGGGGCGCAGATGCCAAAATTTTGAGAATCGTTGAGAACTACCTCAAGTTGCCCGTTGCCTATGATGGTCTGTCCTATTACTACAGTCTTCCAGATTGTCGGGAAGCGGGACCCCGCAAATGGCATCGCGATAAAGAAGATTGGCAAATGATCAAAGTTGGTGTCTATATCAATGATGTCAATGCTGATGGAGGTCCTTTTGAATGCGTTACCCCTGAAGCCAATCACATCCTCAGTGAGAGACTGAGCGGTAAATCTCTGCGTCGTTACAAGACCGCCCTACACCATGAAGTTATCGAAATGCTGCCTCCCCATCTCCAAGACAATTGGTATAAGAGCTGTGTGGGCAAGGCAGGTACGGTGATTTTTGTAGATACGGCGCGATATTACCATCGGGGTAAGCCCCCAACAAAATTCGAGCGCTCGGCAATCTTCTTTGGCTATTGCAGCCGCAAGCCCAAACATCCCTTTTTCTGCGGGCGATCGCCGCTTTCAATGGCACAATTGCAATATATGGCAAGCCTTTTGCCCGAAGATATTCGCGAATGTGTGACTTGGCGCAATCACTTAGAAGGGCTGAGCAAATGGATCCCCAAAAATCGCCTGAAGGTCTAGCCCCAACGGAAAACGGCTGAACCCCAGCTTAAGCCCGCGCCAAAACCCGCGATCGCAATTAAGTGGTTAGGCTGAATTTTACCCGACTGCACCCATTCATCAAGGGCGATCGGAATCGATGCGGCGGAAGTATTGCCATATTTGCCCATATTGCTGACCGCCTTAGCGGGATCGATGCCAAACCGATTGACTACGGCATCAATAATGCGTTGATTGGCTTGATGCAAAATCAGCCAATCGAGATCGTTCACTTCAAGCTGGGCATAATGTAGGGACTTTTCGATCACCTCAGGCACTTGGCGCACGGCAAACCGATAGACCTCTTGCCCGTTCATACTGATCGGTTCAAAGGTACTGCGTCCCAAATAATTAATATTGAGAAATTCATTACCCTTGCCATCGCTCCGCATCTCAAAGCCGAGAAGATTATTTTCAGGTTTATTTTGGCTGCTCGCTTGCAACAAAACTGCCCCCGCCCCATCGCCAAATAAAATACAAGTGCGGCGATCTTGCCAGTCCACCCACCGAGAGAGCACATCAGCCCCAATGAGTAAAACGTTTTTGTAAGTCCCTGTATGAATATATTGGGATGCAGTGACTAAACCGAAAACAAAGCCTGAACAGGCAGCGACCAGATCGAAGGCAACCGCACGCTCAGCACCTAAAAGCTTTTGGACTCGTCCTGCTGTACCGAATAAATCATCACTAGTCGAGGTTGACAAAATAATCAGGTCAATATCCTGTGGGGTCAGTCCTGCGGCGGCGATCGCCTTTTGACCAGCTTTCGAGGCAAGACTTGCGACCGAATCCTCCTCTCCATCGGCAATATGCCTTTCTCGGATGCCCGTGCGCGAGCTAATCCACTCGTCGTTAGTGTCCACCATCTGCGCGAGGTCGTGATTAGTAAGTACGCGATCGGGAACGGCAGAACCGCTACCAATAAAACGGACTCCAAGGAGAGAAGATGCAGTATTAGTCATGTGCTGTATTCGATCTGAATGGCTGGGTAAAGTTTTTTACGTTTTACCCTAAGGGTAAAACGTAAACGATATTAAGGATGGATATTAAGTCGGAGGATCGTCAGGCGTATCGTCAGCAGGGATAGATACCTTGGGCTTGATTTGACCGCGAATGCGATCTAGCACTCCATGATCAACGGCATCCTTAGCAACGCGGATGGCATTACGAATACTGATGGCGTTAGAACTGCCGTGACTAATCACGCAAATACCCGCGACACCGAGGAGTAATGCACCGCCATACTCATCAGCATCAATGCGCTCTTTTACCTTTTTGAGATTGGGCTTCAAGATTAAGGCTCCAAGCTTGCCACGCCAACCCTTGGGTAGTTCTTCCTTCAGGATCTGCATCACGGCATTACCGACACCCTCGGCAAACTTCAGGACGATATTGCCCGCAAAGCCGTCACAGACGATGACATCAAACTGCCCCTTAAGAATATCCCGTCCTTCCGCATTACCCGCAAAGGTAATTTGGGGGTTATCTTGCAAGGCTTGGTGAACACGAATGGCGAGTTCGTTACCCTTACAGGCTTCTTCACCAATATTAAGCAAGCCAACCTTAGGCTCTTGGATGCCGATCGCATATTTGCTGTAAAGCGATCCCATGATCGCAAACTGCTCTAAAAATTTGGGACGACAATCCACATTTGCGCCGACATCAAGCAGCAATACAGGTTTATGGGCTACCTGTGTGGGAAACAACGCACCGATCGCAGGTCGATCGACACCCGGTAATCGCCCCAAACGCAACAGCGCCGCAGCCATAGCCGCTCCAGAATGTCCCGCCGAAACCACGGCATCAGCCTGCTTGCGCTTGACTAAGTTCATGGCAACGGCGATCGAAGAATTGGGCTTGCGGCGCAGTCCCTCAAGGGGTTCATCATCCATTTCGATGATGCCCTCCGATGGCACGATCTCTAGGCGATCGCTCTCTTGATAGTTATGTTGCTTGAGGTAATTAGCGAGAATATCGCGATCGCCCACTAGCGCTATGTCTACATTTAACTGAGTCTGAGCTAATATGGCTCCTTCTATTACTTCGCGTGGGGCAAAGTCCCCACCCATCGCATCTACGGCAATTCTCACTATTTGCGATCCTGTCTGAGTTTTATGAATAAAACTGTAAAGAATTTTATTAAACCTTGCAAAAATTTTAACAGTTTGAGTAACTTAACCTATCGGCATTGCTCAAATTATTTGAAATCAAATGCGAGAAAACAAAAAAGGCAACGTTGCGATGCTAATTAATCGTCAGTTTAAGTTTTTAGCGATCTCGCTACTATCCGCAATTCTGATTTTGGTTGGTTGCCAGTCCAATCTTTCTAGCTCGTCTAATAAGGGGGGAATCGGGTCAGACGGCAGTAAAAATATACCATCGACATCGCTTCCAGCCGAATCGATCAAAGCCGATCTGGGATTTCGTCCAGCTGCCAATGGTTTCAGTTTCGAGAATTATGGCAAGGACAGTAACATTAAAAATCTCTCTCCATCTGAAATGCAGAGAATGTTTGGCAATAGTATTTGTGCCACTCAAGGAGAGTCTTGTATCCTCACCCCCCCAGCCCAGCAGTGGATGGAAGAAGTTAATAAATCCATGAACGGCGGACATTGTGAGGGAATGGCGGCACTTAGTCTAATTTTATATGCCGATAAGGATAAAGCAAGTGGATTTGGTAACATCCCAGATTTATCTTTACAGGGGAATGAAAAACTTCAGCATGAGATTGCCTATTGGTTTGCCACTCAATACGTGCCACCGACTGCCACCAGCGAGATCAGAGGCAAAGCTCCATCGGAAATCCTCGATACCCTTCTCACCTCGATGAAACCGAATGCTCGTATTGATGATACCTATACGATGGGGATCTATCAACCTGGCTTTAAAGGAGGACATGCGATTACGCCCTATGCCGTTGGCGATTTAGGTGATGGCAAATATGTGGTGATGGTCTATGACAACAACCATCCCCAAATAGAGCGCAGAATCGAGATCGATCGCAAAGCAAATACTTGGAAATATAACGCTGCTACCAATCCCGATGAGCCTGAAGCGCAGTATATAGGGGATGCGGAAACTAAAACACTCACCCTAACGCCCACTCCGCCCCGCTACGAGCGTCAAGTTTGTAATTTCTGTGGTTTAGACGAACAGGCATCTGCAAATAGCTCTGACAAAACGACCGCTAAAGGAAATACAAATGGGAATGCAAATGGGAATGCAGCACCGAAATTTAATCAGATTTTTCTGGAAGGTGATGCAGACCTATTAATTACCAATGGCGATCAGAAAATTGGTTATGAGAATGGAAAATTTGTGAATTCTTTTTCAGGAGCCACCTTCACTCCTATCAAAAGTAGCGAACTTTGGCAAGATGATGAGGAGCCGATCTACAATATCCCAACTGGCGTACCCTTTACGATGACCTTGCAAGGTAACAAAAAAAGCGATGGTAAGGAACTCACCGATGTAGCCATGATTGGACCAAGCTACGATCTCGGTTTGTCAGGCATTAAAGTACTGTCAGGTCAAAAAGATGTAATTCAATTTGATGCCAGTGGGCGCAGTCTCTCCTATCAACCTAGTAATTCCGAGGCTCCCAACATTTTCTTTGGCATCTCAACTAAAAATGATGACTATGAGTTTGAACTAGATGGAGTCGAGATCGATGCGGGTGGAACTATCAGTGCTAATCTCGATACCGCTAAAGGTCGCCTTGGCATCAAAATTGCCGAGACCAAACATAAAGCCGTCTTCAATTTGTTGATTGGTCGTATTGATGATAAGACTGAGCAGAAGTTTGAAGGAGAAGATCTAGATCTGGCTTCAGGCGATACTTTGTACTTGGATTATGCTAAGTGGACAGGAAATGGAGCCAAGCTAACGATCGAGCTTGATAAAGGCAGTGATGGTACGATTGACGATACCGCTACGCTCGAAGATAAAAAGAAGTAATACCCTTACCTATTTAGAAATTTCTATAATACCAATTCCCAAAATGGCAACACCATTTTGGGAATTGGGATAAAGTAAAAAACGAAAAGGAAGGAGATGTCTAGCTCCTTCCTTTTTTTCGGATTTTATTGTTGTGGGGAGCTTAGGGATTTACTCGTATCGCGATCTACTGGCAAGATCAATGGTGTGCCTTGACCATTACCAATAATGACGATTTTAGAATTGGGTGATGTCGATAACTTCTCCGTTGCTTCGATCTCGCGTAACTGTAAAACTGAGGGTGTCAGCCCCTCCGATAATATTTTCTGAGCATCAGCTCGCCCTTTAGCTTCGATCCGTTTGCGATCGGCTTCTTGGGTCTCTTTTTCAAGGACAAATTTCATTTGTAGATTTTCCTGCTCGGCTTTTAATCTTTGCTGGATTGCTGCCTGTAGGGTTTCAGGTACTTTCACATTACGTAAGAGGGCTTCATCGACGATAAAGCCGAGGGGCGCTAGTTGCGATCGCAATTTGTCGGCAAGCTTGAGGCTAATTTCTTCGCGCTTAGTAGCATATACGGCTTCGGCGGGATATCCAGAGACAATTTCGCGCGAAATTGAGCGGAATCTTGAAGTTAGAATTTCTCGTTCTTCGAGCCCAATATTTTGATAAATACGGCCTGCTTTGGTGGGATCGATATGGTACTGCAAACTGATATCGATCGCTAGGGATAATCCTTCTTTAGATGTGGCAGAAATTTCCTCTTTAACATCCCGTAGTCGAGTGGAGAACTGTACTACTTCGGCAAAGGGATTAATAGTATGGATACCTGCGGGGAGGGTGCGATCGCTAACCTTGCCCTGAAAGTCTTCTACCCCAACATTTCCTGCGGGGATGACGACGATGAGACGCGTTGCCGCATTGACTAAGGAAAATAAAGCAATTAAACCCGCAATCGCTCTGATGACTAACTGGGCGATGCGATGATCGACAAGGCGTTTACTGTTAAAAAACACTAATACGGAAACTAATGAAGCGATCGCTGAAATGATAAATGACATCGATATATTCCTAAACTGGCTTAGCTATTTAATGACGATTGTCACGGATAAGTAAGTGGGCTTAATTAAATATAAAACCCTGAAACCTGCGGCGCACGCGCAGCGCACGCCGCAGGTTTTAGATCTGGATTTTAATTATGCTGAGTTATACCAAATCACAAAATGGCGTAGCCATTTTGTGATTTTAAAACCCTTACTGGGTTTGTTTTTTAATTCCCAAAAGTGTAGCCACACTTTTGGGAATTGGTATTACTTATTACCCATGCGATCGCTGCTTTACTTTATAAGTTAATTCGCTAGGGTTAAGAATTAATTAAAGAAATTGCTATACCCATGCTTAGAACAAAGCAAAACCCAAAAGATAGGTGGCGGCACGAAGCGCCGCCACCTATCTTTTGGGTTTTATATCCTAAGCAAAGCTTGCATTGCTATAGTCCTAAATGAGGTAATGAAGTAACGCGCTCAGCGCGTTACTTCATTACCTCATTAACGCACAAGCGTTCTATCTAAAGGGCATCGAATAGAGCAAGCCACCCTGCTTCCATTGCCGATTTAAACCGCGCGGAATATCTAGGGGTGTAATATTACGGCTGTAAATATCATTATAATTTCCGACTTGTTTGAGGATTTGGGTCGTCCAGTCTGGGGCAAGCCCCAACTCAATGCCAAGAGAATCTGATGTACCAAGGAATCTGGAGACTTCGGAATTTTTCGTGTCTTTAAAAATATTGTAGTTATCCATATTTATGCCCAACTCTTCGGCATAGAAAGTGGCATAAATTACCCATGTCACCACATCACGCCAGCGATCGTCATTACCAACTAAGGCGGGGCTGAGCGGTTCTTTGGATAAACTCAAATCGAGAATTTTGTGATCGGCAGGACGGGGTAGTTTGCTCCGCCATGCGGCAAGTTGGGATTTTTCAGAAGAGATGGCATCACAGTCTCCTTTGGTATAGGCATTTAAAACGCCATCAAGATCGGGTAAAACCATAGCTTCGATCGCAATATTGGCTTCCTTAAAGGTTGATTCCAGATTTGCGGCGTTAATTCCCGTTTCTACGCAGATTTTTTTTTCAGTCAGTTCTTTGAGTGCGATCGATGATTCATCGCTAGCTTTAGAGATCTGTTTATCTGATTTACTATCCTTATCTGATTTACTATCCTTATCAGTGCGATCGGTACGACTCTCAGGGGCGGAACTGGGCGACGCGCTAGGACTAGCGGAACTGCTGGGAGAAATACTGGGAGAACTGCTGGGAGAACTACTGCTACTAGGACTAGGGCTAGCACTGGGCGAGCTGTTGGGCGAATTGGGTTTTGCCCCGATTCTGATCATCACTCCCTGTCCGTCAAAGAAGGTCGTAGGGGCAAAGGAGATGTTTGGAGTGACATCACGGGTTAAGGTGCGTGTAGTATTTCGCATAAGGATATCGATTTCACCATTTTGGATCGCGGTAAACCGATCCTTGGCAAGCAATGGTTTAAATTCGACGGCTCTGGCATCTCCCAAAACGGCTGCCGCGATCGCTCGGCAATAATCTACATCTAATCCGCTCCACAACCCTTTATCATCGACATAGCTAAATCCTGACAGCTTTCCATTTACGCCACATAACAGTTTGCCGCGAGCCTTTACCCTTTCTAAAACCCCCTCTTTATCCTTATTAGTTGCCGCTGCCGTGGCAGTAGCCGTTGGGGTGACCGTGGGGGCTATTTTGGGTTGTTCTTGACATCCTGATAGCAGGACGAAGGTTAAGCTTGCCACCAAGCTCCATTGTCTGAAAGTTACTTTGGTCGCTGGGAGGGCTTTTCCTTTTAAAAGGACAGCAGTTTTGGTTAAATGCTTGGGCATTAAGCTCATGGGTTTAATGATTGCTAGCGCGATCTCGCGATCTATGGTCTATATGGTCTATTTGAAGCTTACATTGATTCCATCAAATTATTCTCGATGTATCGAGTCTGGAGTCAAAAAAACCAAAAAAATTCATATTTTTATTGTAAGTAGCTAGGCATAAGTAAACTTAAAACCTAGAAGAGCATACCGCCCGCGCAGCGGGCGGTATGCTCTTTGGTTTTGGTTTTTAATTATGCCGAACTACTTAAAAATTCATTCTCATAGCTATAGTTCAGTAATGTTAGGACAAAAATCAAACCCAATAGAGAGTTGCGGTGCTTCGCGCCGCAACTCTCTATTGGGTTTGATTTCCTGACTTACAGCACTTTGCGCTCAAACCCAAACCAAGGAAATTTTTAAAAGCGTTGCGAAGCAACGCTTTTAAAAATTTCCTTGTGGTTCGTTTGATCGATAATTGCTGTAACTTGGTATAAAAGGCTCCTCAAGATATTGCCGAAATAGAGCAATCGCCTTAACAACCTATCTGATTTTAAAATTCTCTTAGCCAGTTTTGATTAGCTCTTGTACCCAAAATACTGCGGTAGCACTGAGAAGGGCGATCGCCCATTCAATTCCACTTAGGGGAATTGTTGCCATCAGATCGCTAAACCACGGAAACTGCACGAAAACGATTTGGCAGATAGATACAAAGGAAATGCTAAGGAGAAGCGGCAAATTGCCAAACACACTACGACGGGCGATCGCACAGGCATGGAAAATTTGGCTAAAGCCAAGGGTGATAAATGCCATCGATCGCGCTTCTGAAAACAATGACGCTTGACCTTGGTATTTCAACCAAAAGACAGCGGAAATAGCGGTGATCGTAGCGGTAACGGCTAGCAAGATCCGCAGATAATTGCTAGGTCGCAACATGGTTTGGAAGCGATAGGCTGGCTGCAATAGGAGGTTTTCGTGGGTGGGTTCGAGGATGAGCGGAAATGCCACAAGAGGTGTAGCGATCGCGCCGACCCAGATTAATTGCAACGGCGGGATAGAAAATCCTGCGGCGGTATCCATGAGGGTCAGAATCGCTAAGGTAAAGGAGCTAGAGGCAGTCAAGAGAGCGATGCGTTGCAAACGATCAAAAATAGCGCGTCCTTCGAGAATAGCGATCGGCAAATAATGGAAGTCTTCTTTGGGCAAAATTAGCCCCGCACTATCCTGTAATTCTTTACAACAGGTGCGATCGCAAATGCCTACATCGGCTGTTCTTAATAAAGGAATATCCTCCACATCATTGCCAATGACAGCAACCGCTTGAGCCGATTTTAGCCGCTCACCTTGCCATTGGCGAATCCGTTCTTGAGGAGCCTCAAAATAGCTATGGGTTTCTATGCCAATTACGCGACTAAAGGCTTCCGCATCATCTTCGGAAGCACGGATTAATCCGCGCCACTCAATGCCTGCGCGACTCAAATTATCAAAACTCAGCACCACATCTGACTCCACAATTGGCACAATTGTGGTCACTCTGGCGATCGCATCTAATGTCGAAGGAAATCTTGCCCATATCCGCTGTTTAGCAAGATCGCGCATTCCAAATAATTGCACTTGGGTTGCGATGCGTAGTAGATTCTGGGGATAGGTACTGACGATGAGGGCCGCAGCGGTCATCGCATTGATCGTAATGCTCCTTTGCCATGCAAAGCCGATCGCGGTCGTCGTCACTAATAGCAGCAATCCAATCCAGACTTGGCGTAGTTGGCGCAATTCCGAATGCATAACCGAAAATGGCTTTTCCTTAATCAATGCAGCCTGTTCCTGAGTAAAGCGACTAGTCGCAATGACAATTCCCTTAGCAGTTCCTGAGGAAACTTCCGTTCCTGCATAGATCATATTGCTACATTCGAGGGGTGGCGTTTTCTCCTCAAAGGTCAAATCCGCTTGCTTTGTACAAATTGCATCGCCGCCCAAATTCGTTTGATTTATGCGTAAACCCTCCGATGTCTCTAGGACTCGTAGATCGACATTGGGGCGATCGCCTTCCTTCAATACCAATATATCCCCAAGTACTAAATCCCTCGATGGTATTTCCATTTCTTCGCGATCGCGCAATACAATTACGGAATTAGAAGGCGTATGTTGGCGGCGTTGAGGGCGATCACGACTGACTTTCTCTCTAGTTTTAATTGACCATAGGGCGATCACTACTCCAATCACTCCATGCAATCCCCCTACCAAAATTAACGCCCATCCCTCTGCACCATTCCACTGCAAAAAAATGGCCGCGCCCAACAGTATATAAGTCAAGGGATCGAGAAAAGGTTGTAACAGAACCTTGCCGATTGGACGCGATCGCGGTAATTTGTTGGCTCCTAAAAACCGCAACCTTTGCCGAGCATTCACATAGGATAACCCTTCTGCCGAGGATTCCAAAGTTGCCAATACTCGATCTACATCCATGTAGTGCCAAGGTTTCTGGAGATCCGACAGAAAGTCAAATTTGGTCATAGTTTGATTTTTGGGCTTCCGTTCGCTATTTAGTTTATACTAATTCCCCTATATGTGACGAAAATTAAGGGATTGTAAAACAGTCCCAGTAAGGTTTTGATGCCTCAAATCAAATCAAGCACGATGACCAAGGAACTAGTTTAGACATCTACTCTTCCCCCATCCTATGGTTAAGATTGACTAATAATTAACGTGAGTTCGAGATAATTTGAAATGGGTTTTGGGAAAGGGTTTGCTACGCAAACCCTTTCCCAAAACCCAAAAATAAAAGCCTTGCTTAGCAAGGCTTTTATTTTTGGGCTTTTAAAATTTGTCAGCTTAACCCGAACTGACGTTTTTTATCGACCTAAGGCATGGAGAGCATTAATAGCCTCCGCACATTTTTGGGTATAGGCTTCAAGGGTAGCGCGATCGCTCGAATCAGGTGCGGGAATTAACTCGCCGATCCTAACGGTGACGGGTTGAAATAACTTGGGAAATTTTGCCCCCTTCGGAAAAATCGTCTCCGTTCCCCAAACGCTTACGGGTAAAAACGGCGCTTGCGTTTTAGCCGCAATCATCGCCGCACCAAGCTTTGGCTCAGTAATCTTTCCATCTAGAGTCCTTGTACCTTGCAAAAAAATCCCCGTTGCCCAGCCCTTATTAATTGAATCGATCGCCGATCTAATGGCAGCGCGATCGCCTGCCCCCCGCTTGACAGGATATGCTCCGAAAGCTTGAATTGCTTGGCTGATTACAGGGATTGTAAACAACTCCTCCTTTGCCATAAATGCCACGGGGCGACCCATACAGCTCCCCACAATTAACGGATCGAAGTCACTAGCATGGTTACTAACCACGATAAGATTGCTAGTTAGGGGTACATTTTCTGCACCATAGATTTTCTCTTGATAAAACAGGTGTAATAGCGGTCTAACTACAATCCACTTAAACATCTTGTAAAGGATCGGGTTGCCACCCTTATCGGTTTCATCTTTGTTGGTGCTTGTAGGGGCTATATTGTTTTCCATTAACCAATCTTCCGCAATATTATTTCTTAAACTTAGTACGTATTTGGTACATTCTCCACTTTTAACCGCTATGCGATCGCCCGAAGTGAATATAGCTATAAGTACCTCAGCATAATTAAAATCCAGATCTAAAACCTGCGGCGCACGCTGCGCGTGCGTCGCAGGTTATAGGGCTTTATATTTAATTGAGCTCACTTACTTATTAATGATCGAGCTGACTCCATTGTTCGAGGGTATAGGTTTTAAGAGATAGCGCATGAATTGTTGTTTGCATTTGATCTTCTAAGGCCGCATAGACCATTCGATGTTGCTGCATCATGGTTTTACCCGTAAAGCCTGAAGCAACAACGATCGCATCGTAATGCCCACTACCTACAGGTGCATTCATTCGTCCTTGATGGTGTTTGTGGAGATCGCTGCGATCTTCGATCTCAACGACGGTTGCACCGATCTTTTCTTGCAAAATAGTTTTTATTGTGGATGCGACATTCATACTTTTACCATGGTAAATTACTAGGGATATTAGGTATATTTTGTTAATGGGAAGGTCTTTGTAAGGCTGCCCCCTGTCGTGAGCGGATGCGTTGTTCCGATCGCGGATCGATCTTGAGATTAATTGTCTGGTGCTTATGGCGATCGATTAAGGGAAATTGCGTTTGCCAGTTGCTAATAATATGAAAATAATTTTCGGCATCTTCTAAACAATACTCATAGATTTCATTAAGAATTGTTTCATATCCTTTTTCCTTACGTAATACTTTAATTCCATTGCGAAAAACATAATATCCCTTAATTCTTTTATAGATAGGAATTCCTAAATAAGCAAACAGATTATTTAATCCTTGATTGAGATCGGTGCGCTGACTGGTTCTCTGAAGGTCGAGGATTCTAATATTATCTACTTTAGGGATAAAGTCTAAGGCATCAATTCTTTGTCTTAAACAAAACATATCGCTTGTTGAAAGCCCGTAACCAACAAAATACTTTCCCTGCAAACTATGTAAATCATTTAAAATATCTTGAATTATCCGTTTTTCTTGAGTGCTCGATTCAATAAATTGAATTTTGATGTATTGTTCGTTGCTATCTTCTAAAATACGGGTAAGCGTATAACCAAATATTTTCTGTACCGATCCATTCTTTTGAAAATCGCGACACCATTCTAAGTCTAGAAAAACAAGATCGTACAGCGATCCATCATAGAAATTGTTTGTACATTGACTTGGAAGCTTGAGTTCCCTTTTATACATAGAGTTTGGCTCAGAGATGGGCTAGAGAAGAGCTAGCAAGTAGATTACTAATACATTTACCTATACATCGTAATGGTAATGTTCAGTTTGTGATCGCTAATTTGGCGATCGCATCATTAAGAAAGAACAAAAAAAGAACAAAAAAAGAGCAAAAATGGTTCGACGCTTTGGCGCTGCTTTCTGGGATGAGATTTCGGGGTTAGATTTCAAAGTTAAACCCATTTTGTTTTAGTTGTAAGTATTTATCCTCATCAAATTGATATAGTTTTGCGGCGCGGTGAGGAACACCTTGCTCGATTTCCCCAGTGTCAATCAGTAAGTCCATATTTAAGATTTTTTTGCGAAAATTACGCTTGTCTAAAGATCGAGCTAGTACGGTTTCGTAAAGTTTTTGGAGTTGGGAAAGGGTGAATTGCGTCGGCAATAGCTCAAACCCAATCGGCTCGTAACGAATTTTGCCACGCAATCTCGCGATCGCTATTCGCAAAATCTCATTATGGTCAAAGGCAAGTGGCGGGATGCGATCGATCGGGAACCAATTGGCATCCCTTGCATCGGTTGCTGCTTTAATTTGCTGCTCGCAAAGATCAATCAGGGCGTAATAGGCAACCGTGACCGTGCGATCTCGGGGATCGCGATCTAAGTTACCAAAGGTATAAAGCTGCTCTAGAAAAACATCATGAATTCCCGTTTCTTCTTGCAGTTCACGCAAAGCAGCCTCCTCAAGGGTCTCATCCATACGCACAAATCCCCCAGGGATCGCCCATTTCCCTTGAAATGGAGGAATATCGCGCTGAATGAGCATAACCTTAAGTTCTTGCTGCATGTCAAGTCCAAATACAATGCAATCAACAGTGAGGGCAGGTCGGGGGTATTCGTAGGTATGTGACATAGGTTTTAGGTGGGCAAAGTTTCTGCTATGCAGAAACTTTGCCAGTCATAGTTGACATAGTGTAAAAATAACACTATATTGGTTTGTGTAGTTTATACACTATATCGCGATGCAAGAACAAGTAGATATTCTCGATGAGCGATCGCTAGATATTTCTGAATTCTTTGATCAGGATTTAACAAATCAATTTGAATATGCAAGCGGTTCCATCATCGGGCGTAACCATGTTCTCGCTGGCAAAAACAATCAGGATGCTTATCAGATTGTTAAACAAGAAAAATGTATAACTGCGGTGGTGTGCGATGGCTGCGGTAGTGGTAAACATAGCGAAGTCGGTGCAAAGTTAGGCGCAAATCTGGTGATTAATGCGATCGCCGATCTACTCAATCAAGAGGAAAATCAAGATTTAGAAATCGAGCCTGAATTTTGGCATCTTCTTAAGCTCCATTTATTGCGGAAATTACAGGATATTGGCTCGATTGCTAATGCTGATATGCAATTTGTGAATGATTACCTGTTATTTACAATTGTCGGTGCATTAATTACGCCTCGCGAAACCATCACTTTCTCTATGGGCGATGGCGCGATCGCGATCAATGGCAAACTCAAGCAAATCTCTCCCTATCCCAATAATGCTCCCCCCTATCTAGCCTATGGGCTGTACAAACCCGAAGCGATAAATTTTGAAATACGCGATCGCCTACCCACATCAGAACTAGAATCCCTTCTGATTGCTACTGATGGAATTAGTGATTTAGTACAAGTTGAAGATATCCATCAATTTTGGCAAGAAGCCCGCTATTTCAAAAATCCCGATGCCATCCGCCGCAAATTAGCAATTCTCAATCGGGAAGAAGCCAAGCCTGATTGGCATAAGCGAGAACTAATTAAGCGATCGGGCGTTTTGTCAGATGATACGAGTTTGGTAGTGATTAGAAGGTTTTTAGCTGTTAGCAATTAGCTGTTAGCAATTAGCTGTTAGCTGTTAGCTTACAAAGAAAAACTTTGAATTACCAATCACTTAAAAAAGCTAAAAGCCAAAAGCTAAAAGCTAAAAGCCAAAAGCTAAAAGCTAAAAGCCAAAAGCCAAAAGCTAAAAGCCAAAAGCTAAAAGCCAAAAGCTAAAAGCTAAAAGCCAATTACCCAAAAGGAAAAAACTATGTTAGGTGCAATTGTTGGTGATATTGTCGGTTCTATTTATGAGTTTAATAACCATCGTTCTAAAGAATTTTCGCTCTTTGGACAAGGATGTGGTTATACCGATGATACGGTCTTGACTGTGGCTGTTGCCGATTGCTTAATGAGTAATGGTAATTATGCTGAAACTATCAAAAATTATGCCCGTAAATATCCCGCAAGAGGATATGGTTTAATGTTTTCTCAATGGATGCGTTCTGACAATATGGAAGCATACAATAGCTGGGGTAATGGTTCCGCTATGCGTGTTAGTGCAGTTGGATTTGCCTTTGACACTTTGGACATGGTGGTGCAAGAATCAAAGCGATCGGCTGAAGTTACCCATGATCATCCTGAAGGAATTAAGGGCGCACAAGCAACGGCTGTCGCAATTTATATGGCGCGAAAGGGTCAAAGTAAAGAGCAAATAAAATCAGCGATCGCAAAATCTTTTGGCTATGACTTAGATAGAACTTTAGACGAAATTCGTCCTGTTTATCAATTTAATGAGTCCTGTCAAGAAACTGTTCCCGAAGCAATTATTGCATTTCTAGAATCAACAGATTTTGAAGATGCAATTCGCAATGGAATTTCCCTTGGTGGTGATAGCGATACTTTAACCTGTATTACAGGCGGCATAGCCGAAGCTTTTTATGGTGGTGTACCCCAAAATATTGCAGATAAAGCTTTAAGTTACTTGCCTAAAGAAATGCGTGAAGTAGTTGAAGAATTTAGAACGAGGTATGACTTATGTTAGGTGCGATCGCTGGCGATATTATTGGCTCGATTTACGAAATCTCCAATCACCGATCCAAAGACTTCCCTCTTTTTAGTGAAGGATGCCGATTTACTGATGACACGGTTTTAACTGTAGCGATAGCGGATTGCTTAATGCATCAAGGTAGCTATGCTGAATATATCAAAACCTATGCTCGACTTTATCCCACAAGAGGATATGGTGGACGATTCATTGAATGGATGAACTCAGAAGCAATGGAACCATACAATAGTTGGGGAAATGGCTCGGCGATGAGAGTTAGTCCCATTGGATTCGCTTATACAGATAGAGATGCTGTCATGCATGAGGCAAAGTGTTCTGCTGAAGTTACTCATAACCATCCTGAGGGGGTTAAAGGTGCACAAGCAACGGCAATCACAGTCTTCATGGCGCGCCAAGGTCACAGTAAAGAGCAAATTAAGACAGAAATAGTCAATTCCTTTGGATATGATTTGAGGCGCACCTTGGATGAGATTCGTCCAACATACAAATTTGATGTATCTTGCCAAGGAACTGTTCCACAGGCTATCACCGCATTTCTAGAATCAACCGATTTTGAAGATGCAATTCGGAATGCAATTTCCTTGGGTGGTGATAGTGATACGCTCGCTTGTATTACAGGAGCCATAGCTGAAGCCTATTATGGTGGTGTTCCTGAAGCGATCGCCGAAAAAGTCTTTACTTACCTCACGCCGAGAGTTCGCCAAGTTGTAGAAAAATTTAGGGAATGGAGGAATTTATGTTAGGTGCGATCGCTGGTGATATTATCGGCTCGATTTACGAAGTAGTGCCGATGAAGCGTAAAGACTTCAAACTATTCTCCTTTAACAGTCATTTTAGTGATGACACCGTTCTTACCTATGCTGTAGCAAAATCCCTTCTTACGGGAACTAGCTATACTGGCAACTTCAAAAAATGCTTTTGGTGCTATCCCCTAGCAGGTTTTGGACAGAGATTTACCTGCTGGGCAATGAGCAATCGGAAAGAAGGCTATAACAGTTGGGGTAACGGTGCAGCGATGCGCGTCAGCCCGATCGCATGGGCATACGATAATCTCGAAGATGTCCTCAAAGAAGCGGAGCGTTGTACGGCGGCAACGCATAACCATCCTGAAGGTATCAAAGGCGGACAGGCAACAGCGGTAGCGATTTTCTTAGCGCGTCAGGGCAAGACTAAGGCGGAAATTCGCGACTATATCGAGCAAACTTTCCATTACAATTTGCATCGCACCATCGATGAAATTCGCCCCAATTATAAGTTTGAGGTGTCCTGTCAAAAAAGTGTTCCCGAAGCAATTATCGCCTTTTTAGAATCAACGGATTTTGAAGATGCGATTCGCAATGCTGTATCCCTTGGAGGTGATAGTGACACGATCGCTTGTATTACAGGTAGCATTGCTGAAGCCTTTTATGGTGGTGTTCCTGAAGCGATCGCCAAACCTGTCTGGAAAAAATTAGATCGGCAGATTCGCCATACAGTACTTGAGTTTGGAAAAGTTTATCAATTGCCTTACAACAAAATGTAGAAGCAATTCATGAATTGCTTCTACATTAAAAATATGCCAATTTTGAATAGGTAAAAATCATGGATATCTATCTCAATCAAAAGCGAATTAAAGTTAATCCCAAAAATGCGATCGGCAAGGGTGGCGAAGCGGATATCTATGATCTCAAAAATGGGAAGGTTCTCAAACTATTCAAAACTGCTGATCATCCTGATTATCAATTGCTTCCACAAGAACAATTAGCAGCTCAAGCGAGATTATCAATCCATCAACAAAAATTACCTGCATTTCCCCAAAATTTACCTTCGAGGGTAATTAAACCTGAAGCGTTAGCCACAGACAAACAGGGAATGATATTGGGCTATGCGATGCCATTTTTGCAAAATACCGTAACGCTTTTGAAATATAGCGATCGCAATTATCGCCAAACTAACGCGATCTCACAGCAAGTTGTGACGAACTTATTTCGCGACTTGCATGAAACGGTTTTGAAAATCCATCAAGTCAATGTCACGATTGGTGATTTCAATGATTTGAATCTATTGGTTTCTCAAAATCAAGTTAACCTCATTGATGCGGATTCCTTTCAGTTTGAGCAATTTCCCTGTCAGGTATTCACGGCAAGATTTGTCGATCCGATCCTGTGCGATCGCAACGCCAATCAGCCAATTTTAACCAGTCCCCACAATCCTGATTCTGATTGGTATGCCTTCACGGTGATGTTGATGCAGAGTCTCCTCTATGTCGATCCCTATGGCGGCGTATATAAGCCCAAATCGCCAGCGGCAATAATTCCCCACAGTGCCAGACCACTCCAAAGGATTACGATATTTCATCCTGATGTCCGCTATCCCAAGCCCGCAATTCCTTACAAAATTCTATCCGATGATTTATTACAACATTTCCACAATTGCTTTGAAAAAGATTGGCGCAGTACTTTCCCCCTATCTTTGCTCGAATCAATGCATTGGACTAAATGCAATCAATGCGGAATCGAACATTTAAGAACTACTTGCCCAATTTGTACGCCTTTAATTGCGATTGTTCCCTCTACCACTGCAAGAGGAACAGGAGATGAAAGCAAGTGTAAGGTTCTCCATATATTCCAAACCGAAGGCGTAATTCTGCAAGTCGCTTTACAAAATAATTCTCTTAATTATCTCTATCACGCTAACCACGAATTTAAACGCGAAGACAACGTAGTTTTATTGTCAGGAGAACTCAATGCTAATATTCAATTCGCCATCTTTGGTAAGTCCACAATCATTACCAAGCAAAGCAAAGCGCTTACTCTCACTCAAGGACAAACGCAAGCGATCGCCGCCGAATTAATCCGAGCTAATTCTTTTTCTCGCTATTGGATTGACAATGGGCAATTACTCCGCGATGGCAAGTTAGGGGCTGAATATATTGGCGATATTCTCGAAGGACAAACGCAATTCTGGATTGGGGAAACCTTCGGGTTTGGCTTCTATCGCGCAGGTTCTCTCAGTGTCGCTTTTACCTTTGATGCTATACGTTCAGGAATATGCGATCGCCTGAATCCCCCCCCCATTCAAGGAGAATTAATCGATGTAAATTGCGTCTTTAGTAATGAAATCTGCTGGTTCTTCACCATCACCCAAGAGCAAGGCAACATCATGCATCGAGTTTCTGTATTGCGTCCTAATGGTGAATTAGTAGCAACTCTCGTTGGTCAAAAAGGCGATATTACATGGTTGACGAATATTCATGGAGGCAGTGCGATCGCAAATTGGCTATTTGTTCCCACTGACGAAGGTATCGCTAGAGTCGAGGTGCGAAATGGACAGATTATGATTAATAAAACTTTCCCCGAAACCGAACCCTATGTCGATAGCGGCTGTTCTCTAATCGTCGGTTCGCAAGGCATCTATGCGATTCACACCCGAAAGATTTTACAGATACAATTGTCTTAACACCAGATTTTTCCTTTTTCCTTTCAACTTTTTCCTTGAAAATCATGTCTTACAGTGAATTTACTCTAGAATCAGTTCAAATAGCCTTTGACCTCACGGTTACTGAACGGGCTAATTTACTAGATGATTCTCCATTAGCGGAAACTAGTGAATTTCTAAAACAACTTCTAAAAGAATTTGTTCCTTTAGCACTGGCAATGAACACCGAAAAAGCGCGATCGGAATTAATTATTGCGCCGATTTTAGTAGAAGTTCGCAAGAAATACTTAGACAAAGCGAGTTTATTCTCAGGTGTGGAACTAAATATTGATCGCGATTCTGGATTAAATGGTGTTTGTGATTTTTTATTAAGCCGATCGCCTTCACAACTAATGCTTAAAGCACCTGTAGTCGTTGTAGTTGAGGCGAAAAAGGAGAATATCAACGGAGCGTTAGGACAATGTATTGCCGAAATGTGGGGAGCGAAACTTTTTAATCAACAGCACCAAAATGATATTTCTGTCATCTATGGGGCCGCCACCACTGGCAACGATTGGAAGTTTTTGAGACTATGCGATCGCCTTGTAGAGATTGATTTAACTGAGTATCAACTCAGCAACATCGACAAAATTCTGGGTATTCTTTCTCTCTCTTTTCAATAATTTTAAAACAGGAAAACTCTAACCATGACTACTCAAATTGTTACACAACTTCCCATTCCTGCCTTTTTTGATCGCCACAAAGTCGGATCGGTATGGCGTGTTCCCTATCAAGATCGGGCAAACCAAGCCGAAGCATGGGCAAAACAACATGGCATTGTACCCGCCGCTAAGGATCGCAAGAAAATTTGTTTGATGGCGATCGATGTGCAGAATACCTTTTGTATTCCCGATCATGAGCTATTTGTCGGTGGTCGCTCTGGTACTGGTGCGATCGAAGATAATGTGCGTTTGTGCGAATTTATCTATCGTAACCTGCACCACATCAGTGAAATTGCGCCCACGATGGACACGCATACCGCCATGCAAATCTTCCATCCCATCTTTTGGGTAAATGACGCAGGCGAACATCCCATTCCCAATGCCACTTCTATTACTCTAGAAGATGTCCAGCAAGGCAAGTGGAAAGTAAATCCAGCGATCGCCTATAGTCTCGCCAAAGGAAACTACATGGCAATCCAGCGCCACGCCTTGCATTATGTCCAAAAACTCAGCGATGAAGGCAAGTTTCCACTTACGGTTTGGGCTTATCACTCCATGCTCGGCGGCATCGGTCATGCGCTAGTTTCGGCTGTAGAAGAAGCAATGTTTTTCCATAATATCGCAAGGCATAGTCAGACTAACTTTGAGATTAAAGGTGGCAATCCTCTCACGGAGAACTATTCCGTATTGCGTCCTGAAGTAATGGATGGAGCCGATGGCAGACCGATCGCCCAAAAGAATACGCGCTTTTTGCAAAGGTTACTGGAATTTGACGCAGTAATCATTGCAGGTCAAGCTAAGAGCCATTGCGTAGCATGGACAATTCAAGACTTGCTCAGTGAAATTCTCGCCCATGATCCAAAACTCGCGAAGAAAGTCTATCTGCTCGAAGATTGCACTTCACCCGTAGTCGTTCCTAACGTTGTGGACTACACCGATCAAGCCGATGCAGCATTTCAACGCTTTGCCGATGCAGGAATGCACTTGGTCAAATCCATTACGGCAATGGAATCTTGGACAGATCTCAATCTTGTATAAACTCCAAATTTTCAGAATAAAAAGGAAAAGACTTCCCCTAATCAACAACAAACCCAAAGCTAAAGACTAAAAGCTAAAGACTAAAAGCTAAAGACTAAAAGCTAAAGACTAAAAGCCAAAAGCCAATTACCAATCACCAATCACCAATTACCCATTACCAATAAAAATGACCAACATCAACGACCTCTTCCAATCCGCCCTAGATGACGGAACCCTTTCCAATGAATCTTTGCAAGCATTGACTGTTTATGACCTCGGCACACAAATTCAAGCAGGACTTGGCATTCATGTTGATGATGTAATGTCCAGCGAAGTTGTGCTAGTAACAGTCATGCCCGATGACTCAGGCTCGATTCAATATGCGGGTAATGCTCAAGCTGTGCGGGGTGGACATAACTCTGTCATCGATGCACTGACCTCCTCACAGCAACAAGATAACATTCTGATTCACAATCGCTATCTGAATGGAATAGTTCTCTATCCCTACTGCCCGATCGCTCAAGCTATTCGTATGGATACCAAAAATTACGATCCCAATAAAGGTACGCCCCTTTATGACCAAACGGTAGTGCTATTGGGGACGGTCTTAGCGAAGGCACAGGAATTTTCGGATAATGGTGTGCCAGTTCGCACTGTGACCCTAATTATTACCGATGGTGACGATTGTGGTTCGATCCGCCATTCAGCCAAGGATGTTGCCGCGATCGCCCACGATATGTTGCGCATGGAAAATCACATTATTGCGGCAATGGGCATAGATGATAACTCCACGGATTTTCGGAAAGTTTTTAAAGAAATGGGCATCCGAGATGAATGGATTCTCACACCTGCTAATAGCGATGCCGAAATCAGAAAAGCCTTTCAAGTCTTTTCGCAATCGGCAATGCGAGCGAGTCAGAGTGCGGCTAACTTTAATTCTCTTGGTGGGTTTGGAGAATAGAATTACCGCGCCTTTGGCGTGGTAATTCTATTAATTCTATTAATCAAATTCTATTAATCAATTTCGTTGGCAAATACTGTTGCGATCGCCTGTTTGGCATCGGTGCGAAATTCCTGCACATTCACACGACTCAATAAAACTACGGCGCAAATCATCACCGCAGCTTCACAGACAAATACAAAGCCATAGGCGATCGTATTAGAATCACTAAATAGCTTTTTGCCAATATCTAATACTACTCCACCTGCGACTGTGGCAAGTCCTTTAGCGATCGCTTGAGATAATCCCCAAGCGCCGACAAAAGTTCCTGCCGTCTCTGCGGCTGTGAGGTCTAGCATTAAACTTAAGGCTCCTGAAGTGGTAATTCCCGAAGCAAAACCAAAAAGCGCTAGGGAAACTTGCAAAGCCCATGTTTTTTGGATAAATCCAGATACCAGTAATAGAGCACAACTTGCTGCGACTAGATAGCAACCTAATCTCGTGGAATTTTCTTTGCCTAGTTTGGGAACGATTAAAAAGCCCGAAGAACTCAAGCCAATCAAAGTACCCATCCCAAAAGCAGCATTAAGTTGTGTAGTCGCACAAATACTCATACCAAATACTGCGCCGCCAAAGGGTTCCATAATTGCATCCTGCATGAAAATGCCAATAGTCATCATCAGTAAGAATGAGAAGAATAAACCCGTTTGTTTACTCGCCGTTAATACTT
This sequence comes from Pseudanabaena biceps PCC 7429, assembly GCF_000332215.1. Lineage (GTDB taxonomy): Bacteria > Cyanobacteriota > Cyanobacteriia > Pseudanabaenales > Pseudanabaenaceae > Pseudanabaena > Pseudanabaena biceps. The sequence continues at coordinate 28,572 of NZ_ALWB01000038.1, forward strand.
TTAAGGCTCTAGCAAGACTGAGTTTATCTTCTGCATTAGTTCCATTAAGAACATGATTTTCCGCAACGCGCAACTTATAGCGTGAATATTTTTGCTCGATGCCATAGGTAGCAGCAAAAGATAGAGCGACCACCGCCGAAGGAACAATCACAAATACCGAATTAACCGCTTTTTGTAACTGAGCAAGGCGATCGCCATTAGCATAAATTGAAATTTCGTTTGGTGGTGCTCCCGTGCAGGGAAGCAATTTAGAAACAGCGATCGCGCCAATGACAATGCCGACCATCAGCATCGACCAAACGATCCCCACTAATTTCGAGCGTTCTTCCTCATCGGAAATATCCACTAATAAAGCAGCAAAGGGAGTAGAGCTAAAGCTAATTGCCATACCATAAAGAGCAAACATGACCGCCAGAAAAGCTGCCCATACATAGGTCATCCCATTCCATCCCATCTCATGGACACTGCGTCCTAATTCCCACATAATCTGGGTCGTTAAAAATCCGACGATCGCAAATACTACTGCCCCAATCCAGACATAACCCGAACGATGCGTTCCAAAAATAGTCTTGGCATCAGAAGTCTGTCCAAACCAGATGCGAGACGGTGACACAAATAGGGGCATGGCAATAAATCCTGCGGTAAGGGTGGCAGGAATGGTCAGTTCATTAATCATCAGTCGGTTCAGTAAGCCTGCAACCAACAAAGACATAATCCCTAAACCCATCTGAAATAGACCGATCCGAAACATTTGGAGTAAAGGGAGTTTAGGCGGTAACTCTTCTAAGTTAGTAATATCGACTTGATTATTCATTGATTGAGATTGAGATTAAAAAATTACTAAAAAATGACTAATACTCACTTTAGCACTCGATTCGGAATGCCCCGCATAGAGATAAGGTCGCACTTATCGCAGCCTTGACGTAAGAAATGGGGTAGTCCTAAAAAGGAAAGGACGCACACGGAGGTAAAGAAGTGTTGTAATGATGAATAAAATTCCAAATGGCCCCAATGTGATTTTCCAACTTCTTAGAAAAGGATAAGGTCTTTCTAACTAGTCTAGATACTCGTTGACGTAACGT
>NZ_ALWB01000039.1 GCF_000332215.1 Pseudanabaena biceps PCC 7429
ACATCCTTAATTCCTAATCCTAAATATTCTCCTTTTCATTCTCTTGGATTTGCCCAGTTCTCCATTCTCTGGGTTACTTTTTCCTGCTCTTTTTCTGATTAGCTTAATCAACTTAGTCTAAACTCCAGTCACTTTGCCATGCCCATAATAAATCCCATGATGCGTAAATCCTCCATAGTCAACATAAAGGTGATCCCCTCTCTGAAAGCGATAACTCATATATTTCAATTTTGGACTTAGTTTTTTTGTATTTCAATTGTAGCGATCAAGTTCGACTGATGCATGAAAAATACATGTAAGACAACTTTTCCAGTCAGAGTTTAGGATTCTTGCGCTATCTGCCTGACTACTGTTAGCGCTGAATAACTTACCCCTGCGGTTCCTTCCCCTGGGTGGGTAGAGTCACCGACTAGCCAAATATTTTTAAGAGGGGTGCGATTAGCGAAACCAAAGGGACCAAAGGTAGAAACGCGCATTCCTACGCCGCCGACAATACCGCGATCGCGTCCTGTATATCGCTCAAAGGTTTGGGGAGTGGCAGTTTCGATATGAATGATTGTCTCTTCGTTGAGATGGAAATAGTTACTTAACTGCGCGATCGCTCGTTCTGTAAATCTCTTTTTGAGTTCCTGATAATCTTCGCCGCCATACCAAACTTCTGCATCTGTAAACTCAGAAGCAATAATCGTTGCTTTGCCATCGGGGGCACGACCATCGCACTCTTTGCTAACGGAAACAAATAGCGAATGGGGTTTATGAATTTGGGAATCCTCATAGGCTTCCAAAAATTGCAAATGCGGCGGACAGTCTTCAGGAATCGCTGCCCGATCTACGCCTAGATACACGACAAAAGCAACGGAAGCAGGCTTCAGATTCTCAACGCGCTTGACATAACCTTTGGGCGCAGCATTTCCCAAAAGCTGCACAAAATTATTCACCGTCACATTCGCCACAATGTGATCGGCGCTATCTTCAAAAATCTCCTGCGATCGCAGATTTTGGACTTTTACCTTTTTACTTTTCCCTTGATCAGCGATCGCTGTAACTTGATGCTGCATCAACACTTTGCCGCCATCACGCTCGATACTAGAAATTAGGCGATCGCTTAAAACTTGCATACTTCCCTTAAGATGAAACAGCCCTAAAGGAGTTTGCGAAACTGCTAAAGCTGTTGCCGCATAAAGTAAAGCTGTCTCTTCCGCATTCACCTGTGAATAGAGCTTCAATTGCAAATCGAGAAAGGTGCGTAGTCTCTGATCATGAGCCAATCCAAACCCACGCAGAGCATCCCCCACCGTTGAGAAGGTATAGGGAACTGTGGCTAAAGTATCGATTCGCAAAGCTCTAACTAATTGCCAAGCATCCCAAAAATTGCGCGGAGGCAAAATCGGATCGCGGGACTGAAAGCGCCAACTCCGCCAAAATAAGTCTTCCAGAAAATCCCAAAATGGTTCGCTATTTGGGAATTGCTTTTGTCGTTCTATTTTCCACTGATTGCGATCGCGCCAAACATTAATCGGCTCACTCTCATTGGGCAAAAACACCGCACAGGCTGGATCGCAATGAGTCGCTTCAGGAAGTTCTATTTCAAGTTCTTTAAAAATGCGATCGTGAATCCCACCAGATTCTAATCCCGCTACCTGTGTTGCACCGACATCAAAGGTAAATCCGCGTCGCTTAAATGTGGATGCACAGCCACCCGCAACAATGGCAAGATCATAAACAATGACTTTATAGCCTCGCTTTGCTAACAAAGCAGCAGCCGTCAAGCCACCAATTCCCGCCCCGACTACAATTATTTTTTGTTTAGATTTACTCAACACTGGCTATTACTAATTAACAATTCTTAATCTAGTCTAAGCGATCGCCCTAACATGAGACAGATCTCAATCTATGCAGCTTGTAAAACTGGAATTGCTTGAAACTTTTGGCGCTTGGGCAATGGTTCACCTTTTTCTATGGCAGTTTCTACTAGGAGTTCGATGACTTCTTGAGCATTTTGGACTGCCTCTAAGTATGTATTGCCATGGGTGCAAGGCTGCATCACATTTGTAAATTCAGGTAAAAAGCCAACAAAGCAGTTATCTTCATCAGACCATTGAATGAGAATTGTGTATCGCATCGATTGATGATTCTTCATTAATTTTAGCTTCTACGAATCCGAATTTTTTGCTTTGATGCAATCACAACGGCTCCAGCTTCTAAATCTTGCCCCCAACTAGACAATACATCTTGAAATAGAGACATTCTCTCTGAACGAGGTAAATTTTCCAATCTTAAAACTCCACAATGTTGCCTTCCTTGTAACTAAATCATTTGCTCAAAATCGGAATCCGTCGTAATGATAATGCGCTTTTCTCTTACCGCCCAATCCAAAATCTCACTATCACTCATTTTGAGATCAACATCACGCACACAAGCAACATCATGACCAGAATCTAGCAATAAATTCAGTAAAACACCACTTACATTCATATCAAGTAAAAATCTCATGACTATGATGCAACCGACCTTTCAAAAATCTCCTCATTAGCGACTAGGCGATAAGCATAGAGTAATGCTGCATAAATATCAGCTATTTCTAAATCTGGATAATCTTCCAAAATTTCTTGCATTGCTGCTCCCTTAGACAAAAGCTCTAAAATCATCGCCACAGAAATTCTCATACCTCGAATTATCGGCTTACCACCCAAAATATTGCGATCAAAGGTAATTCTTGATAACAGTGATTCATTAGTAACTGGCATAAATCTTTCCTCTATTTTTTAGCTATAAGAAATTACATCTAAAGAAATTGTTTACGCAGCTTCTTTGTCAGATGTGTAAAACTCAACATTTTTACGATCTAATTCAGAAATGGCTGATTGAATGATATCAACTTCATGCTCAGCAAAATAGACCTCACCGCACTGATCGCAAACAAAGGCAGGAATCGCATCCCAATGTAAGTAATAACTATTTTTCTGAATGCTAAACGGTGCAGTCTTTTTCTCCATGTGACCTTTGCAGTAAATACATTCCATTTCTATGCTGCTTGCAAAAGTTGCATAGAATTTTTCGGCTGCGGCAGAGATTTTCCCTCTTCACGGTAAATCTCAAGATAGCTATCAATTACCTCCTGTCCATGTTTAGCGGCTTCTTCGTAAGTATCGCCATGCGTATGAAATTGCTGAAATGGGAAGTCTGGAAGATGAACTAGATAGCAACTATCTTCTTCTGACCAGATAATAATCATGCTGTAGTGTGGCATTACTTTAAGTCCTCTAATTTTTTCAATCTTTGTTTAACTTCTTTTTCGAGATAGAGTTTGGCATCATCACCATCTTTTCCTGCGATTGTCAGGGGTAGTTCTGGTAATAGTTCATGTATCCAAACTGTATGACTACCTTTGGCAGGACGATAGGTAAATCCCGCTTTCAGTAACATACTTTTTAGTTCTCGAATCTTTTTTGGCATAGGGATTTACTGAGGTGTTGACAAGATAAATTTTATATTCTAAAGATTCCAAATTACCTCTTCTCCCCCCTTCTCAAGGGGGGCTGGGGGGGATCATCCTCTCTATCTCCTCACACACCCTCTCAAAATCATCTAAAATCTGTCGATTAGTAAACCTAATCACCTTAATGCCATAACCTTCCAACTGTTGTGTTCTTTCTTGATCATATTCTTTACCATCATCGGTATAGTGACTCTCGCCATCAACTTCAATAACTAGTTTGAGGTTAGGACAGTAGAAATCAACTATGAAATGGTCAATTGGTCTTTGTCGTAAAACTCTAAATTGGAAGTTTTTTAAATATTTATGCCAAAGTTTTCTTTCTGCGGGTGTCATGTTTTGGCGCAGTTCTTTGGCTCTAGTGGTGAGGTCAGGGTTATAGGGGAGATGGAGGTTGCTGGTTTTAAGTGTCATTGATCCCCCCCAGCCCCCCTTATGAAGGGGGGAGAATTAAATTCTTTCTCTTCTTCCCCCTTTGCAAGGGGGATTGAGGGGGATCTAAACTTTGAAACATAGTCAGGGAGTTTTGTGTGTACTCTGTGGTTTGGAAAATGGAGCTTGTGATTTAGGATATGATCCCCCCCAGCCCCCCTTGTGAAGGGGGGAGAAGAGGTGGTTGCTGATTCTCTAATTTTTTGAAGAATGTCTTCCATAATTTTAGGCTCATGGCTTAATCAAGATTATTTGTCACCCTGTATAAGTCCCCCAGTTTTCTCTCGGTGTCTAATATCATTTGCCTTTTGATAATAGTTAGCGTATGGATAAATTACGATGAACAATGAAATAGCTATCACAATGTAGAAAAGTATTTCAAATAATGAAGTTGGCAAATAAGAGCCAATCTTCATTGGATCGATATACCTCAATCCGTATGAAAGGCTAAGTAGGACACCTGTTAAAACAACAAGAAAATCAATGACATTTTTCTGATTTTTGTTTTTGCTTACTTGGTTAATATTTTTTGATAGATTTTTTGAATATTTTTCAATTTGATTTTTAATAATCGGCAGAAAAAAGAATTTAGCTCCCCATGAGCAAGAAGCTCCTAATACGTTCAATACAAAAGCACCTATTATGCCCATAGTTTCTTGATGGAGCAAACCTTTTGTTCCTATAAAATATACCGAAAACAATCCGAACATTGGAACTGTAATTGGTCCTCCTATAAATCCAAAAGCGAAAAGATATGAAGAACTTGATAGCGTTGCTGAAGCAATATTGATACAGTTAGTTAGATATGATCCTCCTTGAGTTACCAACCAACATATTAAACTCGATATAGTTAACTTTGTGACTAGAGAAACAGTATTTAATCTGAATTTATATTCAACCAACTTAGAAGTAGATACTGTTAGAGAGATTATATTTTTTGAGGGAATTGCATTGTCACTAACAAAAATCAGTTGTCTAATAAATTGAGAACTTGAACTTAATTTTTTTGTGTTTACTGTAATTTCACAAGTAGTTTGATTACCTCTGATTTTAGTTGGCTTGAATGAGATCCAAGCATGATGATCATCATGATTTTGTGATGGATCTCTTCTATGGGGGGCAACTTCCCAATGACCTTCTAGAATAGTTTCGGGAATAGAATTAGAAATCGTAATAGTTTGAGAAAGACTCTCTCCTAATTTTTTTGATGTAAATTCCAAGCTTGATTTATCAAATTTGACTTCAGGTACACGCACCACATATAAAGGCTTCAACGACTCCAATGCTGTCTTTGCGTCAGCAAAACGCTTACTCGGATCGGGTGCAACCATTTGATCTAGCCACTTCATAAAGGTGAAACTACACCCCTTCAACTTCGGATCGATTTTGCTGCGATCTAGTTGATTGTTGTAATCGATGTATTTGCCGATATCCGTAGAACGGATCGCCCCAATCAAACAGATTAACGTCAAACCCAAACCATAGAGATCGGAAGCATTGGTTAGATTGAGGTTGCGGATTTGTTCGGGAGCCATGAAGCCAAACGTCCCCGCATTAGCGCTACTCATAGCTATACTGCCACTACCCACCCGCGCAAAGCCGAAATCAATTAGATAAACATTGAGATTCTCATCCACAAGAATATTCTCAGGCTTAATGTCACGATGGATGACTGGCGGCATTCGCTCTTGCAGATAAACCAAAATTTCTAAAAGCTGCACCGCAACTTGCTTAATTTGATCGGGCGTAAAACTTCGCGCCGCCGCCAAAGTATCCGCAGGGAAATATTCTGTAACTAAGCAATAGCCGTTATCTGTCTCAAACTTGTCTAAATATTTGGGGATGCCGCGATGATTTAAACCTTGCAAACTTTGGATCTCACGCTCGATCGCTCTAAACCCATTCCACCCCGAACCTGTCGCAAACTGAAATTGCTTGATGGCAACATTAACATTATCGGCAAGGCGTTTGGCAAGGTATGTAAATCTGCCTCCCTCTAAGTTATGCCCCAATTCTTTGATAACTTGATAACCATGCGCCGATAAATCAGGAAAAGCAATCATATTTCTAGGTAAAATCTAGATTTTTATTATGTTTCCTATTTTTACAGGATTTTTATGATTTGCAAACTTATTTAGAACAGCAACAGGATAAATAACAAATTAAAAAGGATGGAGCAAAGCACCATCCTTTTCATCTTAATACAAGCGATCTAAAACATAGTTTGTTAAACCAATCAGAGATTGCTTAGGCGCAGAAGATGGAAGCCACTCGATCGCAGTAAATGCAGACTTAACATGACTCTTTGCCAAATCACGCGATCGCGAAATTCCCTCACTGTTATGAACCAGTTCCAGAGCCTTTTCTAAATCTCCCACTTCGCTAAACTCACGCTCGATCAATCCACGCAACTGAGGATGCTCTTCGAGAGCAAATAAAACGGGTGCAGTTAAATTACCTTGCTTCAGATCAGAGCCAGCAGGCTTGCCCAAAGTCTCGGTGGAACTGGTGAAATCAAGAATGTCATCGACAACTTGAAACGCGATCCCAAAATGCTTACCAAAATTAAATAACTGCTCAGCCTGTACCTGACTTACACCACTGAGTACACCCGCAGCCTTGGCACTACCTGCCATTAACGAGGCAGTTTTATAAAAACTCTTTTCCAGATAATCCTCCAAAGTCAGATCACTATCAAAGGCAGTGAGACTCTGGCGAATTTCACCCTCAGCAAAATCGGTAATGACTTTCGACAAAAGCTTAACAACTTCAAGATGATCTAAGTTGGCTAAATACCAAGATGCTTGGGCAAACAGGAAATCACCCGCAAGTACGGCAATGCGATTGCCAAAACTATTGTTCACCGTGGGCATCCCACGACGGAGATCTGCGGAGTCGATCACATCGTCATGCACCAGACTTGCCGTATGAATCATTTCCGTGATCTCCGCAAGGCGGCGATGGCGTGAAGTGATGTCGCGATCGCTCATCGTCGCCCGTGACACCAACAAGACCAGCGCGGGGCGCATACTCTTGCCCTTAGCTTCAAACAAATGTTCGGCAGCAGCATACAAAATTGGATGTCTTGCCCCTACCAACTGCTTCAAATTATCCGTGAGAGTATGCAAGTCATCTTTGACTGGTGCAAAAAGTTCGGTGACAGAAGTAGTTGGAAGGCTCATGCGAATAAACCAGTTTTATATCAATTTTTACATATCTTCATATATTGTATGAGAATGTTGTAAGAGTTGAAGACAGACTTAACCAGTTTTATCGATCAATAATTGATCAATATGGTATAGAAAGCTGTAAATAGCTGATACGCTGTACCTACTACTCCTTTAGCCAGAAATTTTTTAGCGATCGCAATTAAGACCAACTATGACTAGTAGTACGACTGATAGTACATCGCCCCATCCCCGACTTGTTATGTATCCCTGTGATATATTTTAAAAAAACGTAATCAAATCGTATAGATGGAACTTTGACTAATGATGCCTAGGCTACTCTTGATTGATGATGATCCGATAATATCTGAAATGGTCACGCTAAACCTTGAACATGCTGGATATCAAGTCAGTCAAGCAAGTGATGGAATCAAAGGACAAGCCCTTGCCATTCAGTTGATGCCAGACATGATCATCCTTGATTTAATGCTACCTAGGGTAGATGGATTTACAGTTTGTCAAAGATTGCGTCGTGATGAAAGGACTAAAGAAATTCCCGTAATGATGCTCACAGCCATGGGACAAACCCAAGATAAAGTCGAAGGCTTTAACGCTGGAGCCGATGATTATTTAACTAAGCCCTTTGAACTCGAAGAAATGCTAGCGCGAGTGCGGGCTTTACTAAGGCGCACGAATCGAATTATTGACACGGCTAAGCATGGTGAAATTTTAATCTTTGGCTCCTTAACACTCGTACCTGAGCGCTTTGAAGCCATTTGGTTTAATCAAACCGTCAAATTAACCCATCTAGAATTTGAGCTACTGCATTGTCTCTTGCAACGTCATGGTCAGACCGTATCGCCTAGCGAAATCCTCAAGGAAGTTTGGGGCTATGAACCTGATGACGATATCGAAACCATCCGCGTCCATATTCGGCATCTCCGTACCAAACTCGAACCCGATCCGCGCCATCCTAAATATATTAAAACCGTATATGGTGCGGGATATTGCCTAGAGCTACCCCATGATAACGATAGCAATCCAGACGATGGCGCGATCGCTGAATAATACCAAGTTAAGAAATGGCGTAGCCATTTCTTAACTTGAAAAACCTTGTAGCTAAGCACAACTAAATCTAAAGCCCCAAAGAAGAGTGGCGGCGCGAAGCGCCGCCACTCTTCTTTGGGGCTTTGATTTGTCCTAGATGTCTTCTACGTTGCTACAGTACTTTCCAGAAAATTTTGCAAATTTCATATAGTCGAGTATTCGGCAACACAGGGGTGTTGAGACCTTACCCTTCAAAATAAGTGGGATGTAGGTTCTTGTTAGAAAAATGGGTTATTAGGGGCTATGCAGAAAAGATCGTCATCTTGGGGCTTCAAATCTTGTTGTTTATCATCATTATTAATATGTATAAAATTAATATGTATAAATGGAATCGTCGTCTCAGAAGTGGTGAGTCAGACTAATCCATTTCCACTTGATGCGCAACTTCGTTATAACGGCAGTGGCGCAGGTCTAGATGGTAATACTAGTGTTGAGTTACGCATTCCTCTCAATCAAACACCAGAAAACTTTTTATATCTCAATCCTCAAGTTCGGCTCTTTAATAATGGGCGCATTGGCTCTAATCTTGCCGTTGGTTATCGATCGCTAAATGACATTGGCAAATATGTACTAGGTGGCTATCTAGCCTACGACAATCGCGATACGGGGGCGCAGTTTTTCCATCAAATTTCCGCAGGTTTAGAGTTTTTTGCGGAATCTTGGGATATGCGACTCAATGCCTATCTTCCAGTGGGCAAGACTAATACCCAATTGAGCGAAACGATCCTCAACAGTGGAACTTTTCAGGGCACTCAGTTTTTAATTGATCGCGAGCGTCGTTTTGATGCAGCCATGGGTGGTGTGGAGTTAGAAGCTGGCACAATCGTCAACATAGGCGATGCTGGCTACCTGCGCCCCTATCTCGGAACCTATTATTACACCGCTACCAATAGCGTCGGAGCCTTGGGTATTAAGGGGGGCTTAGCATACTATGGCGATCTCGTTAATGCAGGTTTATCGATTCAGAACGATCGCATTTTTGGAACCAGCATTCTTTTCAATATTGGCATAAATCTTTCCAACCGTTCGGAAAGAAAAGTTACTCCGCCGACATTGCTCGACCGCATGAACGAACCGATTTCACGAAATGGCTCCATCCTAGTCGAGAATCAAACCGTTCGCGATGGACTTGTCGCCATCAACCCCGTAACAGGTCAGCCTTACAGTTTCTTTGTAGTCGCCGATAGTACTACAGGCTTAAGTGGCACGCCGAATGTTGTTTCTTTTGCTAATTTTTCGACAGCACTTGCCAATGCGGGGGCATCTGGTGGCAATGGAATTGTTTACACCTATACCCCCAATGGCTCTACAGCTCCAACTTTCAACGGATTTACAATTCCTGATGGCACAAAAGTTATATCTAGTGCGCCCAGTGTCATCCCCGTTTCCTATCAGCTTGGTGCAGGCGGTACTACTTTCTCCAATCTGCCAATTACGTCAAACACTGGTGTCTATCCCATAGTCAATGGAACGGTTACTTTAGCATCTGGCTCAAATCAAGCCCTGATCGGCTATCGCATCAATAAAAATGTTGGTACTACAGGTGCAAATCCCGCAGTTATCGGTAATAACAACGTCAATTCCACGATCGCCTATAACAACGTCACGATTACGGCTCCTGCCACTACTCCTATTGGTAGTTCGGGTCGAGGCATTGTCTTGGTAAGCGCAAGTGGTAATACAAACGTTATAGGAAATCAAGTCAGCAATGCGATCGCTGAAGGCATTCGTCTCGATAACGTCAGTGGCAATGCCGTAATTTCTGGCAATACCGTAGTTAATACAATTCAGCCCAGCACCCAAACTAACGTAGAAGCAAGTATTCTCGTGCGCAACAATACAGGCAATGTCAATCTGACGATTGCTGATAATACTGTAGGTAGCAATACTGCTACAGCAGGCATAAATGAAATAGATGGTATTGAGTTTAGTCTTTGCCGAGTTTACAGTGACTTGGGAGCCTGTAGTACCACGGCTAATGCCACAGTAAATATTACTGGCAATGTCATTAAGAATATTACTGGCGCTACAGATGGGGCGGATGGCATTGATATTAATCTTGGCAATCGTGCTAATGCCACATTAACAATTAGCAGCAACACGATCGATAACGTTATTAACAAAGGAATTAGCTTTGGGGCATTTGACGGCTCGATTGGAACAACGACGATCGCCAAAAACAATATTAGCAATGTCGGTGGTGCGGCAATTCAGGTGCGGGTAGGAGAAACGAACGCTGGCGGTGAGTCATCTATTCGAGCAGCCGTGTTAAATAATAAAGTTACCAACACCAACACCCAAGCTGGAGTAGATGATGCCTCGATGATTATGCGATCCCAGAACGCTGCCACTCTCTGTGTCAGGTTTGAGGGCAATACCTTAAACAATCCCACTTCTACTCTGGATTATCTATTCCGCCGACAAAGTACTTCAGCATCAGGATTGCAATTGGCAGGATTGACCACAGCGATCGCCACAGGAAATCCCAGCCCAGCCTTGGTAAGCGAACTCACAGCTAGAGGCAATACAGGCACAGCTAGTAAATATAGAGTCCAAGCTGGTTCTGTGCAAATTCCCACTGCGGCTTGCACATTTCCTTAAGCCCCTTATACCAAAGCTCAAAATGGCTACGCCATTTTGAGCTTTGAAAACCCTTACTGGATTTAGTTTCTAATTCACAAAAGTGTTGTCACACTTTCGTGAATTGGTATTAAGCCCCAAGAAGAGACCCTACTCTTTCGGGGCTCTTTCGGGGCTCTTTCGGGACTCTTTCGGGATCTCCAGCAACGCGTCCAAAAAATAACTACTGTAGCGATCGCGCTATGCCTGAAAATAATTTAAATAGCCAGACAATACGAGTAACGATCGAAGAATGAAAATTTTATTTGCGGCGGCTGAAGTTGCTCCTCTCGCCAAAGTTGGCGGTATGGCAGATGTAGTGGGCGCACTCCCCCCGATTCTGAAGAAGATGGGGCATGATGTACGCATTATCATGCCTTACTACGGCGTGATCCCAGACAAGCTGAAAGAAAATCCTGAATGGATCTGGAAAGGCTATGCCATGTTTCAGGAATTCGATATTTTTCAGACCGTATTACCAGGAACGGATGTTCCCCTTTACTTAGTGGGGCATGGAGCCTTTATTCCCGCCCGCATTTATGGTGGCGATGACGAAGATTGGCGTTTCACGATGTTTGCCAATGCGGTTGCCGAATTTGCATGGAACTACTGGAAACCTAATGTCATTCATTGCCATGATTGGCATACAGGCATGATTCCAGTGTGGATGCATCAAGTTTCAGATATTGGCACAGTATTTACAATTCACAACCTCGCCTATCAAGGACCTTGGCGTTGGTTCTTAGACAAAATCACATGGACTCCTTGGTATATGGATGCCCATAACACGATGGCAGGGGGAATCAAGTATGCCGATCGCGTAAACACAGTTTCTCCGACCTATGCGCAGCAAATTTGTACACCGACCTATGGGGAAGGTTTAGAAGGATTGCTTTCATTCCTCAAACCCTGGGGTATTTTAAACGGTATCGATACCGATTTAGAAAATCCTGCCACTGATACCGCCTTGGTACAAAACTATTCCGTTGAGACCCTTGACGATCGCCTCGCCAATAAAATTGCTTTACAAAAAGAGTTGGGCTTAGCCGTCAATCCTGCCACTTTCTTGATCGGCATGGTCGGAAGGCTGGTCGAACAGAAGGGGCTCGATCTACTCTTACAAACCTTAGAGCGCTATCTCGCCTATACCGATGCTCAGTTTGTAGTTTTAGGTACGGGCGAACGCTACTACGAATCCCAACTATGGCAAATCGCAGCTCGTTACCCTGGGCGGATGTCGGCACAAATTCTCTTTAATTCCGCCCTATCCCATCGCGTTTATGCAGGTTCCGATGCCTTTTTGATGCCCAGCCGTTTTGAGCCTTGCGGACTCAGCCAATTGATCGCGCTGCGTTATGGTTCTGTGCCAATCGTCCGACGCACTGGTGGCTTGGTAGACACCGTGTCCTTCCATGATCCCATCGGTCAGGTGGGGACTGGATTCTGCTTCGATCGTTACGAGCCTTTGGACATGTACACCTGTATGGTAAGGGCTTGGGAAAGTTACCGCTACACCGATGCATGGCGTTTGTTACAGGAGCGTGGCATGAATAGTAATTTCAGTTGGCAATCCTCAGCGGATAAGTATGTCCAGCTATATCGCTCGATTCCTGGCTTAGAAAATGTCTAAAAGCTCAAAATGGCTACGCCATTTTGAGCTTTGGTATTATCACGCTTTCGTGAATTGGTATAGGCTACATCTAATACCAATTTCCAAAAGTGTGGCTACACTTTTGGAAATTAAAAACCAAACCCAGTAAGGGTTTTCAAATCACAAAATGGCGTAGCCATTTTGTGATTTGGTATATAAAGATGAGCAGTGGCGCAAAGCGCCACTACTCATCTTTTTGGTTTGGTTGACTTGCCAATCTTGCCAAGCACTGTAAAAATTACCCTTAATCGAATTTTCAGGCTACTAAGCGATGCGTCAGTTTCCTGTTATCCTCATTCCCCCAGAAGTGCAGCGCATTGCCCAATCTAAGCCCGTTGCACCCGAACTCAATATTCCCTTACCAAGCCCTCCGCCCAATCAACTACCCGCACCAATTCAGATCCAAGAAGCGATCGCCTTAAGTTTCGGACTAATTGCGATCGTAGCGATCGTCACTCTTGTGGCAAAGGAGTTGGGGATCATTCTGCTGATCTTGGGTACAGTGGTAATCGTCCTCAGGATCAGATATCAATTTCTCACCTATAAGAGAAGGTATCAAAGCCATCAAAATATACTGCAAAATTATTTTACAAAGCTAGAAGCCTATTCGCGGGAGGAGGTGAGCTATCAGCAGAAATTAGCGATCGCCCATGCCCCAGAGCGTGTCCTTGAGTTTCGCCACCATCAATTTCAAAAGTTCTTTGCCAAACTGCCCCCCCTCGAAAATACGAGCGTCCTTACCAATCCCAAAGGGCTAGATCTGACGAGCGGCAAAAATCAACAAGCGATCGCGGAGACTATTTACAATTTTGGCGTTACGCTGCAAAAACATGTATCGGGAACCCTTTATCAAGGATGTCCACAATATATTCCCAGCATTGATTATTATTGGGCTCCTGCCCTCACCTATGTCAATCCCGAACTAAATGCGCGGATAGCGATCGAGATCGCAAATTCCTCAGCAAGTGTCGCCAGCCTCACGCAAAATGATCTCGCGGATCGCTCTTTAGTCGGTTCGGGGTGGATTATCATCAAATTTGCACAGGAGCAAGTCCGCCAAAATCCAGCATCTTGCAGCAAGGAATTTGCGAAGCTCCTCGATCGCTTAAGTCTTGAGCCCTCTGTCCTAGAAAATTTTAGGGATATTCCCGATTTAGTACCCCTCAAAAGGTAGATTGCGGCGCAATCTACCTTTTTTATAACAACTGCTACAGCGATCGCTAGTTAATTCGATTTATGGTGAGCAGATGCTAGAATCGGCTACTACAAGCTGATCAGGCTGTGTTTTATAAGTAATTTTTTATTTACCTTTATAGGTTTTAGCGTGAGGGTCTTGCCAGTGAATGCTGCCGAACAAGCTAAAAATGTCGAAGTCGCGACCAAAATCGCAACTATTGTCAATTTGTTTAAGGCTATTTATCCTGCTGCGCGATCGGATCTCAAACCTTGGCTAAATAATTCGGATACGCGGAAACTTCTTGATCCCGATTCGATTGATGTGGGCTTTCATTTTCCAGGGGTAAGTTGGCGGCTCAAGGTTCGTTGTATTCTCTTCCAAATTCGCCTATATGAGGATCCCGTTGATGGCGATCTGCGGGCGATCGGCATTGAGGCGAGTGGACATGACTATAAGGGAGAAAGGTGGCGCTTTTCTACGGTGGACAATTGGCAATTTTTAGGCGATACCATCCCCATGGAAGATGGGATCGCTAACTTGCGCGATTTTAGTCGTCAAACCTTAGAAGTTTTCAATCGCAAATAAGAGAAGGATAGCAATTTACCAGCTATTACTAATCAGCACAAATGACGACCAAAAATAGGGATGACTATAATTAACACCTCCCTTAGTACTTGGTTTAATCATGCTCAACTGTGCTTCCCGTAAAGCTATAGATGTATTGCTGTTTGCCCTTCGCAAATTGTTATAAAAAGCAGACATCAGTATTTGCGTACCACCATCCGCAACCTTCCACAGCGAAGCGATCGATGCTTTTGCGCCTGCTCGATGGACTTGATAGCCAAAGCCTAAAATCTCCGTACCAGTTCCCAAACTACCCAATCCTGTCTGACAAGCACTCAAAACGACGAGCTGGGTATCTTTCAGCTTTAAATCATTCACTTCGGCTAAGGTGAGCTTAGTACCATCACCAAATAACAGATAGGATTCAAAAGGACTTCCATTTTTAAATTCCGCATGGGTTGCCAAATGAATGATGGCATTACCTGCCGTTTTATCCCGAATCGTCTGACTTGTAAAATTCTGTTCAATGTATTTATTCGCTTTAGGAAAAGTTGAGGCAATGTTCTCTACTTCGGTAATAGAAGATGGCAGTCCACTTAATCCAAATTTGATCTCGCCCGCTTGACCGCCAAATGCTCCCGCTAAGATCGTTAAGTCAGTCAGTGATTGGCGATCGCGATCTAGCAAACTGTAGGAAATGAGATTATTGATGCGATATCGTTCCACTAACCATTGTTTGCCATCGTAGAGTGTGGCGAGGGGAATATAACGCAAGATCCCATCAGGAGCATAGAGAATGGTCGTAGCATTTGCTTGCTTGAGATCGGATTCAATCGGTTTGATGAGGAGCTCGTATAGCTTCTTGGCTGAGGTCTTGATGTCGTAGGAGCTAGGATCTTGTAAGTCATTACGAAAATCGGCGATCATCTCTTCTAGTTGGGGTTTAGCGATCGCTACCGTACGCGCCGTGGGAATAGAATTAGCCGCAAAAATTACTATTTCCAAACGATCTAGCAGCACTAATGGATAGATGAGCACCACCCCTTGTGGTAGTTTTTGTAAGTATGCTGGAGCCTTATTAAGTTCCGATGGCGCGATCTGCTGGATCTGTTGAGCTAGTTCGTAATTCAGCAAGGGAATTTGCGCAAAGCTTACCGTGGATAGGCGACTAATTTTTGACTCAGGTTCTAAGATTCGCATTCCCTGAGCCGTACGATCATTCCCTTTGACATTTTGGAGATAGTCTTCCAGTTCTTGGATTTTTAATAGATCGATGATTTGCAGAGCTTCCATCACCCGTCCTTGTTTGAGCAATAAATCTGCAAGGCTACGATATGTACCTGCCACCGTTCCCAAAAAAGATCGCTGTTCCTCTTTGCTCAGTCCGCGAATATCTCTGCGAATCGATTCTTGAATGTTGACCGATTGTTTGTAATAAAGGATCGCCAGTTCGGGTTGTTTTAATTCCCCAAGCAATACGCCCAAATTATTCAGCGCTCTCCCTTCGCCATTACGATCCTTAAGTTGACGGGCGATCGCTAAATCTTGTTGGTAAAAGCCCAAGGCTTTTTCATACTTTCTTAACCGATTATAGGCAATGCCCAGTCCAGAAGCAGCTTTGCCTTCGGAGGCAATATCGTTAATGTTACGGGCGATGGTTAATTGTTGCTCAAGGAAAGCGATCGCCTGCTCGTATTGTCCTAACTGCCGATAACCATTACCGATATTGCCGAGGGTTCTACCTTCTCCACTGCGATCCTTAAGACTGCGCAATATTTCTAAGCCTTGTTTGTACAAAACAATTGCTTGGGGATATTGCTCCAAGTTGCTATAGGCCGTGCCCAGATTATTTAGCGCTCTAGCCTGTCCGCTCCGATCTTGCAATTCACGGGCGATCGCTAAATCCTGTTGATAGAGATCGATCGCCTTTTCATATTGCCCCAATTCGCGATAAGCAATGGCAAGTCCCCCTAGCGCTCTTCCTTCCCCCGCACGATCGCTAATCTCGCGGGTAATTGCCAATTGTTGCTGATGGCAAGCGATCGCTTTGGTATATTGTCCCAATTCACGATAGGAAATGCCCAGATTTCCGAGCGCATTACCTTCATTTTTACGGTCATTAAGTTGGCGCAAGATTTCTATAGCAGGTTCATAAACAGCGATCGCTTGCTCGTACTGCCCTAACTGAATATAGTTCAGCCCCAAACTATCAAGGGCATAGGCTTCAGCCTGACGATCGTTTAATTCCCGCGAGAGGATCAACCGTTGCTGAAAGAAAGGAACTGCCTTCGCCAATTGTCCAAGACTATAGTAAGCAAGCCCCAGATTATTCCATACCTTACTTTCCCCAGTGCGGTCTTTGATTTCTTGATAAATCTGTAAAGCGCTTTGCCATGACTGAAAGGCGGACTCGTACTGACGAGCGCGATATTGCTGAAGCCCTTGATTTAGTAATTGCCCTGCTTGAATCTGGCGATCGCTCTGCGCTTGTGCCCCCAGATCGCATACCAATGCTTGCAGAGGCAAGCCCGACAACATCGTGATTAAGGCGATCGTGACTAACTTTTTATACATAGCCTTACCCCTAACGAAAAAGCACTGCCTCAAGACAGTGCTTTTTCAGATTGACCGATTTAAGAAATACGTAGTAGCTCGACATCAAAGATCAGAGTGGCATTAGGAGGAATGACTCCACCTGCCCCACGAGCGCCATAACCGAGTTCGGGAGGAATAATCAAGTTATAGCGATCGCCAACGCGCATAAGAGATAAACCTTCATCCCAGCCCTTAATTACTTGACCAACGCCCAGCTTGAACGAAAAAGGACTATTGCGATCGCGAGAACTATCGAACTTAGTGCCATCTTCTAACCTCCCCGTGTAATGTACAGTTACGGTATCTCCTTGCTTAGGGGTTGCACCTGTGCCTGCATTGAGCACTTGGTATTTTAGCCCAGTGCCAGTTGCTTTGATTTCGGGATCGCTCATATTTATTAAAGGTGCGTCTGCTATTTTTACTGTTGTTTGATTTGGTGCACCTGTAGAGGGTGCGCCAGTACTAGCAACTGCTGTCTGTCCGCCTGTAATTTGTGCAACTACAATGACCAGCACAGCAACCGCCATAATGCCAAAGCTAATCAAAATTCCTTTCAAGGTTATACTCTCCAATCAATTACGTGATCACTTAGCTTTTGGAATCTTATACCAATTAAGTAAAGTGTGACTACACTTCACTTAATCAAAAACAAAAAAGAGTTCGCTAAGCGAACTCTTTTTTGTAAATATGCCAGGAACGAGATTTGAACTCGTGACACGTGGATTTTCAGTCCACTGCTCTACCAACTGAGCTATCCCGGCTTGTTGCGTTTTTTAGCGCTTTATTAAGATAACACCGAAAGTGAATTTCGATCAATATTATTGAAAAATATTTCTAGAAATTGCAATGCAAGTACTTTTAAGTAGCTAAGCATAAGTAAACTTAAAACCTAGAAGAGCGTACCGCCCGCTGCGCGGGCGGTACGCTCTCTGGTTTTGGTTTTTAATTTGGTATACAGCCCAAAAGGCTAAGAACCCATTACTAACCAAAAAACCGAACGCAGACCATCGCGTAGTGACTTAGTAGGATTTTCAGATTTTATTTGCGACGGAATTGCCACAGGATGCATCTCGATACCGCGACTACCTAAAACGATTTTGCCAATCACAAGCGCGCGGGGCATATGAAACTCTGAGGTAATTACATATACATCTGTAATTTTGCGCTGCTGAAACTCCGTCACCATCACCGTGAAATTGGTAACTGTATCTACGGCTCGATAGTCTAAATGGATGCGATCGCGTTTCACCCCAGCTTGATCAAATACATACTGAGCATATTCTTCTGGACTGCCAGAAGATACAAAGATCGGCAGTTGAGGGTGTTCTAAAGCAAATTGAGCAGCAAATCTTTCACGGGTAGGAGAGCCTCCTAATACTAAGATTGCCTGAGGCTCTCTAGCCGTAGGGCTGGCACTGATAGTTGGTAAACATGGAACTCCAAAGATCATGCACCCAGAACCAATTAACCCCGATAAAGCTGTCATAGAACTCATTTTAGGGAACGGGTCAATCATGGTCATTATCATGGTCATTATTGAGTTGCAAACCAGCAAAATATTATCTGCATGATGGAACAATATGCAACATGATATTTCTAGCAGTTTGAAATATTTGAAACTAATTTCAAACTAATTTCAAACTAAAAGTCTAATTCGCGTCTGCCCTCGATCGCTTTGGCAAGTGTTACCTCATCTGCATATTCTAAGTCACCGCCCATCGGAATACCAAAGGCAATTCGCGTAACTTTGGTAAAAGGTTTCAATAAACCACCCACGTATAGGGTAGTAGTTTCCCCTTCGACACTAGGAGCGATCGCCATGATCACCTCCGAGACTCGGTTCCCACTGACGCGCCGTACTAGACTCTGAATATTTAATTGGTCGGGACTGATCCCATCCATCGGCGAAATCAAACCGCCCAAAACATGATATTTCCCGCGATATTCGCGAGTTTTTTCGAGAGCAATGAGATCGCGAGAGTCAGCAACGACGCAAATCACCGAATTATCGCGACTAGGATGGGCACAAATTTCACAGATTGGTTCCGCCGATAGATGTCCGCATAGGGTGCAGCTACCGACCTGCTGCTTTGCCTGAACTAATGCTTGAGCGAGGGCTTCTACCTCTTCGGTGGGACGCTTGAGGATATGGAGAGATAAGCGTTGTGCAGTTTTAGCTCCCACACCAGGGAGACGCTGCAACTGTTCGATGAGATTAGCGAGAGGGCGAGTATACAAGACAGGCAAGGCATGAGTTAACGTTAACAATCTTAACGCTAATTCATGCCTTGGCAGTTTTACAAAATTTTTAAAATATAGCTTTAAAATATAGCAACGTTAGTAAAGCCAAAGGATGAGTGGCGGCGCTTCGCGCCGCCACTCATCCTTTGGGCTTTACTTATTGATTGGTCTGCACAAAACGATTTTGCAAGTCGTAAGCTTCCCGCTCCATGAGGTTGTTCTCGTACTTTTGCTTAGCTCGTTTATATTCAACAAAATATTGATAGCCAAACTGATCTAAGCCACCGTTTTTAGAACATTGACGGACATGCACCATCTCATGGGCGATTACCGATAACTGTTTGAGATCTTCAGGCTTGTAATCGTCGCGTAGATAGATCCGATCGCAATAGGTTTGGGCGATCGTCTCAACCCTACCAAAATGCACAGCGACATTACCCAGTACCCAACGATCCATCATTTGGGCGTTATAAATAACCTGCACATGATCGATATAGTCAATGAAATAACGCCTGAGGTAGCGTTTTTGGACATTATCTAGCGGCACTCCTTCTCCATTTTTAGAATGCATCGTTTTTGCGGCTGCTTGATAGGCGATCGAGCCCGCTTGCCCCCAAGCCTCCTCAGCGAAACTGGACTTTGTTTCCGAGTCAGCCCAAAAGCCCACATCAGACATCCCAATGGCGGTAACCAGTGAGAGGGTCAACAAAATTAAAAAAATGATTCTCCGAATGCTATTCATAGGCTTTACAGAGATGGCTCGACCAATGGCTAGGAGAAGATCTCAAACATCAGCTCAATGACCTTTTGATTGCTGCTTAATTTTTAGCTGTTGGCATTTAATTCGTTAGAAACAATTACCACGGTGATATTATCTCGCCCACCACGCAATTTCGCCGATTCAATCAATGCTTGGGCAGCCTGCTGACAGTTGCGAATGCTCTTGAGATGATGAGCGATGCGATCGTCAGTTAGTTCCTCTGTTAACCCATCACTACAAATCAAAAAGCGATCGCCAGGTTGCCATTCAATTTCACGGGCAGAAATCGACTTTACATCTTCACGCCCCAAACATTGCAAAAGCATATGTCGCCAAGGATGGCTTTTGGCATCTTCAGGATTGACTACCCCCGTCTGAATGGCTCGCGCAATCCATGTATGATCGTCGCTGATCTGCTCTAATTTCGGTCCGCGCAAACGATACAACCGCGAATCCCCAATATGGCAATACCAAGGCTGCTCATCCCGAAATAGCAATATCACGATGGTGGTTCCCATATCCGATCGCACGGGATGATCCGCTTGATCGTTGATAATTGCTTGATTTGCCTTAGAGATTGCGTCCTGCATCAACTGCTGTGGTGTCGTTTCGTCATCCCAAAGAGCTTCTAAACATGCACGAATAGAATCGACGGCAATTTGACTTGCCACTTCTCCGCCTGCGTGCCCTCCCATCCCATCGGCAACTACAAAGAATCGTCCCTCAGGATCGATATAGTAAGAATCTTGGTTGGCTGATCTGACGCAGCCAGTATCGGTTGCTCCCGCAAATAGACGCTTCATGTTAGGTGGTTCGGCTCGACGTATTTATTGACCAGTTCTGCTATAGCAATCTTTAGTTTAGCGCTCACAGGCAAAAACTATAGCAATATCTCCAAACTGTCAGTCATCATCAATAAGTGCTTTTACAAAATAAATTACCAAAACCCGTAAATTTGCGCCCCTAAAGGACACAACTTTATGGGTTTTGGTTTGTAATTAATTATGCCTAGCTACTTATTGCTGTTTGCGTAATGCTAGCCAATCATCGTTCAGGGCGGTCAATTTTTGATAACAATCGCAACAGTATTAGGACAAAAAAGCCCGCTAGGGTGGCTGTAATGATGGCAGGGATCTGGAGCCCATTAATAAATAAGAGGGTGGCGCATAAAAAACATGTCGCACCGAGTAGAGCATAAATTGCGCCGATACCAACATTACTCAGTCTGCGTAAGAGGCGATCGGTTTCTTGCGATTTGACCCGCACACGGATATCGCCACGATCTAGTTTCGAGAGGGTTTCATCGATGCGCCGAGGTAAAGCGATCGCCGTGCTACTCACCTGAGTAGCCTGCCTACCTAATTCACCGAAAAAAGCCGTGGATAAATTTCCCGATTCTTTAGCGCTACCATTTTCCATAAGATTAGTTGCGTAGGGTTTTGCGACTTCCATAAAGTTAAAGCTGGGATCAAGTCCTTTGCCCAGTCCCTCTAATGTAGAGAGAGCCCGCATGACAAAGGTAAATGTGGCGGGAAATCGAAATGGTTGGTCATAGGCAATGTCGTACAGATCGTCACTAATAGCCGCAACGGATTGCTTCTCCATAGACTGTCCCATGAAGTTATCAAGCATATATTGCACCGATCGCCGCAAGGGACCTGTATCGCCAGTAACCTCTAATGCACCGAGATCGATCAAAGAATTAATTACGACTTCGGCATCTTTTTGAGCAATCCCAAAGAAGGTTCGCAATAATTTCTCGCGGGTGATCGATTGGATCTGTCCCATCATGCCGAAATCGTAGAAAATCAATTCGCCTTTTGCCGTGACCGCTAAGTTGCCAGGATGGGGATCGGCATGAAAAAATCCGTGATTGAGCAACTGCTCTAAATAAGACTCTGCCCCAATGCGCGCGATCACCTTGCGATCGATTCCTGCGGCTTCTAGGGCTTCATAGTTACTAACTTTAATCCCTGGCATATACTCAAGGGTCAGTACCCGTTTTGAGGCATAGCGCCAATACACCCTTGGCACCATAATGCGGAGATCGCCTCGAAAATTACGGCGAAAAATGTCAGCATTCTTACCTTCATTTAAATAATCTGCTTCCTGATAGAGGATCTTGCTGCATTCTTCATAAATACCAACCCAATCTCGCCCCCTGCCGTACTTAGGATGATTTTGAAAATATTGGGCAATTCGCTTGAGAATACCTAAATCGATCGCAAATAACTTCAACAGCCCTGGACGTTGCACCTTAACAACAATCTCTTCGCCCGTATGCAATTGAGCCTTATGGACTTGACCGAGACTCGCCGCTGCAAGGGGAATGGGATCGAAATAGCCAAACATGTGATCGATGGGCTTAGCCAAATCAGACTCAATGATTTGCTTTGCCTTCGCCGCCGTAAAAGCAGGGACTTTATCCTGTAATTTTGATAGTTCCTCTACAGATTCCGCAGGCAAAATATCGGCACGGGTTGATAAAAGTTGTCCCACCTTAATAAAGGTTGGACCAAGTTGCAGCATGGACTCGCGCAACCAAATGGCTCTTTTTCGAGTACGTTTTTTGACCTTGGCTTCAGTCTTGCCCCCAACATAGCTCCATTTTTTGTTGTCAAGCCAAATCATCCAAGAGAATATGAGGACTGTGCGCCAAATATCAATGGTGCGGGCAAGTTCAGAGTAGTTGTCACGACTCCAACGATAATTGGGTTCAGAGGATAAAACTGACACGATTCACTAAAGATGGAAGGAATAAAAATCTGTAACAAACCTTTACATCTTAGCGTGAATATTTATAGTTGTTAATATTTGGGAGGTTGTAAGATATGAGGCTAGCAGTAAAGTTTTCTTGTGAATATTAGTCAAGAAGCCTAAAATTGGTCGATGTTTGACAATATTTGCAAATTTCTTGCCGAAACCTACTCCACCAATATTGCCTCATGGTTGCTATGGGAACAACCACTCGCTAATTTTTTAGAACTTACAGGTATGTTGCCCTTTGCTATACTTGTCAATGAGAGTAATAGAGAGTATTTATTACAAGATATTGCTCACAAAATTGATGAAATTCCTGATCTTAATACTCGCAAAACTATAGGAGCTGCCACCTATGTGTTGGCTGGTTTAGTTTTAGATAAAGGTATTGGTCAGTTAAAACGTGATCGATGAATTTTCGTTCTTTTTATCGTCATGAAATGGGCATTTCAGAACCTATCCCTGATTAACTGACCAATGCCCATATCCCTCGCTTAGAGAGTCTTGCTGAAGCAATTTTGGATTTTCAAAGTCTTGCAGATTTGGAACTTTGGTTTAGCAAGAAAAAATAATTTCATACTCTTAGCCGCCTAATTCTCTAATAAGATTTTGTGCGTCATCATAATTTGACGTTTTTCCTTGTTGTTGATAGAGTCAGCGATCGCACCTCGATAATCGGTAGTGCTAAACAGGTAAGGATGGGCGGCGCTTCGCGCCGCCCATCCTTACCTGTTTAAATCCTTTCCTTTTTAGGACTACCCGATAATCTTGCCTTGGTTCGAGCAAAGCTTCGGCATTACTGGATTGTGCAACGAAGTTAGAAAGACTAGTCGCAGAATACGCAAGTTCAAAACTTTGACCAAATGACACAGAACTAAGTAGAAAACTAGCAGACACAAAAGACCTGAAGATTCATCTGGATCATTTGATTTATACCCTTATCCCTGAGTAAGATTTTAGGATTAAAGCCATATTCCCTAAAAATAATGCCATTTTTTACAGTTTGAAAGGCTAAAAAACTTCATTTTTGGCGATTCCCTTGGCATCATAGACATTACTATTTGCTGTTATTATGCTTTGCATAAGTAGCTGGGCATAGTTAAAAACCAGAGTCAAAAACCAGATTCAAAAGCTGTAGCGCACGCTGCGCGTGCGCTACAGCTTTTGGGATTTTATATATTTAACTGCGCCTAGATACTTAGAATAGACCCAGAATAATTTTCCTTCTAATTTTATGGAAGCTTTCAATCCAATTCCTCCAGAGTGGGTCGAAAAGGCAACACATGCTGATGGGTTTTGCTGTCCTCGTTGCGGACAAGCGCCAAGCAGTGCCAAGGCTGTGTGGGTTAACCGTCGATCGCCTGTTTATACCGAAAATCATCAACGCAAGTGGCAGGAATTTTATCAATGTGAATGCCAATCGGTATGGTGGGCTTGGAGTAACGATCGCCCCCCATCAGAATTTAGCGATCGGGCGATTCGGAATAGTTATGGCGATGATTTAAGTTGAGCCAATGAAGTCGCAAGTTGCCCTAGTTCTGTCTTTATTCTTTATTGCAGGAGCCTATGCCAGTTTCTTACCAGATTGGACAGGTTTTTATGTAGTCTTTGGAATTGGCTTTGGTTTATCGATGCTAGTTCCCGCGATTTGGCGATTGGGACCTAAGCGATGGGTCTATCTCTTAGCAACAATCGTGGCAATTTTTGCTTGTTTTTATTTAAAAATTCGCACGCCACAGCCATCGGCTGATGATATCTCCAAATACGCCCCACTCTCCAATGTGATCGTACGAGGGAGGGTCATTGAATCGCCTAGCTTAACCCGTAGTGAGAGAGCCAAGTTTTTGTTAGCTGTGCAGGAGGTTAACCTTTCTGGCAAAGTCAATATTAAAGATCTCAAGGATCGTACTTCTAGTGATCCGAGCAGTAATGCGGCTAATGCGGATAATGACAAGAAGTTTATGGCAACATCAGGCAAGCTATATGTAACTGTGCCCCTAATTGAAGTAACTGGTTTGCGGGTCGGTCAAGAGATCGAGCTATCGGGCAGGCTTTATTTGCCGAGTCGTGCTGATAATTTTGGAGCCTTTGATTTTAAGTCCTATCTAGCGCGTCAGGGAGTATTTGCGGGGTTAAGTGGGCGATCGCTAGTTATGCAGGGAAATCCCGTGAGTTTTGGGGAATGGTGGTTTATCAGCCGTATCGTTCGCGCCCATGTGATGGGCGCAGGCGTGCCAGAGGGTTCTTTACTTAGCTCTTTGGTATTAGGAAGTCGCGCTGTGGACTTACCCAGCGATCTGAAGGATGCTTTTATTCAAGCAGGATTGGCAGCGGTGTTAGCGGCTTCGGGCTTTCAGGTTACTTTGGTACTCGGGGCGGCGATCGCTTTAACCAACAATAGTTCACTCAAGATCAAGTTTGCGGTTGGCTGTTGTTGCTTGGGTGGATATTTACTGCTGACAGGTGCTAGTCCATCGATCCTGCGAGCCGTACTGATGGGTTTTGGGAGTTTGATCGGTTTAGTGGTACAGCGCCGTAGCCGTCCTGTGATCGGTTTACTAATTACGGCAGTATTACTATTGCTCTATCAGCCCCAGTGGATCTGGGATTTAGGCTTCCAGTTTAGTTTTCTGGCAACCTTTGGGTTACTGACCACCTCGCGATCGATCGCCGAACGTCTGGAATGGCTCCCCCCGACGATCGCCGAATTGCTATCCGTCCCAATTGCCGCCTATATCTGGACTTTGCCCCTGCAACTATTGGTATTTGGCAAGCTCTCTCCCTATAGCTTAATTGCGAATGTATTGACCACGCCTTTAGTCTCGATCGCGACCTATGGGGGCATCATTAGTGGACTATTGGCAATTATTTTTGTCCCCCTAGGGGCGGCGATCGCTTGGTTACTATACCCCCTACTACATTGGACGATCGATATTGCCCAATGGATTAATAATTTACCGAATGCCAGCATCAGCGTGGGCGCGATTAGTATCTGGCAGATGTTAATCGCCTATATATTATTTGTGGCGATCTGGCTCTTGCCTTGGTTTGCCAAGATGCAGCGTTGGACGATCGCCTTTGTTCTTGCCTGTGTGGTCTTATTTGTCCCCAATACGCTCGCCCAGCAAAATTCTTTTCAGGTCACCATCCCAGCCTTTAATGATGTGCCGATTATGCTAATTAGAAATCAAAATCAAACGGTTTTGATTAATAGCGGCGATCGTCAATTTGCCAACTTTACCTTAATTCCATTCTTACAAAAACTAGGCATTAATCGCCTCGATTGGGGCGTTTCTACGGATACACAGCCCGATGTCAGCGATGGCTGGAATGCGCTGACCAGTTCCGTAGCGATTAGCCAATTTCGCGATATCAGTCTTGGGGTCACCCCAAAACCCTACCAAGATCTCCAACAGACCCTTGCTAATGCCAAAACCCCCCTCGCCTCGCTCAAGGTTGGCGAAAGCTTAACCATTAACAATCAAGTCCAGATTCAATTACTCAATCAATCACCTGACGTTTTAAAGCTGAAAACGGGCGACCTATCATGGTTATTGCTTGCTAATACCGATCCCAAATCCCAACAAGCGATCGCTGCTAAAAAAGAATTACTGCCCCAGCTAACGGCTAATGTGCTTTGGTGGACGGGAATTCAGATCGATCCCGTGATTTTACAGGCGATCAAACCGACAATTGCGATCGCTTCAGCAACTAGCGTTGTCGAAGAAATGGTCAATCAACTTTACGATGCCAAAGTTAGGGTGTTTTGGACGGGGCGCGATGGCTCCATTCAATGGAATCCCGAAAAAGACTTTCATACTCTACGCGATCAGCAAGATTCGCAATCACCTATTTAATACCAAAGCTCAAAATGGCTACGCCATTTTGAGCTTTGGTATCACATTTTCGTGAATTGGTTAAAGCCCAAAAGAGAGTTGCCGTACGGAGCACGGCAACTCTCTTTTGGGCTTTCTTGATACAGTTGACGGCAGCTATATAGCCGTAGCCACTGATGTGAAGACAAAATCAAAACCCAAGAAGAAGGTTGGCGCTTCGCGCCAACCCTCTTCTTGGGTTTTGATGCTTACAGCAATGAAGTCATTGCTAAGCTTTGTGAGATTTTTGCCTGCGGCTAATTTCTTTTTTGGCCAAGAAAGCACCAGCCAAACCAATACCAATAAAAGCCGCAGGTACGGGAACGGGTTGAGGATTGGAAGGATCGATAACAGAAATTGCACTGTCTGTATCGGCAATGAAACTCAGGTTACTACCCGTGGAGAAGCCGCTATCCCAATTAATGGTTAGAGCCGCATAGAGATCGCCAACCGCAGGCTGACCGACAAGGTTAACAATATTGCTATAGGTAAACGAAGTCGGCGACGATCCACTCACTGGGGTGAAATCCCATCCTGCGGCAGAACCAGTCGTCCCAGGATTGGGATTAGTTCGGTCAAATAAGGTAGAACCAGCGATCGCGTTAATAAATAAGGAGGAAATAGTTTTGGATGAATTGTTGCTAAAAGTCCAAGGATTTCCAAAGGTATCGCCCGACTGAAACAAAGTCCAGCCATCAGCCGAAGCTGCACCGCTGTAGAAATCAACCGCAGACCATACCCCCGTACTGGTCGTATTATCGGCAAAGGTAACCCTTACTTGCATACCCGTAGAGGCTCCGCCCATAGTTGAGTAACCTGTCAAAGCAGAAATAGTTGCTGCTTGGGCATTCCCCACCATTCCCAGAAGCGATGTAGCAGTCAAAAATGCAGAAGCAGTCAATAACTTTTTCATGGGTTTTACTCGCTAAAATTCTTAAATTAACCAACGTTTAGTAGATTTCTATCCCTTTACCCTAGTATTCCCCTATCGAACTTGCGTTTTATCACAAGTCTAAAATTTAGTTGAGACTTACAATCCTAAAAATTTATTTAAAATAAGTTTTTCCTAAATGAAAGAAAGATACAAAAAATCACGATAATATCATTAAAAAATGATAAAACTAATGAAAAAAAGTTTTTTAGTCAGTTGCATTCTGCTTTTAAATGTCCTGTCAACGCCTGTTTCTGTCCAAGCTCAATATTCAGGTTTAGGAAAGGATAGCCTCGATCCTGCCACAATCAAACGTTATGCCCCAACCGCTTTACCCGCCAATGTCACTCGCCCGATCGAGGCTATCCTCGATGTGCGATCGCCAGGGCTCGGAATGGTTACTCCCGATGGCAAGCGGATGTTTTTTACTTGGAGCATTACGGGTACGGTTCAGGTTTGGAGACTGGATGGGGCGCAAAGATTTCCGATACAGGTGACGGGCGGACAGGATGCCACGACGATCGCAGGTATGACTCCCGATGGCAAATACCTACTGCTATCACGCGATCGCCAAGGGGAGGAAAATCCAGGGCTTTATTTACAATCAACTAACGGCGGAGCCTTAGAGTTAATTCAGCACCAAGCAGGTGTGCGCACTTTACTGCAATATGTCGGTAATGACTCCCGCACGATTTATTTCAGTGCCAATGACATCAAGCCCGACTCATCAGTCATATATCGCTACGATTTGCAAACCAAAAAAAAGGTGCAAATTTCTGGCGGTGAGGGGATTTGGTGGATTGCGGATGTGTATGTAAACCTCCAAACTGGCGATCGCGAAAAATTTCTCTTTGCTAAAGCCACAGGTAGTCAATCCCGCGAATATTACGAATATGATGTCAAGACTCGTCAGACAACACCTCTGATCGGTCAAAACGAACAGCAAGAATACAGCGTCCAGTATGGAGCCAATAAAGGTGAATATTTAGTCTTAACTCCCAAGTTTGGCGAGTTTCGTCGTCTTTATCGCTACCAAAATCAACAATTCACACCGATTACGCCCGAAATCAAAGCGGATATCGCCAGCTTTAATATTGATGACCAACGCCAACGCATTCTCTACTCAATTAATGATGGTGGCTACAACCGCTTGCAGGCGATCGCGGCAACAACCTTTGAGGCGATCGCGCTTCCCCAATTTCCTAACGCCGATCATGTTTACGCAGGACAAACGACAAGGAACGGAAGATTTACGACTCTGGGCGTGGAAACGGCAAAATCCCCAAGGCTTAGCTATATTTATGATTGGCAAACCGAGCAACTCACCCAATGGTTATTACCTAGTACGCCCGAAATCGACACAAGTAAGTTCGCGGTAGCTAAGTTAGAAAGCTATCCCACAAGAGATGGCAAAACAATTCCCATATTTGTCTATCGATCGCCGCAATGCGAAAATTCGCCTCAAAATCCCCTGCCAAAGCCCTGCCCCGTAATTGTGCATTTTCACGGTGGCCCTGAAGGACAAAGCATTCCAGGATTTAATCGTTACGCTCAAATATTTGTCAATGCAGGATTTGTATTCGTCGAGCCAAATGTGCGCGGTAGTGAGGGCTATGGCAAAGCTTGGCTCAATGCTGACAATGGAAGCGATCGCCTTAAGGTAATCACCGATATCGAAGATGCATCGATTTACCTTCGCAAAAATTGGCAAGTCAATGGCATCATCCCCAAAATCGGTATTCTCGGTGGGAGCTATGGAGGCTACGCCGCCCTTATGGGCATGTCCAAATTTGCAGGTAGCTATGATGCAGGCGTATCGATCGTGGGCATTAGTAATCTGATTACATTTTTAAATAACACCGCTCCCTATCGCCGCATCTTGCGGATCAGTAAATATGGCGATCCCGTTAAAGACCGTCAAGCTCTGATCGATTTATCGCCTGTCACCTATAGCGATCGCATCAAATCGCCCCTACTGATCATTCAAGGAGCTAACGATCCCCGCGTCCCCGTTGGGGAAGCTGTCCAAATTCAAAAAATCCTCGAACAGAAAAAAATCCCCTCACAACTTGTCATCTTCCCCGACGAAGGTCACGGCTCCAGCAAGCGCAGCAATCAAGTCTTAGAGATTGGTCACACTCTAGACTTCTTTAAAAAACATTTGCAAAATTAATAAATGACCCCGCCGCAGGCGGGGTCATTTATTATACCAAAGCTCAAATTGGTGTTTAATTCACAAAAGTGTTGTCACACTTTCGTGAATTGGTATTAATTCTTTAATACTTCTTTATGCGAATTGTAGGCTTGCACGATTCGCGTTTCAGGATCGATTCCCTCAAAGGTGGGTGGAATCCAGACCCTCACCAACAGCAGCACGGCTAAAACCAATAAAAATCCCCCCGTTGCCAAGATCTGAATCCAAGGAGTCTCTAAGACCCCGCGCACAATTACTTCCCTCAATACGGAAACAATAGAAACCTCTACCGCTACCCCGATCGAAACCCGATGTTCTTGCAAGTAAATAATCAACAATCGAAACAACTCAACCAAAATCAAGACAAATAAAATATCCGCAGTTATGGCATGAAAGTTGAAATTTGATGGTGACAATAGCGAAGTAAACATAGCCTTGAGCTGAAATACCATCACCCCAAACAATCCGAGACATAAGGAGATCACGATCAAGTCTTGGATGGATTCTAAAGCCCGAACGATAAAATTGCGTTCGATCCATGTAATTGATTGACTTGATAGCTGACTAGGTGACTTTTGCATCAATTTCTCCTATTTTGCTTATTTTGGCGAAGCCCAATTCCTAAGTTCGTAAGTAATTTAGTATAGGCAAATCCTAAAGTAAGAACCTAAACTGCTTACTAAATGAGCGATACAGGCTTTTGGCTTTATATTTATCTATGCTTAGCTACTCAATTAAGTTTATATTATATTTACAAGAAATATATATCAGAATTTCCTATATAAGTGATTACTTATAGCTGCCGTCAACTGTATCAGGACACAAACCCCAAAAGAGGGTTGCCGCGCTCCGCGCGGCAACC
>NZ_ALWB01000040.1 GCF_000332215.1 Pseudanabaena biceps PCC 7429
TATTTCTTTCTCGATTCCCATCTCATCAATGATTCCTGCCACGATCCCTAGATGATCTAGGTTCGATACTTTTATCTCTGTATTAATACCTACCTCCTTTTTTTGCTTTTTGGTAATTATTTTACCCTTCCATTACGAGCGGAATGTGGGCTATAAAGTTCGTAACTTGAGGATTGTCCCAATCGGCAAAGGCAGCAATGGCTGAGTCGATATTACCCCGCCAGAGGCTAGTTTCAACATCCTGCAACCGTTTGTTAGAACCACCAACCTTATGCAGATTTTCCTTGAGATGATACCAATCAAGAATTTCACGTCGTTGCGATGTAGTAGCAATATCTGCCATTAAATTCCACACTCCCGGATGTCCATCTCCTAAACAAGTAACTGGGTCAGCCAAAAGCTGTGCATTTACTGAAGCTAGCAGTTTGTCATTCTCTTGGAAGAACGCTGCACAAGTTTGTTTGTTGAGAGTTACAGCCTTGTAGTCACGCCATTCACTGGCTTGTCCTTTCTCTGTGCGTAATCTTGCCTTACCACCATCAATACTAAGTTCTGTAATCGTTTCCCCTACTTCTAATTCTGCAAATTCTTGACGGTGGACTAGCCTCTGCTGGGTACTGTGGTCAACGTATATTCCCGTTAGCTTGTGCAAGTCCCGAGCCGCATTTTCGTAAGAAACGTTGGCACTCAGCAATAGACAATTTGCTTCTAGCTGCGGACTCAATCGACTGCGTTTTTTCAAACCTAATTGTGCAACTTGTTTGACTCTAATTTGCCATGTTCCTAGACTGGTCTGGATCTTTCTGCTTCTTCCTGTTCTTGTTTTGCTGCTGCTGCTTAAAAAAATTTCCGATCTCTGGTGCTACTTCTTTGAGCAAGTGGTCTCTGACTGCTAATTCTATGCTGTTAAAGCTTTTTAGCTCTTCTTTTGGGGTATTATTCAATAGAATTGCCGCCGCAGCTTTTAGATGTTCTTTCAGAACTTTGCTTTCTTCGGGTGTCATCTTTTTTTAACCTCATTTTTTATTCATTTTCTCATATGTCATCTATAAGTAGAAATACTCATTGCATTAGTGAGATGCTCCCAGTAAGACTAGCCTTGAGTAGATTTACCTCCCTTAAATTGCAATTCTCGAACAATACTTTTTCCATTTGGACATCTTCAAAGTTAACTTTACTTAAATTAGATCCAACAAAACTAGTTCTAGATATCTGAGCAGCAGCCAAAACAGATTCACTTAGGTCTATCTTTTTAAGACTAACATTGCCTAGCATGATCCCTTCTAAATATAATCCACTAAAATCTCTACGACCAGATTCATATTGCTCTAAAAATTCTTCATTATCCATAACTTAAATTAGATCCAACAAAACTAGTTCTAGATATCTGAGCAGCAGCCAAAACAGATTCACTTAGGTCTATCTTTTTAAGACTAACATTGCCTAGCATGATCCCTTCTAAATATAATCCACTAAAATCTCTACGACCAGATTCATATTGCTCTAAAAATTCTTCATTATCCATAACAGTATTTCTTTTTTGCAGTTTTCAAGGTTAGAATTGCCAACAAAATACAAGGAATAGTTAACATCAGATAAATTATGGGTATCAATAAAAAAGAAATAAGATACTTGCAAATGAGGCGATCATATTCTTTTTATTGATAGAAACTCTGTCTAGAGATCGTTCTAGTCCCATCACAGATTTAAAGAAAGTTTCTCTAGGATCACCTTTAAGCGCTGAAATACTTAGCAATAGGGTGATGTACAATCAACGCAGTGGTTGACTGTTCTGGATAGATTTGTTCGCTCTCATCCATTTCTAAACCAACAAGCTTGGCATCGAGCAGATCGAGAAGCTTGTACTGATCCTGCATATTCGGACAGGCGGGATAGCCGAAGCTATAGCGAGATCCGTGATAGCGCTGGGCGAGAATATCGCGGATATTATCAGGATCTTCGCCACCAAAGCCGAGTTCATGGCGAATTCGTGTATGTGTCCATTCCGCCACTGCTTCCGCCATCTGCACCGCTAGACCATGAAAATAGAGGTAATCGGTATATTGATTCGCCTTGAATAGACCTTGAGCAAATTCAGTCGCAATATGACCGACGGTGACCGCTTGCAAGGGCAAGACATCAATGATTCCTGATTCCTTAGGAGAGAAGAAATCGGCAATACAGAGACGACGCTGAGACTTTTGGCGAGGGAACACAAAGGAATGGATTGGCTCGGCATTTTTGATGTTGTCGATATCTTGAGGATTGTAAACATAGACCGTATTTCCTTCCGCTAGGACGGGGAAATAGCCATAGACTGAGGTTGGTGCTAATAGTTTCTCATTAATGATCCGTTCCTTCCATGTATGCAGAATTGGATAGACGGTTTCCAGCAAGAATTGGTCGTATTCCTCGCGAGATTGACCTTGGGGCTTACGGAATTGCCATTGACCTGCAAAAAGCGCTTGCAAATCGAGATTCCAAAATAGTTCCTCAATAGGAATATCTGCACCTTGGAGAATCTTCGTTCCCCAGAAGGGAGAAGTGGGACGGGGAATATTGGTATCGATCGCATCAGATCGCACAATATCTAAATAGCGTTCGGCAAGCGCCGCCTCTTTCTTCGCCTTGTCCTCAGCCGCAGTCGTTGTACTTTCAGCAGTATCCGCTACCTCATCAAGGGCGAGATTTTCATCCAAGAAGCCTTTGCCATCTTCCCATTTGCCCTCAGCCTTGGCGGGCATATATTTATCCATGAAGTTGAGGTCAGAGAAGGCATCTTTACCATAGATCACCTTGCCGTTATAGACATTCTGACAGTCGTTATAGACAAATTTGGGCGTGAGCGCTGCGCCGCCGAGAATAACGGGGACAGTGATGCCACGATTGTTAAATTCCTGCAAGTTATCCTTCATGAATGCTGTGGATTTGACCAGCAAGCCACTCATGGCAATGCAATCCGCTTTGCATTCTTCATAGGCTTGAATGATATTCTCTACCGATTGCTTGATGCCGATATTGACGACTTTGTAGCCATTATTGGAGAGAATAATATCGACGAGGTTTTTGCCAATATCATGGACATCGCCCTTAACCGTGGCAATTAAGAACACACCTTTATTTGCGCCCTCTTCCTTTTCCATGAACTTCTCTAGGAAAGCAACGGCGGATTTCATGGTTTCGGCGGATTGCAGCACAAAAGGAAGCTGCATCTGTCCCGAACCGAAGAGTTCACCCACAACTTTCATACCATCAAGGAGAAATTGATTAATGATGATGAGTGGCTCGTAAGTTTTGAGTGCTTCGGTGAGCGCATCATCTAAACCAATGCGATCGCCATCAATAATATGATTTTTGAGCTTCTCCTCAATTGTGAGATTGTCATCAACAACTTTAACGCGCTTTGCCGACACCCCTTCAAATAGCTTCGTATATTCGCCAAGGGGATCGTAGGTGCAGATATCACCATCAAACTGACGCTGATCGAAGATGAGTTGACGGGCTACTTCTAGTTCTCTTTCAGGAATGCGGTTAAGTGGCACGATCTTACTAGCATGAACAATCGATGAATCCATACCGACTTTCATCGCTTCATGCAAAAATACCGAGTTCAGAACAATCCGAGAAGCAGGATTTAAACCAAAGGAAACATTGGAGACCCCAAGCAAGATATGGGTTTCGGGCATCGCTTCCTTGATGCGGCGAATTGATTCAATCGTGGCAGCAGCATTCTGGCGATCCTCTTCGATCCCTGTCGAAATCGGCAAGGCAAGCGTATCAAAGAAGATCTCACTGGCGGGCATTCCTAATTCTTCCGTTGCCTGTTTGTAAGCGCGGGAAGCGATCGCAAATTTTTTGTCGGCAGTTCTTGCCATGCCTTCTTCATCGATCGTACCGATGACAATTCCCGCGCCGTATTGCTTGGCAAGACTTACGACTTTGCAGAAGCGTTCCTCTCCATCTTCGTAGTTAGTGGAGTTGAGAATGCATTTACCACCCGCAACTTTTAACCCTGCTTCCATCTTTTCCCATTCGGTGGAATCGAGCATGAGCGGCAAAGTCACGTTAGTGACGAGGCGCGATACCAGTTCATACATATCCCGCACGCCATCCCGTCCCACATAGTCCACGTTTACATCGAGAACATGTGCGCCTTCCTTGACTTGCGATCGCGCGATCGCCACTAGCCCATCCCAATCCTCAGCATTGAGCAAATCACGAGTCTTCTTAGAGCCGCTAGCATTTAATCTTTCACCAACAATCAGGAAAGAATTGTCTTGAATATAGGGCTGGGAACTATAAATGGAAGCAGCGGAAGGCACGACTAGAGGTTCGCGTTTTTTCGGTTTGAGAGTCTTGGCAGCATCGGCTAAAGCCTTGATGTGGGCTGGTCTTGTGCCGCAGCAACCACCGATAATCTGTACGCCTAAATCTTCGACAAAATGCGCTAGATGTCCTTTGAGATCATCGGGAGTGAGTCGATAAAAAGCTTGTCCACCCACATTTTCAGGCAGACCTGCATTGGGCACACAGGATACCACAAAGGGCGAATGGGCGCTCAAATACTGCATATGCTCCTTCATCAGGTCGGGTCCCGTCGCGCAGTTCAGCCCTAAGATGTCGATGGGATAGGGTTCGAGAATGGTCACAACTGCGGAAATGTCGGAGCCGACGAGCATTGTACCTGTGGTTTCCATCGTTACCGAAACCATGACAGGAATACGGGGCTTGCCTTCAGCGGTTTTTTTATCAAAAAATTCGGCGATCGCATTGAGGGCAACCTTAATTTGCAGGACATCCTGACAGGTTTCAATTAATAATAGGTCTGCGCCACCGTCGTACAGTCCTTCTATCTGCTCGATAAATGATTGCTTCATCGTATCGAAATCGATATGGAGCAGAGTCGGTAACTTGGTCGTTGGACCGATTGAGCCTGCCACAAAACGGGGTTTTTCAGGGGTGGAAAATTCGGCAGCTACGGACTTGGCTAACTCTGTTGCTTTTTTGCTGAGTTCGTAGGCTAAATGCCCCAAATTATATTCATTCAAGACGATCGACGTACCGCCAAAGGTATCCGTCTCGATCACATCGGCTCCCGCTGCCAAAAAGTCGCGATGCACTGTCGCCACTGCTTCAGGTTTCGTCATCACCAGATACTCATTGCAACCCTCATACTCCGCGCCGCCAAAGTCTTCGGCGGTGAGGTTTTGGACTTGCAAGTTTGTACCCATCGCACCATCAAAGACAATGACGGGGCGATCGCTGCTGTGAAGACGTTCCAGAAACAGGCTGGTCATTTGATCTATACCCTAAGCTAACAAAGTGACTCTAGGGATTCATTCTAGCAAGATCTCTGGGATTTTCTTAGATCTGTCGTGATTACAAAGTCTTTTAAACTTATTGGGAAGTACTATAATTGTGATGAAAAACGTATGAGTAAATGGCTAGAGTTTTACAAAATCTATGTCTGAAGATGCTAGTTACGGGATGATTACGATCGCAGTTGAACCATACGAGCAAGAACCTCAATCTGCGGAAACTTCGGTGGGTAATACAAGGGGTTGGTTTAGTGAGGATCAGCCAAACCAAAATTCGGTTAAGCATGAAAAGACCTTGAGTGTTGCAGAACTCGAAGCAAAGATGTCGGGATTTTTGCAGATGGTGGGGCGGGTTTTTAGTAGTGCGGAGAAGGAGGCAAAAAAGACATCGGGTATGTCTTTGGATGAGATCGAGCTATCGGTGGAAATTGGGGCTGAGGGAGAAATCCGTTTAATCGGTAGTGGTGCTAAGGCTAGCGGCAAGAGTGCGATCAAGCTCAAGTTTAAGCGCGAGAAGGGAGTGTAAGTCTGGTGGCGAATTGGGCGATCGCGATCGGGGTAAATCAATATGAGTTTTTGCATCCTTTGAAGTATGCGAAAAATGATGCGCTGTATATTTGTGATTTCTTAAAAAATGAGGCAAAGTTTGATCGCATTTTCTATTTCTCCGATGATTCGCCAGATCTTGATGGTAGGACGACTAAGCCTTTTCGTAATAATTTGCTAAGGGTATTTAATGGACTTGCGAACAAACCTCTGCACGATAGTGATAATTTTTGGTTCTTTTTTGCTGGGCATGGCATTTTAGAGGATGGGATCGATTATCTGATGCCGAGTGATGGCGACCCTGACAATATTGCGAATACAGGGATTGCGGTTAATCAAGTGATCCAAAATTTGCGCGGGAGTGGGGCGGGAAATGTGATTCTGGCGCTAGATGCCTGTCGCAATCAGGTACGGCGAAATGTGGCGACGCGATCGGGAGAGGGTATTGGACGAGAAACTGAGCGAGAAGCAAAAATTGCCGATGTGATTAGTATCTCGGCTTGCAGTCCGACAGAATATTCCTATGAGGTGGATAACTTAAAGCATGGGGCGTTTACCTATGCTTTGGTGGAGGGTTTGGGCGTACAAGGACGTTGTGCGACAGCAGCAAAGTTGAATACTTATCTCAAGCATCGCGTTCCTGAGTTGGCTAAGACTAGGCAAACGCCGCGCATGATGCTAGATCCGCAAGAAAAAGGACATTTGATTTTGATGCCAAAATATGCGGATAAGTTCGATCTAGAACCTCTCAAGAAGGACGCTTTTAAGGCGCATCGCGATAGAAAGCTCGATCTGGCGAGGCGTTTGTGGATGCAGATTTTGGCGGTGGATGGGACAGATTATGAGGCGATTACCGAAATTGAAGGTTTGGCGGTGGAGCGTTATCTTGGCACATCACCACAAGTAACGCCTAGTCCTGTTGCTGTTGAGACTGGGACGCGCAATGTAAGTAAATCGCCAGAACCCAATCCGTTAATTCTTGACCTTGGTAATGGCATCACCCTAGAGCTAGTGAGAGTTAGCGCAGGTAAGTTTAAAATGGGGAGCAATGAATACGACTCTGAGAAACCCATTCATGAGGTGCAGCTAAAGGAATTTCTCATCGGTAAATATACTGTTACTAATGCCCAATGGCAAGCATTGATGAAAACCAAAGGCTCAGCAAATTGCGACAAAAAGTTTCAAGGGGATTTGCAGCCTGTTGTCGGGGTGTCTTGGCATGAGGCAAGGGCTTTTTGTGTGAAGCTATCGCAGCAAACGGGACGGGAGGTAAGACTGCCCACTGAGGCGGAATGGGAATATGCGGCAAGAGGTGCGAATCAAAGCAAGGGCTTTACCTATGCAGGTAGCAATAATCTAGGTGAGGTGGCTTGGTACAACGACAATAGCGGCAGCGTAACCCATCCCGTGGGGCAGAAAAAGGCGAATGAGCTTGATATTTATGACATGAGCGGCAATGTCTGGGAATGGTGTTTAGACGAGTGGCACGGTAGCTATGCTGATAAACCAGAAAATCTCAAGAAACAGGGAAATCTAGCATGGGGCGATCTCAATATAGACAATAATGATAATCGTTCTCGCCTGCTGCGCGGCGGTTCTTGGGGCAGCGTTGCGGGGGGCTGTCGTGCTGCCGTTCGCGACAGGAACTTCGCGCTTCTTCAGGTCAACGACTTTGGTTTTCGGGTTCTTCTCGTTTCTTCTTCGTGAGGACTTCGTTTACCCTTTGCTCTTTTTCCCTCTTGCCCTCTGTATTCCCTATTTCGCCTTTGGCGATCAAATTTTTTTAATAGACCATTACCGCTTATACTACCAACAACTATCCTTGTTTACAATTCTTAGAAATTGTGGCACATAGCTTGGGATTGAGTTACAACCTGCTGCGCGGCGGTTCTTGGAACAACAATGCGAGGAACTGTCGTGCTGCCAATCGCAACAGGAACAACGCGCTTAATCAGAACAACAACATTGGTTTTCGGGTTCTTCTCGTTTCTTCTTCGTGAGTACTCTCTATCATCAGAATTAATGTAAGTGATTGCATCAAGCGTATACAGAGAGTCCAGACTCCTTTCCAGTGACGCAGGCAACTGTTTCCAAATATAAAACCGAGTCAGTTAGTTTAGTAGGTATACCGAAACCCTAGCTGATTCACCAAACTTTAACATCCCCAATGCCCGAACTCTCAATCATCCAAAAAACCTACGACCTCATCAAATGGTATATTCCCATTCTCAATCGTCTTCCTAAACAACATAAATATCAATTAGGCGATCGAACTATTGATAACCTCTATAGCATCCTCGAGGGGTTAATTGAAGCCAAATATTCCCAACAAAAACGAGCCAAAATCGAATCTCTCAATATTTCCTTAGACATCCTCCGTTACCAAACTCGCTTATTATTTGACTTTGCACAACTATCTACAGAACGCTATGAACATGTCAACAAACTCATAACCGAAATCGGCTGTGAACTAGGTGGGTGGCTCAAGCAATTAACAAACACTCATGAAGCGACACGGAAACCTCTACTCGCAAATCATCAACTTTGAGAACCTACTCCTCGCCGCTAGAAAAGCCCAAAAAGGCAAACGATACCGCGAAAATGTTCTTGTCTTTAATTTTCATTTAGAATCCGAACTTCTTCAACTTCAAACTGAACTCCTCCATCAAACCTATCAACCTCAGAGCTATCGCACCTTTCAAATTCACGAACCCAAGTCAAGATTAATATCAGCAGCGCCCTATCGAGACAGAGTCGTTCATCATGCACTCTGCAATATCATTGCCCCTCTGATAGAATCTAGCTTTATTCCTGATTCCTATTCTAATCGCATTGGCTATGGTACACACAGAGCCATCAGACGCTTTACTCATTTTGTCCGATCTAGTGAATATGTCTTCCAATGTGATATCCAGAAATATTTCCCCAGCATCGATCGCCAAATTCTGAAAAATATCCTGCGTCAAAAACTTAAATGTCCGCAAACCCTATGGTTAATTGACCTAATTATCGATAATAGCAACGACCAAATCCCCGTATTTGATTACTTTACGGGTGATGATCTCCTCAATCCCATCACTCGCCACCGAGGGCTACCCATAGGCAACCTCACCAGTCAATTTTTTGCCAATGTCTATCTCAACAATTTCGATCATTTTGTCAAAGAACAGTTAAAAATCAAAAAATATATTCGCTACGTTGATGACTTTGCCTTTTTTAGCAATAGTCGCTCAGAGCTTTACCAAGTACGCCATACTATCGAAAAATATCTAGCCTCACTCCGCCTCAAAATCCACCCTATCAAAAGCCAAATATTTACTACCAAGCAAGGCGCTAACTTTCTCGGCTTTCGTATTTTCCCCACCCATATTCGCGTTCGCAGCAACAATCTTCGCATTGGCAAAAGGAGAATACGACTTCTTAGACAAGCTGTCTTTATAGGTAAAATTTCAGCACCAGTCGCCTATCTCACTATATTAAGCTGGTTTGCCCATCTCGCGCATGGCGATACATGGAAACTACGATCAAATTTACTATTCGTCTAGATCTACCCCTAATTGACGTAATTTTTCCGCAAGGCGATTAGCTCTCTGCTCCGCTTCTTGAAGGGCAGTATCTAACTCCTCTAAAGTTCGCAACTTTTCGCCATTATCAAGGCGATAAAAACTAATGAGATATTCATCAGCCTCTAACCTCAGTTGCAATACCTGACTGCAATGGTCAGTAATTGGCTCATATATCTCTGCGGCATTGAGGCGATAACCACGCAATTGTTCAGTAATCCATTCACCATAGGGATCGAATAACCAATATTCCGTGATCCCTAGTTGCTCATAGAGCATCTTCTTGAAGTTAAAATCAGTATCCTTAGTTCCTACCGATGTCACTTCGATGATAATGGCTGGGTTTTGCTTCCATTCCCAGATCTTGTAATTGTCATAGAGTTTCTTAGTGATGTCAAAAACTACCATCACATCAGGGGTAACTCTGGCTCTGGGATTGCCTTCAATGTAGTAGAGAAACTGATCGGCAAAGACGACTGCTGGCTGATTTTGTAAATATAGACGCAATAATCCGAAGGTATTGAGAATTGCGGAAGCGTGCTGTTGAGTTTCGGCTAATGGTTCTCCGTCCGAACTGGGATAGATGATTTCTGGGGTATTGCTAGACAGCGATCGCTCTTCGGTGATGGCTACCATAGTTAACTCTTGGCTAAGGATTTATATAAAAATTATAAGCTAACAATTTCTAATCAGATAGCTTGTGCTGCCCACATAGCGGACGGCACAAGCTTCTAGGTTTTACCATGCTCTGATTGCTATAATCACCATATCGCTCAGCTTAGGAAACCATCATGACTCCAGCGATCGCACCTCCCCATCTCTCAGCCAATGCCCCAGAAGACAAACTGCTCTGGACAAGCGCCGACCTTGAACTGTTACCCGAAAACGGCAACCGTTATGAAATTATTAATGGAGAACTTTACGTGACGAGAGCGCCCCATTGGAAACATCAAACAACTTGCGGCAACTTCTACGCCAAATTAAAAGTATGGTCAGATCAGACAAAATTAGGATACGCAGCAATTGGAGCAGGTGTAATCTTTGGTGATAAGGATGATGTGATCCCTGATGTAGTATGGGTCAGCAAAGAGAAATATGAAGCTTTAATTGATGATGCTGGGCATTTACTGGGTGCGCCTGATATTGCGATCGAGATCCTATCAGCAGGAACAGAGAATGAAAGGCGCGATCGCGAAGTTAAGTTAAAGCTCTATTCATCACAGGGAGTTTTAGAATATTGGATCGCTGATTGGCGAGAAAAGAAACTCCAAATCTATCGCCGCGAAAATGGAGTTCTTAAACTCGCTATGACTTTATTTATTAGCGATACTCTTACTTCACCATTATTACCAGATTTTTCCTGTCCCCTAGCCCAGATTTTTGAATAAGTAGCAGGCATAAGTAAACTTAAAACCTAGAAGAGCATACCGCCCGCTACGCGGGCGGTATGCTCTCTGGTTTTGTTTTTTAATTATGCCTAGCTACTTAATACCAATTCAAAAAAGTGTTGTCACACTTTCGTGAATTAAATTTGTGAATTAAATTTGTGAATTAAAAACCAAACCCAGTAAGGGTTTTTAAAGCTCAAAATGGCTACGCCATTTTGAGCTTTGGTATAAGAAACCATTTAAGAATTACTTTCTGCGACCAAAAACTCTAAGAGATACCCCCTCAATCCCCCTTAAAAAGGGGGAAGAATTTAATTCTCCCCCCTTTTCAAGGGGGGCTGGGGGGGATCTATCCAATTCTTAAATGGTTTCTAAAGCAAAAGTGCCGCAAAGCGGCACTTTTGCTTACATTGCGATCGCTAATCGCTAATCGCTACTTCACTTCTTGCAAATCCAGCGTTTTCTCCACAGACTGAACCTTGGGCTGAAGTACAGGAGGATTAGCTAGATAATCCGCTAATTGTGCTTCAATCTGATCGCGAACAATCGAGCGATATTCGAGGAAATGCTCGCCTTGAGCGCAAACGGATAGGTAGCTGGTGACCACGTTAGGATAACGCTTCATCAAGTCAAAGAGGTTAATCCAGAACTGAAAACGGGTTTTGCGAACGAAACCTTGTCGCCAGCAGAGAATGAGTAAGGCTTTGATTGCCGTCCAATCCGTTTTCCTTTTCTGATCGGTTTTCTCCCGTTTAATTCGCTTGTACTGCGATTCACCCAAAATCAAGAAATGGCGATAGGTGCGATTGAGAAAGACGAGGGGATCGTAAAGAGTCCAGAACGCATGAACATATTCCGTCGCAATGTCTTCCAATGGACGAGTGGGCATAAAGTTCATCAACGTAGTTTGATGCCCATTGCTATTCTGGGTAATCATCCGTCCTTCTTTATTCAGACGATGCCACAGCCCAGTATCGGGCAAGGCTTGTAGCATACTAAATAGCGCAGTAGGAACGGCAGTAAGCTCCACAAACTGGACAATGCGATCGCCTGCCCCTTTCTTCTCACCATCGAAGCCAATGATAAATCCTGCCATGACGCGAATCCCTGCTCTGGCGATATTAATCACTGATTCTGAGAGAGGATCGCGGTTGTTTTGGAACTTCTTAGTAAGAGCAAGACTATCAGTGTCTGGGGTTTCAATGCCGAGGAACACTGAACCAAAGTTACATTCCACCATCATCTGCATCATTTCGGGATCTTGGGCAAGATCGATCGAGGCTTCCGTAGCAAAGGAGAATGGGAAATTACGCTCTTTCATCCAAGGCTTTAGCTCTTGCAGCATCACCTTCACATTGCGTTTGTTGCCAATGAAGTTATCATCGACCATGAAAATACTCCGTCGCCAACCGAGATCGTAGAGATATTGCAGTTCCGCTAAAATCTGAGCAGGAGTTTTAGTACGTGGCTTCCGACCATAGAGAACAATAATGTCACAAAATTCGCATTGGAAGGGACATCCACGGGAAAACTGTACCGACATCTCTGCATAGCGATTCATCTCTAGGAGATCAAAACGAGGGATAGGTGTATCGGTAACCGCAGGTTTTTCGCCATTAGAGCGCAAAAGCCCCTTGCGATCGCCTCTTTCAATTGCCTCCACAAACATCGGCAAAGTGATTTCACCCTCATCAAGAATTAAGAAGTCTGCCCCTGAGACCTTCGCTTCTTCAGGCAAAGCCGTAGGGTAAGGACCGCCCACAGCGACTAATTTACCGCGTTTTTTCGCTTCCTGAATTTGTAGGAGAAAGTCATTTTTCTGAACGATCATCGCGGAGAGAATCACCACTTCCGCCCATTCCCATTCAGCTTCGGTGATATCGCGCACATTGCGATCGACGAGTTTAAATTCCCAAGATTGCGGCAAGATTGCGGCAACTGTAACCATCCCAAGGGGAGGAAGTTGAGCTTTAAATCCAACTAATTCAAGTGTTTTCTCAAATGACCAAAAGCTTTTTGGAAATAACGGATAGACGAGTAAAACACGCATTATTTATAGTTGGGGCTTATTTTTAATTGATTTTGAACTGTATATATTATAAAGGGTGTTGCAATATGCCGCTTTTATATTTAAGAATAAATCCTTAAATTAAATCTTTTGCAAATTCTGATTTTTAGATTTTAAGAAGCTTTTCGATAATCGAGTCATCATCAATAATAGTAGCTTTGATATTGTACTCAAATCTACACTTAGCTTTACGGAAATAGCCACTGTAAGAAAATGATTTTTCTCGCTGAGTATATAAATCTATCTGCTCTTTGATAATCTGATCAATAATGTCAAGTGCAACCTGATATGATTCCT
The DNA here is from genome assembly GCF_000332215.1 of Pseudanabaena biceps PCC 7429. Lineage (GTDB taxonomy): Bacteria > Cyanobacteriota > Cyanobacteriia > Pseudanabaenales > Pseudanabaenaceae > Pseudanabaena > Pseudanabaena biceps. The sequence continues at coordinate 13,181 of NZ_ALWB01000040.1, forward strand.
CTAACTTATCTACATTATTAATGCTGGTCAAATCATTTTCTAAATGCTTATAAATACCATAAGCAAGTAACTCAGTGGCATGACTAATATATTCTTTTAGTGCTTGCTGAGACTCTTTTTTACTTTGAACGTAGCGATAGATCTTGTAAGAATAGATTAATTGAGAATATATTGGTGAATCTTTCTCTCCACTAAATAATTTATGTAATGGATGGCTGTCATTATTTGTAGCATCAAAAATAGCTTCCATAACTTCATAAACACTATTCTTGGCTGTTTCTGGTTGCTCATAAAAAGTTGCATACCAAAATCTCAAAAGTGTATCACTTTCAATCGTAGATTTTAACTGCTTACTAAGATTATTAGAAAAGACTTCACCACGTTTAGTAATGTAAGCAATTCCATGATTAGCAAATACTTCTTTTGCATATAGATTAAAGTCTTTATTACTTACTTTATCTTTATAAGAAATAGGGGTTTGGGTATTGGTAGCATCTGTAATTTTTTCAAGTATTTCTGTATTACTTGTTTCATATAATCGGACATTAACAAAAACATTTTGTAGTCCATCAACACCTTTACGTTTTATTTCTTTAAAAACCTCATAGATAACACGGGTTGTTTGTAGACCATTGACGATGATAGGGTTATGTGCAGGTAAAATATATTTCCCACTTTGTAAAGTAGATGGAATTTCCATTCTTTCACAAATGATTGTGATGCCATTATTAAGTAAAGGGAAATAGATTGCTGAATCTGGATTTGTTAAGGTTTCTTTCATTCTTTGGTTAGGTCTAACTTTGAATCCCAAAAAAGACCTAATGTTATCAGAAAAAAGAAACTCATAGGTATTATTAGCAGCTAATTCTTGTTCCACCAATCTACATAGTTCATTAGCCTCAATCCGAAAATTGGCGGCGCGAACATTGCCAACAGAGTATGTATACAAGCCTTGTCCTTGTCTATCGGAAGTGATGATATTTGAGGTTTGAGGATTAAAGATAAACTTAATATCCTTACGTTTAGCCTGAGCTTTAATTAGCTGACTAATTTTTTCATAAATTGCCCCAGAATCCCAAATTTCATATTCATTTGGCTGATGGTAAGCGCGATAATTTTGAATATTTGCAGCATAATTAGGATCGTCATTAGAGCCTGAATATACAAAATAATACTTGATTTCAATGATGAAGCCATCTCTAGATAATTGCTGATACTCATTGATTTTGGGTTGCAGTAATTCTGTGTGAGGCTTAACAATTCCATACCTAAATAAATCGTCTACATCATGACGAAATTTATCAAGTTGATTTGGCTTGAGACTGCGACTATTTTTACACTGAAATACCATTAATGTGTAATAGCCACCTTGCTCTACAAAAACAGCACCATCTATCCCCCCATCTTTACCTTTGAGATTATCTTCGTCTCCTATCTTTTGTCTGATTTGGATATCATCATATACTTCTTGAAAGGGACGTTCTATAATTGCCGCGATCGCAAAAATTTCAAACGCCGTATCTTTATTGACGTTAAACTGCTCTGAAATTCTATTTAAGTATCCATCTATAAATAATTGCTTATTATCCATTTTGGAGTTATATATTGATACTTTGATTGAAAGTCAAATTTTTGCTTAGAAATATTATAGAGGATGGCAAAAATTACCATCCTCTATAATTTTCTAGGCAAAGAACAAAATGGCTACACCATTTTGTTCTTTGGAATTATAACTAGCTGGCTAGATCTAGTTCTCTCTCTGGAACAGGATTAAGAAGTTTCAAGCGTTCTTCTTCTTCCCAGTATGCCGTTAATTGCGCTTCAATTTCGCGGCGCACGATGTCGCGGTACTCCATGAAATGTTCATTGTGGGCGCAAACAATCAGGTAATGTTCCCAAACCGCAGGATTTTTCTTAATCATGCTGAACAGGTGATGCCAAAACTTCCAACGGGTATTGCGCTTGAGCCCCTGCCGCCAAACTATTATCGCTAGAGCCTTGAGATCAGTAAGTGTAGGCAGTTTTGCTTCTACCTGCACTTTTGGCGCGCCGAGTTTTAAGAAGTAGCTGTAAACGCGATCGAGATAGGCATGGGGTTCGTACAAAGCACAGAAGGCTTCTACATATTCACGGGCAATTTCCTCAACAGGGCGCGTGGGCACGAAATTCATCAAAGTGGTTTGGTTCAAGTTCCCATTCTGGGTTCGCAAACGTCCTTCTTTTTCGAGCCGATGCCAGAGCGCCGTGTGGGGTAGAGCCTGTAACATAGCGAAGGTGGTCGTCGGAATGCCCGTCAGCTCAGCAAATCTGACAATGCGATCGCCTGCTCCTTGTTTTTCCCCATCAAAGCCGATAATAAAACCTGCCATGACGCGAATCCCTGTCTTGGTAATCGCTTCCACTGAATCGAGCAAGGATGACCGCGTATTTTGAAACTTCTTGGTCATCTGCAAGCTATCTTCATCGGGAGTCTCAATACCGAGGAACACCGCATCAAAATAGCATTCCACCATCAGATCCATGAGTTCTTGATCGGCGGCTAGATCGATGGAAGCTTCGGTATTAAATCGAAAAGGATAGCCATGCTCTTTTTGCCATTCCTTCAGTTCTAACAGGAGTAAGCGCACATTACGCTTATTACCGATGAAGTTGTCATCCACCATAAATACGCCCCTTCGCCAGCCCAGACTATAGAGATAATCCAATTCGGCTAATAACTGCGCGGGGGTTTTGGTGCGGGGTTTACGACCGTAAAGTACGATAATGTCGCAAAATTCACATTGGAAGGGGCAACCACGGGAGAACTGCACCGACATCGAGTCGTAAGCGTCAAAATCTAACAGATCAAAGCGAGGGACAGGCGTACTGGTAACATCAGGCTTTTCACTGGTACGGAAGATACCACTGGTTTCCCCCTTAGCGATCGCCTCGACAAACATGGGCAAGGTGATTTCACCCTCATCCAAAATCAGATAATCTACGCCTGCCGATTGGGGATCTTCGGGCATGGAGGTGGGGTAAGGACCACCACAGGCAACTTTTTTGCCGCGACGTTTTGCTTCTTTAATCAAGGACAACAGATCGTCTTTCTGTACGATCATCGCCGAGAGAATGACCATATCCGCCCATTGCCATTCAGCTTCAGTAATTGAGCGCACGTTGCGATCGACTAATTTAAAGTTCCATTCTTGAGGCAGGATCGCGGCAACAGTAATCAAACCTAGAGGCGGTAGTAATACTTTACGATTTACTAGCTCTAGGATTTTTTCATAGGACCAAAATGTTTTTGGAAACAGTGGGTAAACCAGTAGAACGTTCATACCTTTGGGGGCTAAGTGGGCGGATACTTTAAGCTCATCGCCCTAGGGACGATGAGCTTAAGATTTAGAGAGCAGGGAAACCCGTGCGGATATCTTCGATGATGCCGTCACGTAAAACGATCTCAACTCGCATCTGAGCGATCAAGTTATCGCCTTTGCTAGCGGGGAAATAACTATCCAGTTGCCCTTGGGAAACTTCTTGCTCTAATTCTAGATTTTGTACTTGGGTCAACTGCGTAAGCAATTGATTTTTTTGTTCGAGTAATTCTGCCTTAACCCGATTCATTTCTGCGCGAATGCTTTCGATCGCATTGGCTACTTCGGCAGAAAAGGGCTTGATGCTTTGACGTTCGATTTCGTTAATCTGACGAGAGCCTTGAGCATCGACTTGTTGGACTTGGGCATCAATCTGAGCAATTTGTTGTTGCAGTTGTTGCTGCATTTCCTCTTTCCAGCGTTGCGTCACAATCACTTGAATGTTCGCAGTGCGACGTAACAAAAGCTGATTAGAAAAATCAATCGAATTCACACTTATCTCCAATTTGTTAAGGGTTTACGAGATCTTTGAGAGGCGAAGACTTTCGCAGATCACGCAGTAAACATTTTGACAATAATATCTTGATAACGCTCAAATACGATGTTACGTCGGATCTTGAATGTTTGCGTAAGGAAGCCATTATCGATTGTAAAGGGTTCGGGCAAGAATTCAAAGACACCAATGCGATCGTTAACGCTATATCCTGGGCGGTTTTGCACCTCGCGATTGATTTCTTCGCGGTATAGACTGCGGATCTTGGGATCGTTTAAGGCTGGTAAAATATCCGCCAAATTAGAATCAGGAGCAATTAGCCCTGCGGCTTCCAATGCCGAGAGATTGGGAACGATCAATAGCCCTAGCTGTTTTTGGTCTTGCCCCACTAACACGACCTGATCGATATAGTTACTGCGAATACAAGCATCTTCAATCGGTTGCGGTTCGATATTTTCGCCATTACTTAAAACAATCGTATCTTTCGCCCGACCTGTAATTATGAGGTCATTCCAAGGACTGACATAGCCCAAATCCCCCGTATCAAACCAACCCTGCGGATCGATCGCCTTGGCAGTAGCTTCAGGATTTTTGTAATATCCCTGCATGACTTGAGGTCCACGAATTAATACCAATCCTTGTTGACCGACGGGTAGATCGGCTCTTGAGGAGATATCAACAATGCGCGTTTCGGTTTTGATTAAAGGCTGTCCATCCCCACCTCGAATATTACGGTTAGGGCGACGTACATGGGTAATCGGTGAGGTTTCAGTTAAACCATACCCTCCCAAGATTTCAATACCGACAATCTCATAGAAATCTTCAAGATGTTCGGCGATCGAGCCACCACCACTGACGATGTACTTGAAATTGCCTCCCGTGGCTTCGCGGACTTTTTGGTATACCAATTTGTGACCGAGTTTATGAACTGCCCAGAGACTTAAAACTATCACCGAAGCCTTTAACTTGTCGCCTAGAGAAGGGGAGAGATTCGCGACATTTAAGCCTTGGATGACCCGTTTGGCAGTGATATATTTCTGACTCGCCTTTAAGAAGAAATCTACCAAACGCTGCTTGCTGTTAGGCTGCTCACGAAATTGTTTTTGTACCCCTTCATAGATTGATTCCCATAGTCTCGGCACGGCAACCATGTAATCAGGTTTATGTTCGCGTAAATCTTTTTTAATCGTGCGGAGATTGGTGTAAATCTGCGTACAGCCTTGGGAAAAAATGAAATACTCAAAAGTACGTTCGTAGGAATGCCAAGTGGGTAAAATGCTCAGCACTTTTTCGCTTACCTTCAGTTTCAATACTGCTTGCGCCCCTTCGATCTCAAATAAGAAATTGCCATGGGTGAGCATTACCCCTTTCGGTCGCGCTGTCGTACCTGATGTATAGATCAATGTGGCGAGGGTATCGCGCTGAATGGGAGGATTGCCCAGATCGAGCCCCAATCCTTTCGTAATGATCTGCTGAAAGTTATAAGCTCCTTCTGGAGGTGTTTCGTCAGAGAGGAGGATAATCTGCCGAACGGGCAAGGTATGCAGTTCTGGTTCCAGTTTTTTAAGGGTGGCAAGATTTTCGACGACGATCGCCACACTATCACTATGCTCGATAATGTATAGCAGTTCACTCCGCTCGGCTTGAGAGCTGCGGGTGGCATTTGCCGCCCCAATCGCTAAAATCCCCTGATCGGCAATTAACCATCTGGGGGAATTGTCAGCAATGAGAGCCACTTTATCGCCAAAATTTACTCCTAGCGCTCGCAAGCCCGCCCCAAAGGCATTAATCTGTTCAAAAGCATCCCTATAGGAAATTCTCACGGGAGGCTTGGCATGGGGATCATGGAGGGCGATCGCATCGGGGTGGTTGTTTGCCCCCTGTTCCCATAGCTGCCAGAGGCTAGAAGCTTGAGAAGGATTAAAAAATTTATCCATAAATAGGTAAATGTCTTACTGAATATTTTATTATTTTTGACTATTAGAATTATTAGCTAAAAGTTAAGTATTAATTTAACTATTAATTTATAACTAATACCAATTCACGAAAGTGTGACAACACTTTTGTGAATTAAACACCAAATCCAGTAAGGTTTTGAGATTCCCAAAATGGCGTTGCCATTTTGGGAATTGGTATAAGTAGCTGGGCGCAATTAAATATCAAACCCAAAAAGATGTAGCGCACGCGCAGCGTGCGCTACATCTTTTTGGGTTTTAATTATGCCCAGCTACTTACAAGAAGAGAAGGGCGGCGCTTTGCGCCGCCCTTCTCTTCTTGCGGCTTAATTTTGTCCTAACGCAAGCTATTTCCAGCTATTTCTATAGATGATTTTCAATGGTTTCCATTAACCTTTTCATGGATTTCCTTGAGCATTCCCCTTTGACTGCGACCACTCTTCGTTTTACCCCCAATGACTAACAACCACAATTCAGTAAACTGCCATTTATATATGGGCATTGGGTGAGCCGTTAGATTCCTCAACTTTGCAACTTGATCGATTTTACTAGCTGCTTTTTTACTTCCCGATAACCATTGAGAAACTGGATGCTCCCATTGGGCTAAAAATCGATTGACTAATTGGCGATCGCTAGTTGATATTTTGCGATCGCAGAATTTGCGATAGTAAAGGCGATCGCGATCCTCACTTGCTAAACTCTCTCTATTTAAAATTTCATCGCTAAAAGTATCCCATTCCTCCGCAATTAGATAGGGCAAGCTGCCAATGGTATATTTTCCTCTATGTCTGAGATTTACTCCTGCGATCGTAAATTCCTTTTGGCTTGGGTTTTGGCGGCATAGGAAATGGTAAAAATTCTTAAAGAAAACCTGCACGATTTCTCGCTCGACCACATTGGCTATATATAAACAGGAAGGCTTATAGTCGGAAAAGTTTTCAGTAAAAATATCCGCTTCCACTAGATATTTGTGCTTATAGGCATTTAGAAGATCTTTTTTACTCGACATCTCAAGATTTTGCCAAGCATTGTTACCCAATCTTTTTAAGAGCTTATTCTCTGTTTCTATCTGATTATAGGTAAAAGGAGAAGTATTTTGACGATCAGATAAGACGCTAATTTGATCTCTTAATTGAACTATTTCCGCTCTTTCGGAATCTGAGAGATTTGATCTTTCCCTAAAAATAGCAATTTCCGCATTAAGCAGGCGAATTTGTTCGTCTTTATCAACAATCAGTCGATGCTTTTCCGCTAAATCCAGCGCATTGACCGCAGCTTTAATTAGGTTGTAATAATCATTCTTTAAAATATCAACGACTTTAGAAGTCACCCGACTTTTACCACGTAAAGCCGTTTTTTGTCCTTGCTGAACCGCTAGAACTTCGCCCTCATGGTTACGGATACGTAATTCTTTTGTTTCTACTCGACTTGGGCAATCTAGAGAATTATCTTGGGACAGTGAAACCACACTGCATTCGTATTTGCGCTGACTGTAATAAAATTCCGCTTTCATATACCGCTTTCATAAACACTAGTTCATGACAATCTCTTCGTAAGTTGGCATTGTAAGTTGGCAATAAGTAGCTAGGCATAAGTAAACTTAAAACCTAGAGGAGCATACCGCCCGCGCAGCGGGCGGTATGCTCTCTGGTTTTGGTTTTTAATTATGTCGAACTACTTAGAACAGATGCATCAGATCCTTGTCGTTCCCTTTCGATAAGTTCGATCGCCCAAGGCAGCATATTGCCAAGCTCATCCCACCAACGGAGCCAATAGCCATCCCTTCCTTCTTTTTTACCCTGCCATACACCTAGATACAATTTCATGGATTCAATCCAGAAATGCCCCTCCGCATTAGGCTGCGCTAATTCATAGCGATCGCTATCCAAGTGATAGACCTCTAGCCTACCCGTCACCATCTCGAAAATAGCGTATATGGGCACATGCAAAATCTGCTCGTAAAAAAACCATTTACCAAATGGCAATGTCCGCTTTACGGAATATTCAGTCCCATCATGGCGAGATAGAAACTCCATCACTAAGTTGGGAATTGAGCCTTCGAGAATGGGGGTATAGCTGCGGCGATCGCCCGTTGATTCTAATTTTTTGACGGAGCTAACGTATAGCCAATCTGGTGCAGTGATCGATAATGTATCGTTGACAGTGGCACATAACCCTAAGTTAGATGCAATGAGCATCTCAGGTTGAATCCAATCCGCCAGTTCCAAGCTCTCTCTCAAAGCCCCAGCCAAAAGTGGTTGTCCTTCGTTTTCCACAGGTTCCTCCTCTAACTGGACATCATCGGATAACTTCTCCCACTTAATCACAAGCGGTGACCTCGTTACGTAAGGTGATGAAACCATATTTCCTCCATAAACGTTTTATACCAATTCACTGAAGTGTGGGCTCACTTCAGTGAAACCATTCTTGAGCCCCAGACAATACACCAGTGTCATCTAGACAGGGTAATTATGAGCAACACTCTGCGCCACCCATAATTACCCTATGGCTTAAAAATTAGTTGAAAAAATTAGTTGAAAAAATTAGTTAACTCTTAATGAAAGCGATCGCATGTTGCCAGATCACAATTTTATGCCCAGATGCATCCATACAGAGGCATTGGTCATCAATCCATACAATTCTGCCCCGCAGTTGATCTCCCGTGAGTAGTTTGATTTCAACTTCGTTTTTATCGCGAATAATGCCGTGAATGCGGCGAATACTGGGCAGAGAGGTGTTAAGTCCGATCTTGGTTGCAGTTGGTGCTGGTGCGCTCATCGTCTTACCTGTAACAGTTTTACGAATATTATCATCTTAATTTGGATTAAATTATGCTCTTAATTAGTTACTTCAGAGAAATTGCTTCTACTATCCGTCAATTTCATGCTATGGCTGCTGTCAACTATATCAGGCATAAGCCCAGAAAGAGGGTTGCCGCGCTCCGCGCGGCAACC
>NZ_ALWB01000041.1 GCF_000332215.1 Pseudanabaena biceps PCC 7429
AACTTTGTCTTTCTTCGGGTGTCTATCTTTTTTAACCTTCTATTTTTTATTTCTTTTTCTCATATGTCATCTATAAGTAGAAATACTCATTGCATTAGTGAGATGCTCCCCCTAATCTCATTGACACTACCGCATCTCTTACATCTTCACTCCCCGTTAAAATGATTATGGGTAACTTCAAATCTGACATTGCCCGATCGCTATCCGCTTCTAAATTTTCTCGAATAGCTTCTAGTAGATCTAACCCACTATCTCCAGGCAAATTTAAATCAACAATCACCACATCAGGATTTTGGGATTGCCATAGTTCTAGCCCTGCCTGCGCTGTTGATGCTTCTAAAATAAGATATTTAATTTGGGGATCGTCCTTAAGATGTCTCCGACAAAGTAAGCGATCGCTTTCAGAATCATCAACAATCAAAATAGTTTTAGCGTTAGACATGGCTCGATATAAACTGATCTTTACAAAATTTTGGTAGTAAATAAGAAATGTTGTAAATTTATAGCAATCCTAAATGAGTTGATAGATACTCCGACTTCGCTTATCCATTGATATATATTTGATATATATTGGCTGAGCGAGTCAGAGCCCTATTTTTCTTGTGAATGTTTAGGACGGCTATATGATATTTACAATTCGACTAATTACAACTCGACTATTACAATTCAACTAATTACAATTCGACTATTACAACCCAACTAATTAAAATCTAACTAATTGCAATCTAACTAATTGCAATCCCCCCTAATTCAATTAGCCCAATTAATGTGGTTTTACTGTGTAGTTATCAAGAATTTCTCTGCCTTTACGGGTTAAGGTTTCAGATCCTTCTAACATTAGTAAATATTGTCCGCGCTCCAAACAGCCACGACAGGAAATTGACAAACTACTTTTAAAAAACCATCCATACAAAGTCCCGATCGCACCGCCAATGACCAAGCCGATCAGTCCAGATGTAGAAGCGATCGTAAATAATGCCTGATACCAATCTAAATTTGGCAATTTAATACTAAAAATTAGATACAATATTACCCCCGTTACCGTACTAATTACACCTAACCAAAACATCCCGCGTTTAGCGTAGCGCCATGTAGTGTAGGTAGGATTGAATAAACCCACACTATCGGGGCTGCTATAGCCTTTGCCAACTAGAGCCAGATGCTCTGGTGAAATGCCATGACATTGAAGTAAGCGATATGCTTCAAATGCTGAGGATTCGTCAGGTAAGACCGCAATCATCAGTCGAGAATGTTTTGAACGAGTATGAGTCACAAGTTAAGCCTGCTATCAACCGAATGTTTGCCTGAGAATATAGAAATACTCCTCACTAGATTCTACAAAATTTCAGAGGGTTAAATCTATTTCTTAAAGGTAAATATAGCAATGCAAGCTTTAAAATACCAGAAGACGGGTGGCGGTGCGAAGCACCGCCACCCATCTTTTGGGTTTTGGTAATCCTAAGAAAAATCACTCTAATTTAACAATTGCCTTACGATCAATTAGTACCCGATCGGTCAGCAAGTCGCTAATTGTAGCAATTAGCACCCTCCGATCATCAATTTCAAACTTTACGGAAATGCGATCGCTTCCTAACTGACCGAGGGGTTCGAGGCGAGCGACGCATTGGTGATCAGCCTCAGGATCGTTATCAGGATCGGCGGACTTTCTCTGTACCAACGAGCGAAAGTCCGATTGTTTGAGCAATTGACTGCTAGTCATCCGACCAGAGCGATCATAGGTGACCTCAGCTTGGGCAATATCGGCAACTTCACCAATATCGAGCCATATCTCTGTTTGCCCTGCGATCGCGGCTTGGAGGATTAAGGGTTCGGTGCGCTGACAGGGATATTTTGTCCCCTGCTCAAACAATGTATAAAAGGAATATTGCTGGAGATAGGGTTCCCACAACCGAATTGCGTAGCTATGACGCAAATGATCCTCGACGTTCACCTCTTGTCCAAGGGTTAACGCGCCATGGGCTACGGCTTCAAAGGGTTTGCCAAACTTAACTTTAGTTTTCCCAAAATAGGAAGTAATTAATTGCTGGATCGCTACAATCTGACAACTACCACCAACTAGAAGAACATGTTCGATCGCAGCTTTACTGATGCCTCGATTTAGTCCGATGGCAAGAACTTCATCAATAGCTTCTCGTAATTGCTCGATCATCTGATTCTGTTCGAGAATCTCGGTCAATTCGGTTTGCGTGAGTTGAAGTTGACGGGAAATCATCTGCTCATCCACCCAGATTTCCCTGACTTCCTGAATCAGGGATAACTTAATCTTGATTTGCTCGGCAATTCCTAAAATGCTCTGCCAATCACTTTCCTGCATTTGCGATCGCAAGATTCCTAATTGGCGCAAGAAATGTTCGGCAATCCAGCGATCAATATCGATACCACCAATATAAGCATCCGATTTGGCGATTACTTCGGCTTTAGCGGCATATTTTGACAATGGAGGATTGGCGATCGGCGCAGTACGGACTAAACTCAAATCTAACGTGCCGCCACCAAAGTCAATCACCAATACCAAGACATTGGGTCTCGTAATCGTATAACCCAAAGCGGCAGCCGTGGACTCATCGATAACTTGGAAGTTTGGTAATTGCAGCTTTTCCGCCAAATTAGCAAACCAGTTGTGATATCCCGCAAATGCACCCACGGGAGCAGTAAAAATTATTTGGCTGGGATTCAGTTTTTTTAGGTTCAAGCGTTCCCAAATTTCGGTTAGAAAGATTGCGGCGATCGCTTCAGCATCATAAAATTCACCATCAATCTCACGGGCTGGCGATCGAAAGCTCGCGACAATATCGCGTTTGAAGCCTCTAAATAGACGCTTGGAGTCCCCCTGCGATCGGGCTTGTGCTCCCAATAAAAACTTAGGTGGCTGATTCTCCACGTAAACTAGACTTGGCACTAGCCAAGCCCGTCCGTCAATAGTAGCAAAGTCATGGGAGATCTCATCAAAGTATAGAGTTTTGGGGGTTGGCGGATGAAAATCGCTATCTACTTCCAGAATAGCGATCGCGGTATTACTAGTCCCAAAGTCAATGGCGATCGCAGTCATAATTCTCACTAGAATTACAGAATTTTTGTTGCAAGTTCAGCCTATTGAGGCTTTATCCCAAGTTTCAGCAATTACCGATCAGACGAACCACAAGGAAATTGTTGAAAGCGTTGCGAAGCAACGCTTTCAACAATTTCCTTGGTTTGGGTTTGAGCGCAAAGCGCTGTAAGTCGGCATAATTAAAAACCAAAACTAGAGAGCGTACCGCCCGCTTAGCGGGTAGTACGCTCTCTAGTTTTGCGGAACTATTTATTATCCTGGCGGCCAATCTAGCGATCGTCCACCTAAGACATGAATATGTAAGTGAAAGACAGTTTGTCCTGCCTCTGCACCATTGTTGGTCACTAGACGGAAACCTGTTAATCCCTCTTGGGCTGCAACCTTACTGGCGACTAGCAATAAATGTCCAAGTAAAGATTCGTCCTCACTAGTTGCTTCCGAAAGTTTAATAATGGGCTTTTTGGGAATTACCAAGAAATGGACGGGAGCTTGGGGGTTGACATCCCGAAAAGCGAGGGCTAGATCGTCTTCGTAGAGAATAGTCGCAGGGATTTCCCGTTTGATAATTTTGCTAAAAATAGTTTCGCTCATAGTTAAACCTTTAAATGTTAAACCTTTAAATTTATTTTTATCGATCGCTTTTATCGATCTCTAATACCAATTCCCAAAAGTGTAGCTACACTTTTGGGAATTGAAAACCCAGTAGGGTTTTCAAAGCTGAAAATGGTAACGCCATTTTCAGCTAAAGTCTTTAAAGTTTTAAGGAACCTGTAAATACAAGGGTAGCGGGACCAGTCATCAAAACGTGATCGCTCTCTGCCAACCAATGGATTTGCAAATCTCCTCCAGGAAGATTAACCGTACAATTGCGATCGCATCGATCGTTTAAAACTCCAGCAACCACCGTCGCGCAGGCTCCAGTACCACAGGCGAGAGTTGCCCCTGCACCGCGTTCCCATACTCGCATTTTCACATAACCACGATTCACTACTTCCACAAACTCAGTATTAGTCCGATTTGGGAATGCGGGATGATGTTCAAAGAGAACACCAATTTCTGCTAAGGGAATGCTAGCAACATCATCTACAAAGATCATGCAATGGGGATTGCCCATACTTACGGTCGTTACATTCCAAACCTTGCCACCTACTTCGACAGGAAAATCAATCACTTTGCGATCGCCTGCTTCTCCCAAAGTAGTAGGAATCTCGGCAGCAGTCAAAAATGGTTTACCCATATCGACAGTGACCTGTCCATCTGCATCCATCTGCGGTACGATTAGCCCTGCTCCCGTGTGAATGGAATACTTTCTCTCAAGGCTGGGGATACCTAAATCATCCATAAATTTAGCTAAGCAGCGAATTCCATTACCACACATTTCTGGCTCGGAGCCATCGGAGTTGAAAATCCGCATCTGATGCCCGCCATCAACCGCCGTTAGCAAAAAAATCACTCCATCTGCACCAATACCAAAATTGCGATCGCACAATTTGATAGACTGCTCGGCAGTAAAAATTGGTTCGGCACTATGCCGATTATCAATTAAAATAAAATCGTTACCTAATCCGTGATATTTACTAAACGCGATCGACATGGGTTAATTCAGTATGTTTTTGCATATTATTTGAATATTATATAGCTATAGATACGGCTGCAAGTAATGTATCTAAGCCGTATCTCAAGACTAGTGGGATTAAGTGATTATAAGTAGCTCAGCATAATTAGAAACTAATAAGAGTGTACCGACTACGTAGCGGGTAGTCATCTCTTATTGGTTTTGAGTTCACTTATGTTTAGCTAATTGTTAGAGGCATATAGATTTAGAGGTATATAAGTACCTCGCATAATTAAAATCCAGATCTCAAACCTGCGGCGCAAGCGCGGCGTACACCATAAGTTTTAGGGTTTTATATTTAATTAACCCACTTACTTAGATCAATTTAGTAGATTCGGTTAAGCAGATCAAATTAGGAGTAATCCCGATGAAAAGATTAATTGTTTGCTGTGATGGAACTTGGATCAAGCTAGAAAAGCCAGATGCGACCAATGTCTTAAAAATCGCTCAATCTGTTCAAGCAGAAGACGATCTAGAAATACAGCAGATTGTTTTCTACGATCAAGGCATTGGCACTGAAGGTGATTTTATCGACCAAATTACCGGTGGAGCTTTTGGTTGGGGCATTGATCAAAAGATTCAATCAGCCTATCGCTTTTTGAGCTTGAACTATCAAGAAGGTGATGAAATCTATCTGTTTGGATTTAGTCGCGGTGCTTATACCGTGAGATGCTTGGCAGGCTTTATTTACTGTGCGGGATTGCTAAAACGGCAATATATCCATAAAACACCTGAAGCCTATCAACTCTATCGCGATCGCAATTCTTCAACCCATCCCAGCGGAGAGCAAGCTATTAAATTTCGGGAAACCTATGGTGAACATGTATCGATTCGGGGCTTATGTTGCTGGGATACGGTGGGCTCCTTAGGCATTCCCGATATCATTCCCAATTTTCCTTTAGATAATTGGGTGAATAAGCAGTATGAATTTTTTGACACCAAGATCAATCGCTTAATTCAAAATGCTTTTCATGCAGTAGCGATCGATGAACTTCGCAAATCCTTTCCAGTTACGCCAATGGAACTCAGTGATGATGCAGACACCCAAATCCATCAACTCTGGTTTGTCGGTGATCATGGCAGCATTGGAGGTGGAACTAAAGAGAAGTATGGTTTGTCAGATATTACCTTAGAATGGATAATGGAATGGGTTGAAAAGTTGGGGCTAGCAATTGATCGCAATTGTGTGGAATCTCCGATCAATCCTCAATTTTATATTCCTTTTGACAATGAACCAAAGGGTATCTTTAAATTTGCTGGCGAAGTTCGACGCAAAATAGAAGGAGATGTTTCCTCGTTGCATGAAACCGTCAAACAGCGCTGGCAAAATGATACAAGTTATCGCCCAGAAAACCTCCTGTATTTAAAGCAAGAACTTGATATGTAGTAAGTATTAAAAACCGAAATCAGAGAGCGTACCGCCCACGTAGCGGGCGGTACGCTCTAGCTGTTATACCAAATCACAAAATGGCATAGCCATTTTGTGATTTTAAAACCCTTACTGGGTTTGGTTTTTAATTTCCCAAAAGTGTAGCCACACTTTTGGGAATTGGTATTACCACTTGCGTTAGGACAAAATCAGAAGCCAAGAAGAGAAGGTTGGTGCTTTGCACCAACCTTCTCTTCTTGGCGATCGCTAAAAGTTATTTGCCGATTAAGCGATCGCGCAAAGACTTAATCTTGTCACGGTAGGTTGCAGCTTGCTCGAATTCTTGTTTTTTCGCCGCATCCTTCATCTGGGATTCTAACTGTTCGATCACCGTTGGGATATCATCTAACGGAATTTCCTTAGCGTTATTAATTACATATTCCAGTTGTCGCTCGTTGAGACGACGGGATACCGATAGAAATTCTAAAATTGCATTTCCTTCAATCGATTTCACGATCGATCGCGGCGTAATCTGGTTATCCTCGTTGTATTTAATTTGAATGCGGCGGCGACGTTCTGTTTCTGAAATGGCTTTTTCCATACTATTGGTCATGCGATCGGCATACATGATCACCTGTCCCGCAATATTTCGGGCTGCCCGCCCGATCGTTTGAATCAGCGATCGCTCAGCCCGCAAAAATCCTTCCTTATCAGCATCTAGAATTGCCACCAGAGAAACTTCAGGCAAATCCAAACCTTCTCGCAATAGGTTGACACCGATTAACACATCGAACGTACCGCGCCTTAAATCTTGAAGAATTTCAATCCGTTCGATCGATTTAATATCCGAATGGAGATACCGTACCGCTAGATTTCGTTCCTGAAAATAGGTGGTCAAGTCCTCAGCCATCTTCTTCGTCAATGTTGTAATGAGGATTCTTTCCTTCCGCTTAATTCGTTCCTGAATTTCGTGATAAAGATCGTCCACTTGCCCATCGGTTGGGCGGACAAACACTTCAGGATCGACGACACCTGTCGGTCTGATGATTTGCTCGACAACCTGTTCTGAAACTTCCATCTCCCAGTCCCCAGGGGTAGCTGACACAAAAATACATTGTTTGACCATACCCCAAAATTCATCCGCTTTCAGGGGGCGGTTATCAGCGGCACTGGGCAATCGGAAGCCATGATCAATGAGAGTCATTTTTCTGGCGCGATCGCCGTTATACATCCCCCGAATTTGGGGAATGGAAACATGGGATTCATCAACGATCAACAACCAATCATCCTTGGGAAAATAATCCACCAAACAAGCTGGAGATTCCCCTGCTTGACGACCTGCCAAATGCCGCGAATAGTTCTCCACTCCATTACAAAAGCCGACTTCTCTTAGGAGTTCTAAATCATATTTCGTGCGTTGTTCCAACCTTTGCGCTTCCAGTAACTTGCCCGCATTGGTTAATTCTTCCAGTCGCGCTTCCATTTCCGCTTGAATATCCGCACAGGCGACCTCTAAGCGATCGGCAGGGGTTACAAAGTGCCGCGCGGGATAAATATTTAAGGCATCCAAACTCTGTAAGATCTCTCCCGTAACGGGATCGACATAGCGAATTGCTTCGATTTCATCGCCAAAGAACTCTACCCGAATTGTGCGATCCTCGTAGGCTGGACCAATTTCTAAAATATCCCCCTTGACGCGAAATTTACCCCTGCCCATTTCAATATCATTGCGCTCGTACTGCACGTTCGTAAGCGATCGCAATAGTTCGCGCTGGTCGTACTCCACACCCACCGCCAAGGGGATCGAAGCTTTAAGATATTCCTCAGGAATACCCAAACCATAGATGCAGCTTACGGAAGCAACCACAATTACATCTTTGCGCTCAAATAGCGATCGCGTTGCGGAATGGCGCAGCATATCGATTTCATCGTTGATCGAAGCCGTCTTTTCAATATAAGTATCGGTGACGGGAATATATGCTTCAGGCTGATAGTAATCGTAATAACTGATGAAATATTCAACGGCATTATTCGGAAAGAATTCGCGCAATTCATTACAGAGCTGAGCCGCTAAGGTCTTATTATGCGCTAAAACTAGAGTCGGCTTTTGATATTTAGCGATCGCATTGGCGACAGTCATAGTTTTACCCGTCCCCGTTGCGCCCAAAAGCGTTTGATAACGGAGTCCTTTTTGTAATCCATCAAATAATTGGGCGATCGCTTTGGGTTGATCGGCAGTAGGTGGCCAAGGGGTGCGGATGTCGAACAGGGGCATGATCTTAGAATGGGTTGAGGGGAAGTTATCGAGAAGGGGATCGAAATCGGCGATCTCTATCATATCAAACCTAAATTTTGATTCCCTCCCCAGCCAACACTAATACCAAAGCTCAAAATGGCGTAGCCATTTTGAGCTTTGAAAACTCTTACTGGGTTTGTTTTTAATTCACAAAAGTGTTGTAACACTTTCTTGAATTGGTATTTAGGGTACTGGTCAGCTAATAGGGGATAGATTCTGAAATGCTCATTTTATGCCAACAAAAAAGGCGCAAATATGTCGATCACGCTTTAGATAACCAGTACCTACTTGTATGAATATCTCTGGAGTAATTAGGATAGATTCCAAGCAGATTTATTTGGTGTGTTTCATTTCATGAACGTACCCTACGCTACTACTCCATCGAACTCACGTTAAATTTGGGTTTTTAAAATGTCAACAATTCATAATGCGATACATGCTGGACAAATTCGAGAGGTTAAAATATTTATTGAAAGTGGTGTAGATATACACCATATAGGTGATTGGGCTAAAACTCCACTAGAACATGCTGTTGAGGTTGGCAATCTTGAAATTGTAAAAATTCTACTAGATGCAGGTGTAGATATATATTTTGGAGTAGGAAGTACCCCATTTCAAGATGCAATAAGAATATTAAGAATAGATATAATGTCAGCTTTTATTGATGCGGGTATAGATCTTAATTATGAACTAGAAGATGGATCCACTTTTTTAATAAGCGCTATTCTTAGCCATAACCTCAATATTGTAAAATTCTTAGTTGAGAAAGGGGCGGATATTAACGTTGTTAGAGCAGATGGGAAATGTGCATTAATGTGCGCTGCCATCTGGGGGGGATTGGATATATTTAATTATCTGTTTTTATTAAGTTCTCTAGAAGTTAGAAAGCAAGTAAAAAAAGAAATGACTGATAATTTAATTGTTCCAGAGTCAATAAATAAGCAGTTGTCTGAAGAGATCTTATTCTAGTTAAGTAGTTCGGCATAATTAAAAACCAACACCAGAGAGCGTACTGCCCGCTACGCGTGCGGTACGCTCGTCTAGGTTTTAAGTTTACTTATGCTTAGCTACTTAGGGTAATGGTTAGCTAATGGGGGATAGATTCTGAAATGCTCATTTCATGCCAACAAAAAAGGCGTAAATATGTCGATCACACTTTAGATAACTAGTACCTAGCCGATGGTATCGAACTGACGAGAATGTAGCTGAGCGTAACGTCCTGCTTTTTGGAGCAGTTCGTCATGGGTTCCCGATTCGACGATGTGACCTTGTTCTAAAACGATAATGCGATCGCTATTTCTAATTGTTGCCAAACGGTGCGCGATGATGAAGGTCGTTCTGCCTTGCATTAGCCTTTGTAAGGCTTCTTGGACGAGACTTTCTGACTCCGCATCAAGGGCAGAGGTTGCTTCATCGAGAATGAGGATTTTGGGATTATGGAGAACGGCGCGAGCGATAGAAATGCGTTGGCGTTGACCGCCAGATAAATTTACGCCACGTTCACCGACCCATGTGTCGTAACCTTGGGGAAGTTCCATAATGAAATTATGGGCATTGGCAATTCTGGCGGCATTTTCTACGGCTTGGGTGTCGTAATCCTTTTGTCCAAAAGCAATATTAGAAGCAACGGTTCCTGAGAAGAGGATATTTTCTTGGGGAACTAAGGCTAGTTGTTGGCGCAAGCTCCTGATTTGGATGTCGCGCAGATCGTAGCCATCGATCAAAATCTTTCCCGAATTCACATCATAGAAGCGCATTAATAGATTCATCATGGTGGACTTACCTGCGCCTGAAGCCCCGACGAGGGCGATCGCTTCACCCTGATTGGCGACTAAATTGATATCGGTAAGAATGGGACGATCGCTCTGGTAATGGAACCCCACCTGCACATATTCAACCTTGCCCGTGATTTCAGGAAGAACGATCGCATTGGGCTTTTCGGTAACGACGGGTTGAATTTTAAAAATCTCGAAAATGCGATCGACGGAAGCTTCAGCTTGCTTGATTTCGTTGTAACTGTTGGTGGTATTGGAAATGGGGTCAATCAAAAGCGCGACACCCGCACCAAAGGCAACAAACTGTTCTGGTCGTAGCCAATTATTAGAAATTAGCCAACCTCCTAACAAAAACAGGAAGCAAATTCCTGCGGCTTCTAAAAAGCCGACTACGGGGTATTGAATTGCTCTGACGCGATCGGCGGCATATTTGCGACGGCTGTTTTGTTCGGACTCCTGTTTAAACCGATCAATTTCGTAAGACTCGGTGGCAAAGGCGCGGACGAGGCGAATGCCACTAAAGATTTCCGACAACAGGGCAGCGAGGTTCGACACTTGATCTTGGCTGCGGCGACTGAGGCTCAACATGCGATCGCCAAACCATGCGATTAAGATGGCAATTAAGGGGGCAACGGCAAGGGTTGTGAGAGTTAAAATCCAATTCAAATAGATCATGTAAGCCAGTACGAAAATCAATTGCAGCACTGACGGAATGAACTGATGAAAAAACTTACTAATAACTTCGCCAATGCGATCGACATCTTCAGTTAAGCGATAGGATAAATCACCCGTGCGTGATTCCGCAAAATAATCTAGATCGAGGGTTTGCAGGTGGGCATATACATCCACGCGCAAATCCCTAGCGGCATTTAGGGCTGCTTGCGCCATCATCGAATCCTGCCCATACTGCCCCAATCCTCTGAAGACAAACATAATTACCGCGAAAATAGCGATCTGGATAATCGCATTAACATCTCCTTTCCCTAGTGCTTGGGCGACACGTCCTAGTAGCTCGGCAAGGAGGGGCATTGTGCCGATAAAGACTAGGGTACATAAAAATGCTTTAGCAATCAGAAAACGCTGTGGGTAGACGTAATCCTTCATCTGCCAATAAGAAGACGGCTTTGAAGATTTTCCCGAAGATCGTTGTTTCAAACTCGTAGCTCAAATATTTGCAATTCACCAAGGATAAGTTTCGCACTTTATCGTGTTTTATACCAATTCCCAAAATGGCGTTGCCATTTTGGGAATCTCAAAAGCTTACTGGGTTTGTTTTTTAATTCACTGAAGTGTTGTCTCACTTCAGTGAATTGGTATTAAGTACTTCAGCATAATTAGAATCCCAGTCTAAAAGCTGCGCCGCAGCTTTTAGACTGGGATTTGGGCTCAAATCCAAACTAAGAAACTTTGGGTAGCTGAGGCTTTTGGGGCCAAAAAATGTCTCAGCCAGCTTGAGCTTCGACTCCGCTCAGCTAAAGCTGGCTGAGCGGAGTCGAAGCCGTAGGTACTTTAATTAATACCAATTCACGAAAGTGTGACAACAATTTTGTGAATTACAAAAACCTATTTAGAATCGGTAAAATCTTATTTCTATCTCGCAAAGTTCAGGGGGATCAGGGCTATAGCACCTTCACTTAACACTATTTACCCAAAGAATAGGCAGTATTGTAAGATGTTGAAAGGATAGAGTAGATAGAAATCTTGTAATGACTTATCAAGTATCGTCGTTTGCTGTAAATGTTTTGATAGTCGATGATTCTGAAAGCGATCGTGCTACTTATCTGCGCTATCTACAATTAGACTCAGAGCTTCTTTGTAATTGGATCGAAGCAGAAAGCCTAGAGGAAGGGCTCATTCTTTGGCGATCGCAAAAGCCAGATATTATGCTCATTGATATCAGGCTTCCTGATGGGGATGGCTTGGAGTTTCTCGAAATCATCAATCAAGAGGAGACAGGCGAAAAAACTCCTGTGATCATTATGACGGGGCAGGGGGATGAAAAAATGGCGGTAAGAGCCATGAAATTGGGGGCATCTGACTATTTGATCAAGGGGGAATTAACCGCAAAATCTCTCGTCATAGTGATTAAACAAGTATTGAGGCAAACTGTCCTTAGTCGGCGGTTGCAGCGATCGCAAAAACAGCAGGGACTGATTGCTGAAATTGCTCTGCGGGTGCGCGAATTCCTAAATTTAGAGGATATCTCCAGTGCCATTGTGCGAGAAGTGCGCCAATTTCTAGAAGCAGATCGGGTAATTGTCTATAAATTTAAACCCGATATGGGCGGGGTAGTAGTTGCGGAAGATGTGGTTGCCCCTTGGCGATCGAGCTTGAATGTGAAGATTGATGATACTTGCTTTCAGAAAAATCTTGGTGGTGAATATTGCAAGGGAAAGATTTTTGCTGCTAGTGATATTTATGCGGCAAATTTAACCGATTGTCATATCCGCTTGCTGGAAGAATTTCAAGTAAGGGCAAATTTGGTAGTGCCAATTCTGTTATCGAAACTGAACGAACGAACTTTATGGGGATTGTTAGTGGTGCACCAATGTGGGGCTCCAAGGATTTGGGAAGAGTCCGATATTCAATTAGTACAACAGTTGTCCATCCATCTAGAGATTGCTATTCAACAGGCGATCGCCTATCAACAAGTCCAAAATGAGTTGGCAGAACGCAAACGATTTGAAAATCTACTCTTAAGACAGCAAGTCGAGCTAGAGGATCGCAATAGATTACTTGAGAGCACCAGTGAGGAGTTGCAATGCACGATCGAGGAGTTGCGGATCACGACGGAGGACTTGATCTCCCAGCACCGCCAGCTAGAGTATGCCCAGATCCGCTATCAAAATCTATTTGAATTTGCCCCCGATGGCTATCTCGTGACCGACGCATCGGGACAGATTTTTGAAGCAAATCAAGTTGTTTCAGAGCTGTTGGAGATTGATAGTGATGATATTTTAGGTGTCTCTTTAGAAGAATTTATCATCCAAAAAGAGTTCTTTAACAGTCAACTCAATCATTTATTATCCCTAGACTATGAGAAAACGACTTGGGAAATCACGATGAAATCCCTTCAGCTTCATCCTTTCCCTGCGGAAATTACGGCTACTAAAAATATTAATCCTGCCGATAAAGAGCTTCAGCTCTGCTGGATTATTCGGGATATTAGCGATCGCAAACTAGCGGAGCAAGAGCTGCAACAGCTTAATCAATCCCTAGAGATCAAGGTCAAAGAGAGAACGCAAGAGCTATCGCAGGTTAACAAATTACAACGCGCTATTCTCGATGGCACTGACTATGCAATTATTTCCACGGATTTGAATGGTATTATCCAGACCTTTAATGCTGGTGCTGAGAAAATGTTTGGTTACAGCAAGGGAGAAGTGGTCGGTCGGGTTACTCCCGAAATATTTCATGACTGTGAAGAAGTACTTGCGAAAACGACTAAGGCTGCTGCTGTCTTGGGGCAAGATATTGGTACGGGCTTTACGGCATTAATATCGATGGCGATGCAAGGCTTGATTGACGAAGAATGGATCGATATTCGTAAAGATGGTTCCCGCTTTCCTGTCTCCATGGCGATGACAGTTCTCAAGGATGATCATGATCAACCGATCGGTACTTTGAGCGTCAGACAAGATATTAGCGATCGCAAACAAGCCGAGTTGCGTTTGACACAGCAGTCCCTGCAAAAACAAGTCCTCCTCCATATTACCCAAGCAATTCGCCAACCCCTAAATGTCCTTAATATTCTCCATATTGCCGTACAGGAGTTGAGGCTAGCCTTCGATCTAGATCGGGTTGCCATTTATCGCTTCCAACCCGATTGGAATGGCGAATTTATCGTCGAATCTGTTGCCGATGGTTGGGTAAAACTGGTTGGTGAAGACTTGCATAAGGTTTGGGAAGATACTTATCTCCAAGAAACCCAAGGCGGTCGATTTGCCAATTGTGAAAACATGATCGTCACGGATATTTATGAAGAGGGTTTACAGCCTTGTCATATCGAGCTGCTGGAGCAGTTTCAAGCCAGAGCTTACGTGATCGTGCCTATCTTTGTCAGTGGCAATCTCTGGGGGCTGTTGGGCATGTACCAAAACGATCACCCCTATGTATGGAAAGAATGGGAAATCGAGCTATTAGAACAAATTGCCAATCAAGTGGCGATCGCCATTCAACAGGCTAATCTGTATGAACAGATCCAGACCGAACTGTTGATTCGCAGACAAACTGAAGAACAACTCCGCACCGCCAATGAAGAACTCCTACGCGCCACCAAAATGAAGGATGAGTTTCTTGCCAATATGAGCCATGAACTCCGCACGCCGCTAAATTCTATTTTGGGACTGTCCGAAGCTTTGGGAGAACAGGTCTTTGGCTTAATGAACGAAAAGCAAGTCAAGGCGATCAATACGGTCGCATCGAGTGGCGAACATCTCCTTTCCCTCATTAATGACATTCTCGATCTATCAAAAATCTCATCGGGGATGATGGAAATACATATCGAACCAGTGTCAGTTCTCAATCTCTGTGAGTCCAGTCTTGTTTTTATCCGACAGCAGGCAAACTATAAGCGAGTTCGCGTTTTTAGTGAAATTCCTGAAAATATCCATAATATCAATGTCGAACAGCGGCGGATCAAACAGGTACTAATTAATCTGCTCACCAATGCAGTTAAATTTACTCCCAGTGAAGGCACGATTAGTTTGCTTGTTGCCTTTGGGCAGGGTGAGCGATGGAAAGGATCGGCGACAATTCCCCAGAGTGTCAAAGAAATGAATTCGCCGATGATTCTCTTTCAAATTGTGGATACGGGGATTGGTATCTCTCCCCATGATCTGACTCGCCTCTTTCAACCCTTTGTGCAGATCAGTAGTAGTCTCAATCGCCGCTATGAAGGTACTGGGTTAGGACTGGCGTTAGTTAAGCAGATTACCGAGATGCATGGCGGTCAGGTCTTTGTGGAGAGCGAAGTTGGCAAGGGCAGTCGTTTTACCGTGGCGCTACCCTATGAGATTTATCAGTCCGATGCTTTGGAAGCGACTGTATCCATGACAACTTCATTGTTGCCACAAGATCCCAATCGTGAAAATGCGATCGCGCCGCTAGTGTTATTGGCGGAAGATAATGAAGCCAATATCCAAACCTTTAGTTCGTATCTATTGGCGCTCAAATACCGCCTTGCGATCGCTAAAAATGGCAAAGAAGCCGTCGCCATGACTCAAGAACATTGCCCAGACATTATCATCATGGATATTCAAATGCCAGGAATGGATGGTCTAGAGGCAATTCAATTGATTCGTACCGATCCCAAATTTGCGGCAACGCCAATCATTGCGCTCACCGCTCTAGCGATGGAAGGCGATCGCGAAAGATGTCTGAAGGCAGGAGCTAGCGAATATCTGGCTAAACCGATCAAGCTCAAAAAACTACATACCACTATTCAGCAAATTTTTCAGCATACTTACAGCAATTATCGATCAAACGAACCACAAGGAAATTTTTGAAAGCGTTGCGAAGCAACGCTTTCAAAAATTTCCTTGGTTTGGGTGTGAGTGCAAAGTGCTGTAAGTTTACTGATGCTTAGCTACTTAGAGTCTCGAAAAAGACTCACAAGAAACCCTTTGAAAGTGTTGCTCTGCAACACTTTCAAAGGGTTTCTTGATTTGGGTTTGAGCGCAAAGCGCTGTAAGTTTACTTATGCAATGCGATGACTAAAGCGTTAGCAATTTTTGTAAAAACTTGACTGGCTAGAAAATTCCGATCGCTTAAAGTCACAGGCAATCCGCGATCGCCGCCTTCACAAATACAGGCATGAATCGGAATTTCTCCTAATAAAGGCGCTTGTAGTTCTATCGCTAATTGCTGACCACCTCCCTTACCAAAAATAAATTGTGAATCCTTTCCATCTTCCGTAAGCAAATAGCTCATATTCTCGACAATGCCCAACACAGGCACGCCCACCTGACGGAACATATGGACACTACGGCGCACATCTGCGATCGCCACCTGTTGCGGTGTCGTCACAAGGATTACGCCACAGATCGGACTTTCCTGCACAATCGTAATCTGGGCATCGCCTGTTCCTGGGGGCAAATCAATCAATAGATAATCTAACTCCCCCCATTCTACTTGATGAATGAATTGGGTGATGATCTTATGGAGAACGGGACCCCGCCAAGCGAGGGGATGATCGGGTTCTGCTAATAAACCTACAGACATGACTTTGATGCCATGCGCCTCTAAGGGAATGAAGCGCTGACCATTGATAGTTTCAATCACTTGAATATCAGAATGTCCTAAGCCCAACATTTGCGGCACATTTGGTCCATAAACATCGGCATCAAGTAAACCTACCTTTGCCCCTGTAAGGCTGAGAGCGGCGGCTAAGTTAACGGCAACTGTGGATTTACCAACACCACCTTTACCACTGGAAACAGCTAAGGTCGTGCGAACTTTAGGAATTGTACAGAGTTCGACATAGGTTTTCTTGCACCAGTTGAAATTAGAGAGAGTTGCTATAACTTGCTCTTTTAATTCCAGTTGATGCGAGCCGACATAGAGACGTAAATAGACGTAATCATCGACGATTCGGAGATTTCGCACCATGCCTAAACTTACAATATCATTGTTGAGAATAGGCACGATTAATTGTTTCAATAATTGAGTAACCTCCACTTTACGGATGTCAGCAAAATCAGGGGATAATTTACTAGGAACAGTTTCAATCATTATTTATATGCCTCTAAGCGTTGATTGAGAGTACCTGTATGCAACTCAAAAAGGTGATTATCGTAGTCGTAAAAATATAGAGAATTACTCTCACCTTCGATACGGCTGCGGCTTTCGCGCATTTCCAAACCTAGAGAATTTATGCGCAACCGATATTTCTCAAAATCGCGATCGCTTATTTTAAAAGCGACATGATTGTAGGTTTTCTCGATTAGTGATTTTCCTTCCATAATTGCAATCCAAATACCATTAATTAGAAAGAACTTTTCTTGGGAAGTCGAAAATGTCTTTTCACCACTGGCATAGACCACTTCAGCATCAAAAATTGTTGATAAAAAAATGGACATCTTTTCTAAATCGCTAACTATAAAAGTAATGTGACTAATCCCTTCAATCATAAATGTGAACTAGAATGTGAACTAGGTTGAGATTTGAGTAGCAGCCACAATTTGCTCGATCTTGCTAATGGCGCGTTCCGCCCGAATGCTAACTTCGCGATCGGGATCGTCTAGGGCTTGGCGCAGGGCTTGAAGAGCATCAGGACTAGCCAGATCTCCAAGGGCGATCGCGGCATCTTTTCGCACATCGGCATATTCATCGGTAAGCGCCTTAACTAGAGCAGGAATCGCCGCTTCACTTTTGCTAGCCTGGTGATCATTCTGGAAAATCTTCTGCAAAGCCTGCGCTGCAAAGCGTCGTACTTGCCAATGCTCATCAGCGATCGCTTCAATTAGTACTGGTATCGCGACACCATCGCCATGAATCGCTAAAGCTTTAGTGACATTGCGCCGCACTTGCCAGTCGGAATCTTCCTTTAAAGCTTTGCTCAAGATGGGAATGACCTCGGCATCAGCGAGATGTCCCAATGTCAGGGCAGCTTCACGGCGCACAAAATCAAAAGGATCATGCAGTAGTGGTAAGGCGGTGGGGCTAGTTTTAACTTGATTAAGATAGCGCAAAGTTGTAATCGCGGCTTCCCTTAATTCAGGATGCTCTGATTCTAGAAATGGCAATAAATAGGGTAAAGATTGCGCGTCATGGATTTTGCGTAACAGGATGAGAATATTGCGCTGAAGAGGTCGATTGTCTTGGTGTAAAGCATCTAGCAATAATAAAAGAGAATCTTGAGAAACCAATTCACCGAGAGCCGATAGAGATGCTACCCGAATTTCTTCATCAGGTGAGCCAAGACTGGGGATTAGGTTAGGAATTACCTTCGGATTGGCAAATTCCCAGAGCGTGGCGATCGCAATTTTTTGGACAGCAGGGCTTTCGTCGTTGAGGGCGAGTAACACCACATCAAGCGCATCTTCATCACCCAGATGTTGCAAACTTTTAATCGCCACTAGGCGATCGCTCAGATCATCTGACTGTAATAATTCTATCCATTCTTGTAATTCAGGATTGCTAGTAATACACATAATTTTCTATCGTAATAAAAAGGGAATTTGTACAGTAATCGCACCAGTTGGACATTCTTTTTCGCAAGGCAAGCAGAACCAGCACTCGTCATATTTCATATATGCTTTGCCTGTTTCGGGATTTTTAGCTAAGACATCGAGGGGACAAACTTCAATGCAAGCGACACATTTTTCTAAACATTTCGATTCATCGACAATTACAGGAACATCAATACGTTGTTTAATTAAAGCCATGGTTTTTGTTGTATTTTGTTATAAAGATTTACGATTAATTGGATTTCCATCCATGGGCAGAGATGAAGTAGTTATCTGTCACACGCACATCTGCGGTAAATCCCGCATTAACCAGTAGAGTTTGCAGTTCATCTGGTTGATAGTAAATTTTAGCAATCGTGAATTCCTTGCCATCATTAAGTTTCCGAGTTTGATAAATTCCATTTTGTCCATTGACAGGGTGATCTTTAGCGCGAGAAGTATAATCGTTGCGGGAATCGATGATAAAAATCTGTCCTCCTTTACGCGTGGCAAGATAAACTTTATTTAAAAAGGATTGAAGCAAATCTGGTGGAACATGGGAAAGCCAAAAAGAGAAGAACACCAAATCGTATTCTTGCTCTGGTTCCCATACGAAGATATCTTGATGTTGATAGGTTACTTTATCAGAATTCAATTTATTTTGATTGATAGCAATCGTTTCCGCAGAAGCATCGATCGCCTCAATTTTTGTGCTGATTTGTAAAAGTTGTTCTGTCCAAACACCAGTCCCAGAAGCCAATTCTAAAACTTGATTGACTTGACCAATTTCCCGTAAAGCTTTCTGAACAACTTCGATTTCAGCAAACCAGCGATCGTTATGTTCCTGTCCGCGATCGTAGCGTCCAATACGATAAAACCATTCATCATATTCACTGGATCGCGATCGATAGTATTCAATTTGATCGTGAATTAGTTTCGTAGTATCAACTGACATTTTTACCTCCTTTAAAAATAGTGATTATATTCATTATTTTAATTACAGCGATTTATAAAAAGTTAATGATTGTTTGATATTGGCATAACCAATTTTCTCATAGAATAAATGTGCTTCTTTTCGCTTAATATTTGAGCGTAATAACACACCTTCTGCACCAGATTTAGTCGCCCAATTTTCAATTTTTTTCATCAATAAATGTCCAATTCCATGATGCCGATAATCTTGATCAACAACTAATCCTAAAAGTAATGCAGAAGTTTGAGTTACTATCGAATCACAAATATAAGCGTGTGCCCAAGCAATTACATCTTTATCTAAAGTTGCTACATATAAAACATGGTTATCATTATTTTGGATTTTATCAATCCGTTCTTTTGCTTGTTGATTTAGTTACAGGATATCCAAGTTGATCGGCAAGTATAGCGATCCTTTCAGCATCTTTAATTTCTGCTGTTCTAATTATAACTTGATTGTTTATAGAAACGTTACTTGCCATAGGTTTAAATAAATTTAACCGATAAAATTGTTTGTTAATTATGCAAGAGTCGCTCGGAGAAAACGATAACCAATATCAAGTTCAGTTAATTTTTTGATTTCATCATATTTTTTCAACCACGCGCCACTATTTAAGTCTTTCTTCAATAAATTTACTCCTTGCACGATTAAATTTTCATCGAATTTTGCAAACGAAGAAATACCAGAACGTACTACAGGATCGAGATATAATTTTGGGCGTTTCCAAGCAGCAGCAGCAAACAAATCTGATAAGTTATCGGGTAATAAAAAAGGAATTGTTTCAATTTTCCTCTTTGTATTCTGTTGAATTAAATCTATTTGTTCATCAAGCGCTAAAAATTGCAAAGCATCATCCCACAAAAATGGGAAATAATCATAGAGCCATATTTTTTGAGCCAGTCTAATATCAAAAGTTAGCAATATCATCGCCCCACCTTTCACTACCCGATGCATTTCTTGAAATGCTTTGGGGAGATTAGTAAAGTGATGAATTGCTAAGGTACTAATCGCACCATCAACAGACCGATCGCCTAGGGGTAAATTTTCAGCATAACCAGTAAACCATTGAAGTTGTGGATGCGCGATCGCTTGTTGTTGCATCACGACAGAAGGTTCGATCGCTTTCACCCAAAATCCTTGATTTGCTAAGGCATAACTATAGTTACCTGTTCCCGCGCCAATATCGGCGATCACACTCCCATGAGGTAAATCAAGTAGTTCGATTAACTGATTGACAATGCGGCGATCGGGAACTCGCGTTTTTGCATATTGCTTACCAATGGAATTGTAAATCGCCATGATCTACCTCACCGCCACATCATAAACTTCTTGACGCACATCCACAGGAATAATGTAAGGAGAAACATCCCGTTTAAAGAGAGTCATTTGTCCCGATTCATCTTTCTTCAAATTGACATGACAGAACCACTCATCATTATTCTTCTCTGGATAATCCAAGC
Source organism: Pseudanabaena biceps PCC 7429 (assembly GCF_000332215.1). Taxonomy (GTDB): domain Bacteria; phylum Cyanobacteriota; class Cyanobacteriia; order Pseudanabaenales; family Pseudanabaenaceae; genus Pseudanabaena; species Pseudanabaena biceps. The sequence continues at coordinate 20,727 of NZ_ALWB01000041.1, forward strand.
GATAATGATAAAGTCCCCATCTAGTTTCCTTACGGAACAGTGAAGCCCTTGCCGCCATTTCTGCACAATCGCGGATGAAATGCACCTCCATACAACGCATTAATTCATGGGGATCTTGAGCGCCCATAATATCGAGGGTTTCTTGATAGCGAGCAAACAGCCCTAAGCCAATCTCCATCTTGTTTGTAGACTTCGGTGGTTGCAGATAATCATTCACCAGTCGGCGTAATTTATATTCCACTTGGGTATGGGGAACGCCATTAGGTCGGGTTAAAGGTGCATAAATTCTGGTTCTCTCTGCTTCTAGAAATTCCGAATTTGGCTCAAGATGTTCCAAATCATCGCTGTACTTCATCCCCTCAATTCCCGCGATTCTGCCATATACAAACGCACCAATCATGTAATTGTGCGGCACACTCGCCATGTCACCCGCCGCGTATAGTCCTGCGACTGTAGTTTCGGCGCGTTCATTTACCCATACACCTGACGCACTATGACCGCTACATAAGCCAATTTCGGAAATGTTCATTTCCACGCCATGGGTGCGATAGTCCTCACCCCGTCCCGCATGAAAGCGCTCGCGACTGGGGCGCTCATTTGACCACATGATCGATTCAATTTCAGAAATTGTATCGGGATCGAGATGGGTCATTTTTAGCTGCACAGGACCCTTGCCAGAGTTCAGTTCCTTCCAGACCTCCAGCATCATCTGCCCACTCCAATAGTCGCAATTAATGAAGCGATGTCCCTCAGCATTAACCGTATGTGCGCCAAAAGGTCCTGCCACATAGGCACAGGCAGGTCCATTGTAATCTTTGATCAGAGGATTGATTTGGAAGCATTCAATATTTGAGAGTTCTGCCCCTGCGTGATAAGCCATTGAGTAGCCATCGCCTGCATTGGTGGGGTTTTCGTAAGTTCCATAGAGATAGCCCGAAGCAGGTAATCCTAAACGCCCAGCCGCGCCCGTACAGAGGATGACAGCTTTTGCTTGAATGATCACAAAATCACCATTACGCACATCAAAGCCCACCGCGCCGATCGCCCGACCATTTTCCACTAAGACCCTTGTTGCCATCACGCGATTGGTGACCCGCACCTTATGCCGCTTTACCTGCCGTGCCAAAATCGTTTTCAGGTCTTTACCTTCAGGCATGGGCAAGACATATTTACCAATCCGATGCACTTGCTTGAGGTCATATTCCCCTTGAGCATCCTTTTGGAACTTCACACCCCAACTTTCTAATTCTTTAATCACTTCAAAACCCAGCTTACCCGTTTGATAAACCGTTGCTTGTTCCACAATGCCATCATTAGCGATCGTCACTTCACGTACGTACTGCTCTGGTGTGGAGTTTCCGGGGATGACGGCGGTATTGACACCATCCATCCCCATCGCGATCGCACCGCTACGACGGATATTTGCTTTTTCGAGAATCAAGACATCGCGATCGGGATTCGCTTGTTTTGCCTTAATTCCTGCCATAGTGCCAGCTGTACCGCCACCAATGACGAGGACATCGGTGATGAGGCGTTGGGTGTTGATGTTGAGATTGGGCATGGTGATTGGGAATTGGTGATTGGGAATTGGTGATTGGAAATTGGTGATTGGAAATTGGTCTCGTGATTTGAGGTTTCGATCCCCCTCAATCCCCCTTAAAAAGAGGGAAGAAGATTAATTATTATATTCTCCCCCCTTAAAAAGGGGGGCTGGGGGGATCTCTGGATATCTTATACAACAGCGATCTTAATACCTCCTTTTGGAGAAAGCGTGACTCCTTTTCTCTGTGGTTTAACGGGTTTGTCTTCGCGTAGTTCTAGATTGTAATGGGAGAGAATTGTCGCTAAGACAATCTTCATCTCAAACTGGGCTAGAGCTTCACCGACACAGCGCCTTGCGCCGCCACCAAAGGGCATAAACTCGTAGGGAGAAAACTGGCGATCGAGAAAACGTTCAGGTTGGAATTGATCAGCATTGGGATATAAATCTTCACGATGATGTAAGAGATAGATACAGGCTTGGACTACCGTATGCGTATCTAATTTATGTCCCAATAGTTCTATCGGTTCTTCCGTCAATCTTGGGAAGGTCAGCATCGCTACGGGATGAATCCGCAAAGTCTCATTACATACTGCTGTTAAATAGGGAAGTTTAAAAATACCTGTCCAATCGCTGGGATTGCTAACAGTTTTTAATTCTGCCAATAACTTCTCTTTAACTTTAGGCGATCGCTGAATCCAGTATAAAGCCCAAGCCATTGCGGTAGCCGTAGTTTCATGCCCAGCCACCAATAAGCCCAAAAGCTCATCGCGCAATTCCTGATCGGTCATTCCCTGTCCATCTTCATCCACGGAAGACAGCAACATCGATAAAATATCGGTGCGGTTAGGATCATGATTTGCCCTGCGATCGGCTATTTCCGCATAGAGAATTTTATCCACCTGTTGCCGCTTCCGCAGAAACTTACCCCAAGGACTCCACGCACCGAGATCCTTTTGCAGAGCAGGAAAGAAGAGATAGATCGCACCCAAAGGAGTGGCGGTATTATCGAGCATTGTCGTCAAAAGTTGCTTGAGTTTCTGACGGCGATCGCCTTCATACAAACCAAATACCGCTTGCAGAATTACCTCTAGGGAAATCTCTTGGGTGATATTTCGGGCTAAAAAAGTCTGATTAGGCTTGAGGTTATCAAATACCTTCTTGGTGAGGTCAAAAATTAGCTGTCCGTATGTCTGCAACCTTGCCCCATGAAAAGCAGGCATCACAATTTGACGACGCTTGCGGTGGAGATCGCCATCTAGCCCAAATACCGAATAACTGCCAACGACTGGCTTTAAAATTCCATTTGCACCACCAGGGGCGCTCAATTGTTTGCGATCGCTAGTTAGTACTTGCTGAATCCCTTGCGGATCAACCACAAACACTGAATTTCTACTAAAAACGTTGGCTGTAAAGATATCTGGATATTTCTGCCCTGCCTTTTCCAGATAGCCGATGGGGTTAAGCGCCCAGCGAATTTTCTGGATAAATGGCAAAGTTTGGATGGGGTTGATTAATCTGGACATATTTTGACCTCTTTATGCGATAAAAGGCGATTAAAAAAGGGCAATCCTAATGTGCTTGCCTTTACCTAATGTTACTTCCCATCCCAAACTGCTTCTTTCACTACGATGGGCTGAGGAATTAGCTTAAGTTTGGCAAAGGTATCAGCGATGTCTTGCTGCTTTGCAATCACTTCTTCGGTGAGCGGCAAGATGCCATAATCGCGACGTTTTTCTGCTTTTTCGAGAATGGCAGCATCAACACCAAGGGCAGGAGAGAGAAACTTAGCGATTTCCGCAGGGTTATTCTTGGCATATTCGCTCTCTTTTTTCAATTCAGCTAAAAATAGCTTCAGGGCTTCAGGATTCTTCTCAATGAATTCCTTAGAAGCTAGATAGTAACCACGATTAGGTGCTAAGCCCTTGGCGCTAGCGAGAACTCTTGCACCTGTATCAACTTCCACAGCAGCAAGATAAGGGTCCCAAACTGACCAAGCATCGACATTCTTTTTCTCAAAGGCAGCCCGACCATCGGAGGGTTTCACAAAGGAGAATTCCACATCACTGACTTGTAAACCTGCGGATTCGATCGCCTTTACAGCTAAATAGTGAGCATTAGCTCCTTTTTGCACAGCAAGCTTTTTACCCTTGAGATCGGCAAGGGTTTGAATTGGCGAATCCTTATGAACGACAATACCTTCCGATTCGACACCATAGGGATCGTAGGCAATGTAGCGCACCGTGGAACCCTTAGCCGCTTGAGCAAATACAGGAGGTGCTTCACCCACATAGGCAACATCGATCGCCCCCGCATTCAATGCTTCTACCATCGGTAAGCCCGCAGGAAACTCTGACCATGTAACAGTTCCACCAGTTGATTTAAAGACTGTCTCTAAAGTTCCTTTCCCCTTTAGAGAAAAGAGAACCGTGGCAGATTTTTGGAAACCAATTCGCAGCTTGCCACCTGTGGCGCTTGGGGCTGGACTATCAGTTTTGGCTGCTGCGGTTGGGCTTGCAGCGGTAGTAGAGGTAGAAGTAGTTGTGTTGTTGCTAGCTTGGGGAGCGCAGCCTGATGCAAATAGGCTAGCGCTAATGGCAAATGCCGAGAGTTTAGCAAGCACCTGAATCGGCGATCGCTGAGATTGTTTAAAGGGAATGGTTTTGAACATTGAGACTCCTCACAACAGTACATAAAGATTTAAATCAAAATCAATTAGGAAAAAATCAAGACAAAGAAACCTATCACCCCTTTCAGGGCGAGGATTTCACTGAAACTTAATATTTCTATGCCAAAAAATACGGTAATTACAAGTATATACCGTAGAATACTAAAAAGCTAGTTATAGCTAAGAAAAAGGTTATTATCCAAAACTTCCTTTGCTAGATATACATTGCAAAGTAGTCATTATAGATTTCGGTATTTTTCAAAATAGTGAGTTCTATTTCTTTTTCATCTTGACTAATTGCTAAATCAATTCCAAGATTTGCGACACTATCTTGAGGTATGAAATCACCACAGTATTCATTAGCAGGAACCGCCTCATTCATCTTTTTAGGGAATGCTAAATTCAGATTATTCATAATCGTGATGAACTGCTCACGGGTGCGATCGCTAAATCGAGGATTCAGTCGCCTCTCTTCGCCAATCGTAGAAACGGTGCGACCTTTATAATCATGGGCAGGATAGACCAGAGTTTCATCGGGCAATGTAAATAATTTCTCAGTGACTGCATCGTAGAGCGTGCCAGCATCACCACCTTGGAAATCCGTGCGCCCGCAGCCGCGAATAAAGAGCGCATCACCCGTTAACAGGTGGGTATTATTTACCAAATAAGATAAATGGGCGTTGGTATGTCCATTGGTAGCAATAGCTTGAATCGTGACCGATCCTATCGTCAAAATTTCGCCATCAGCAAGGGATAAATCGGCTTTGAGAACGGCTGCCTTTTCGGGAACTAGGACTTGAGCGCCGCGCAGTTGTCGCAGCTTACCTGCACCCGTGACGTGATCGGCGTGGATATGGGTTTCTAGGCAATAGCGCAAAGTTAAGCCCAAATCATCGATCGCTTGTAAATCCCGTTCTACTTGTTCTAAAACGGGATCGACCAGTACCGCTTCTCTGGTCTGGCGATCGCCAATAAGATAGGTATAGCTACTGGTTTCAGGATCGCAGAATTGACGGAAGATTAGCGCTGAATTTACTTGCTGGAGAATATCGCCAATCAGTAGCGGCGTGGTGGGAATGGAACGCACTCGCAGAGGTAGCGATCGCAATAAGGTTTCTGCTAAAGCTTGAGCTTGTCCGCGCAATTCAGGAACAGCGATCGTTTCCCAGAGATCACCTTTGCGAGGTGTACCGATGGTATAGAGCAGATTTGAAGGCTTATTTGTGCCATTGAGTAAAGCACCATTTGCAGCGGATGCTAGACCTAAACCAAGGGAATTTGGGCGAATTAGATTTTGCGATCGCAAACTTTCTACTAATGGATGATTAGATTTGCGATAGTCGGCAGCGACACCTGTACAGTTAACCACACGATGAACCTGTAAAGTATAGCTAGACTTATTTTGAGATTTTTGAGATTTTTGAGATTTATTAGTCCTTGCTTGAATAGTGACGGTTACACCATTTTCATCTTGTTCCTGACTTTGAATCCGTCCTGCGGCGATCGTCAATTGCCCTGAAGCTAACAGTTGATCGAGAACTTCCGCGACCTGCTGAGCAATGCGATGACGATGCACATCCCAATAGGGAACCGCATGACGCAAAAATCGTTTCTGTTCCTGAAGTGGTAACTGTTGCCACACCTTCTGAGTAATTGGACGTAAAGAATCTATGACCGCACGCCAATCATAGCCCTCTGATTCTGCTTTCTTCACTTCCATTCTCAAGTGTCGCCATAGCCCTAGAGCAGTTTTCGGCGCATTTTCCACGGTCAAAAATGGAGGATAAGGTTTTGTGGCTTGGTGTCTTTGCGGTGACAATCCCCGTCGTGACACCGCGTAGATTTTGCCCTTATGGTTCCGCTCATGCAACGACAAAACCATATCCACCATCGTTAAGCCCGTACCAGTCAGCAATACATCATCATCAAGATGCAAATCTTCTAAAGCTGCGGCTGACCAAGCATTACGAGTACGATCAGCGTCTTGAGGTAAGACATTGGGTGAATTTCCGAGCGCTAAGACCACCTTGTCCGCAGCGATCGCCCCTTGATGCTTTAGGAAAACTCGCGCACGTTGCGAACTAGCTGTTTGAATTTTCTCCACAGCAATTACTTCATCGGTTATCCTTTCTAGCTTGATATGATTCGGAGCCGTAGCAAGAGCTTCTTCTAAAACTGATTGAATATATAGTCCATAGACCTTACGCGGGATAAAAGTACTTGCTGTAATTTCATGCGGAAGGAAGTCGGCTAGTTCGCTGTAATTGTAATAGAGCCAGCGTAAAAAATGTCCTGCATCATTTGGGAAAGCAGTCATATTTCCCGCCGATACATTGAGCAAATGACAGTCTGTATCTGTACTGTAGGCAATACCCTTGGCAATTTGTTCACGGCGTTCAATTAGTTTAATCGCTAATGGTTGCGTCGCCGTTTTTAATAGATTTACTGCCACAAGCGTCCCGCTAAAGCCACCACCAATAATTGCGATCGTTGCAGATTTAGATTCATTGGGATCTTTTTGAGTATTGTTTTGAGCCATATCGTTTAACTAGTCGATGATGAAGGTTTAGGAGGCTGCGATGAGATTGTGTGAATTTTTTTCGTAGAATAGCCGATCAATTTGCCCTGTTGACGGGTATTTCAAAACCGTCTTTTAGCTAAAAAATGCTCTTTTTTTGTGAAAGTTGGCAGTAACCCCCAAAATTTGGATGAATAAATCCTGTTTTTACTACGTTAAGTACATAAGTATATAGATAATTACACAATGACAAACAATCTACGGCTTATACACAACAATTTAGATGTTTATTGGCAAATCATTGCCTATTAGTGGGTTTTAGGTCAATTTAATCGTCAAAAACTCATAGTTAAGGTGATCAAAAAGCTTGCTTTTGAGATGTCAAGGTGCTAGTTTTGACCTAGCAATCTACGGCAATTTTATCGGGTTATCGTAGTTTTAGTAAATAAGTAAATCTATCAAGTACTGAACAAGAGTAAAGAGTAGGGGTATAAAGGCAATGAGCCAAATTTTGCAAGAGGTATTGTCGGCTAACCAAGCTTATGTGGAAAATTTCGGGGACAAAGGAGCACTACCTTTGCCCCCAAGTCGGCAATTTGCAATTTTGACCTGTATGGATGCACGGCTCGATCCTGCCAAATATGCAGGACTAGCAGAAGGAGATACCCATGTGATTCGTAATGCAGGTGGACGCGCTAGTGATGATGCCATCCGATCGCTAGTTATTTCTTATAAACTTCTTGGCACAAAGGAATGGTTTGTCATTCATCATACGGATTGCGGAATGCAGTTATTTACCGATCAGACCATTCGCAAATTACTAGCCAGTAGCTTGAAAACCTCTTCCATTGATGAAAATGGTTGGCATGATTCGGGTGAAGGTGAAGGCTCTAATGGAGCGGAATTTATCGATTGGCTAACTTTCCCAGACTTGGCAGAGAGTGTCGTCATTGATGTGAGACGGATTCGCAACCATCCCCTTGTTCCCAAGGAAATTCCCATCTATGGCTTTATCTATGATGTTAAAACAGGTAAGTTGATCGAAGTGCCTGAAGCTACAGCGATTGGTAAAGCATCGGTTTAAAAATGGTTTAAAAATCAAGGGGTAATCAGAAACATGGCACATAGTGAAGGATTTCAAAAACTAGCGGCTGATGCTAAAACTAGAATTAAGGAGATCTCTGTAGATGGATTAAGTGCTCTACTGGAGTTTAGACTAAAAAAGGAAAAAAAGGCAGAGTAAAAGAGATACAAACTGCCTAAAGTAGATGAAAAAGAAAAAGCACATCTACAGTCATGATTATTGATAAACTACAGAACTTTCGTCAACAGGCATATAATTTTTAGGAAATGGAAG
>NZ_ALWB01000042.1 GCF_000332215.1 Pseudanabaena biceps PCC 7429
TTGCTACGTAAACCCTTTCTCAAAGCCCGTTTCCAATTATCCCGAACTCACGTTGCTATAGATCAGCAATCGGCACAAATCCATCTATAGCGATCGTCTATACAGACAGATGGGTAAGATTTAACTTATTAAGGATTGGGGGAAAAGCAATGTTCTTCTGTTTGTATCTACAATCTCATACATAAGAATGAATAATGATTTGTCCAACCCTCTATTCGAGATGATTATGTTACGATTAATAACATGATCGCTTAAAGCGTACACACTGTGATTTGAGAGCGTTTGGTAAATATGTCAAGTATGAACAGCACAGGATTTAATGGGGAAACCTCGTATATTGGTCGCCCTCAACCGAAAGCAGTCTTCGATCTACTAAAACCGCTACGTCAGAAAATCGATAATTTTGAAATTCAAAAGCCGCGCACAGCGCATTTTATTGCCAAGCTAATTCCCGCCCAATGCCCCTTTGAACGCACCATTAAGTTCGGAAAACGTACGTTGCTCCAGATCCCTCCACTTTGTAAATTCAATCCCGTTTACGATGAGTTGATTGGGCTCAGGTTTCGTGCACTTTGCTTCCTTGTCGATCGCTGTGGTGAAGACATTAGCGCTTACTGTTAAGGTCTTTCTTGCATCTCCTTGACCTAAGCAGCTAGACACAATTTGCCAGAATCGTTGGGGCGGCTCCGCCGCCCCAACGATTCTGGTTTTATATTTGGTACTTCATTAAATCGCCAGTCCTTACCTCCACAAAAACAAATGATGTAAGCTTTCCTTAAGTCATTTGTTTTTGTGACTAGGAGTTTGGATATGCCAAGGAAGATGCAGTGGATATGGCGATCCCTGATTGCTATTTTGGTTTCTAGCTTGATGATTGCGACCACGATCGCATTACAGCCCACTCATGCCGCGATCGCACCATTACCCGATCCCTACCTCACCTCTGGGAAATTTGTCGATGGCGAAAGGGTTTTTAGCGACTATTTACAAACTAACCTCAAAGATGACAAAGCTCGCTTAGGGCTGGGCGTAATCCAATTCATGCGCGGTACTGAGAGGCTAATGCAGTCACTTGACCGTTATGGGATGATGCAGACCCCTTTAAGCGGTTTAGTACCATTTTTACGCTTACCAATTCCCAAAAATCCCCAACCCCAAACTCTAACCTACGAGGGACTTCAACAGGTTTTTCAGACATGGATTGACGATCTGGCAACCGTCCGTAATACCCTTGAACCGATTAAAGATGGAAACTTTAAGCTAGCATTGCGCCTTGGACTAATTCGTCTGGACTTTGATGGTAATGGCAAAGCAACCAATGATGAAATGCTGTGGCAGATCTTTAATGCTATTACAGGTGCAAATGTTACAGAAAAGGATGCACAACAGTTCTTAATTGCATTCGATCGCGGAGATGCCCTGTGGTTACAGGGATATACCCATGTACTGGGAGCGATCGGTGAGTTTTTGCGAGCCTATGACAGTCGGGAGCTGTTTGAATCTTGCGCTCACTTGTTTTTCCAGAGGGTAGATACACCCCATAAATTTTTAATCACACCACGTAGGGAATCACCTGATGAATATGGTTATAGTTTCAGTCCCTTTGAATTTCTTGATTTAGTATCGGCGGTTCATCTTACGAAGTTCCCCCTAGCGGATCCCCAGCGCATGAAGACGATCCTCAATCACTTGAAATCGATAGTCAGACTCAGTCGTGAGTCTTGGCAATCCATTCTCGCAGAAACCGACAACGATCGCGAATGGATTCCCAACCCCAAACAAGTATCGGTCATCCCCCAAGCTAGGGTAACCGATGATATGGTGAAAGCATGGTTCCAAAGCCTTGATGAGATTGAGTCAATTCTGACCGCCAAAAAGAATCTTCCCTTCTGGCGGGATGCGAAATTAAGTATTAATTTCCCTCGCATTTTTACGGAGCCACGCCCCTTCGATCTGGTGTCATGGGTGCAAGGTACTGCTGCCACGCCCTATCTTGAGAAAGGAACTGTTACTAATATGAATGTCTGGAACGAAATGATCCGCGCTTTTGGCAGCAACCTTTTCAACTTTACGATCTGGTTTAACTAAGCATCAAGATTGGGGTCAGGCTCCGCGTGACCTATCGCCACACTCTTCTTACAAAAGGCAAAAGGCGGCGCTTAGCGCCGCCTTTTACCTTTTGGGTTTTATGTCCTAAGTAACTCTTTCGTTGCTATAGCTGCGGTCAACTGTATGAGAGCAATACCAATTCACGAAAGTGTGACAACACTTTTGTGAATTAAAAACTAAATCTATTAGGGGTTTTCAAGTTAAGAAATGGCTACGCCATTTCTTAACTTGGTATAAAACCCAAAATAATGTTGCCGCGCTCTGCGCGGCAACATTATTTTGGGTTTTAATTTTGTCCTAACAAGACTGGCAGCAACTATATATTATTTTCTGATTTGAATGTTAACTAATATTAAAGAATCTCGCCAATTATGCTTAGAATCAGAGTAGGCAGTTTAAAAATGATTTATAGGCTTTTTAGCAAAACTTAGAAACGCAAACTAATGGGAAAACCGACAGGATTTATTGAGTACCTTCGCGAAGCACCAACGGAAATACCACCAAGCGATCGCATTAAAAATTGGGATGAATTTCATGTCCATATGCCCGATGAAAATCTACGTACACAGGGCGCGAGATGTATGGACTGTGGCACGCCTTTTTGCCACACAGGAAATCTAATTAGCGGTATGGCAAGCGGATGCCCAGTCAATAATTTGATCCCCGAATGGAATGACTTGGTATATCGGGGGCTATGGCGCGAGGCGCTCGATCGCCTGCATAAAACTAACAACTTCCCCGAATTTACAGGTCGGGTATGTCCCGCTCCCTGTGAAGGCTCCTGTGTCCTAGGGATCACCAATCCACCAGTCACGATTAAAAATATTGAATATTCGATCGTGGATAAGGGTTGGGAAGAAGGTTGGATTATCCCCGAACCGCCTACAAAGCGCACAGGCAAAAAAGTTGCCGTCATTGGTTCGGGTCCCGCAGGGCTAAGCGCAGCCGCACAGCTCAACAAAGCAGGACATTGGGTCACGGTCTACGAACGCGCCGATCGCCCAGGCGGACTACTGATGTATGGCATTCCCAATATGAAATTGGATAAGCAAAAGGTCGTGTTGCGGCGTTTGGATATCCTCGAAAAAGAGGGTGTGAAATTTATCTGTAATACCGAAGTCGGTAAGGATTTAGCAGCAGCAGATCTACTCAAAGAATTTGATGCGATCGTCATTTGTACTGGGGCAACGAAACCCCGTGATCTAAGTATTGAAGGACGAGAGCTTAAGGGGATTCATTTTGCGATGGAATTTCTCACTGCCAATACCAAGGCAGTTCTCAATGGTAAGTCAGGGGATGACTTTATCTCTGCGCAGGGCAAAGATGTCGTGATTATCGGTGGTGGTGATACTGGTACTGATTGCGTTGGCACATCAATTCGCCATGGCTGTACCAGCGTTGTGCAATTAGAAATCATGCCTAAGCCTCCCGAAACTCGCGCTAAGGATAATCCCTGGCCAGAATGGCCGAAGGTCTATAAGTTGGACTACGGACAGGAGGAAGCTCGTGCAAAGTTTGGTGACGATCCCAGAGCATATATCACCACAGCGACTAAAATCGAAGGGGACGAAGACGGTCAGGTGAAAGCTGTTCATACCGTACAAGTGCAATGGGAGCGTAATGACAAAGGTCAATTCATTCCCAAGCAAGTAGCTGGTACGGAAAAGGTAATTCCCGCGCAGATCGTACTGTTGGCAATGGGGTTCCTTGGTCCAGAACAACCTTTACTTGATTCTCTAGGCTTAGAACGCGATCCTCGCAGTAACGTCAAAGCGAACCACGGTCAATTCACCACCAGTCTTCCTAGTGTCTTTGCCGCAGGCGATTGTCGTCGTGGACAAAGTCTCATTGTTTGGGCGATTAACGAAGGTCGTGGCGCTGCCCGTGAATGCGATCGCTATCTGATGGGTGATACCGATTTACCCTAAGCCAAATTTTCCGCTGTTGGTACTCAGTGTCTGGGCATGATTAAAAACCAGCGTCAAAACCCTTAGCCCAAGCTACTTAGGCTAAAGGTTTTAGGGTTTTATATTAGATTGCGCCTTGCTACTTATCGGTTCTGAAAAGCTGAGAAAACGCCATAAAGTAATACCAAAGCTCAAAATGGCGTAGCCATTTTGAGCTTTGAAAACCCTTACTGGGTTTGGTTTTAATTCACGAAAATGTTGTCACACTTTCGTGAATTGGTATAAATATAGGGAAAAATTAAATTATGGAAAGTAATGTATCGGTCTCACCTGAGACCGTCTATGAAAACCTCAACCAACTAGATCAAGTGGATTTAACGACCAGTGCCGTTTATCGTGAAATGGCGCAAGACGTTCTTGCCGATCCTGAGGTTAACTTTAATGTGCGTGAAGCGATCGCTGATCGTTTGAATCAAGCCAACCAGCAATTAATTAATACCACCGTTAGTAAGACCGATAGTTACTAAGTAGCTAATGTAAGCGATCGCTATAAATAGAGAAGGAGCGCAAAGCGCTCCTTCTCTATTTATAGATTTATAGCGATTTACATGTTCCCATCCGCCGCAACCAACGGAAATGAGAGCGAAACCCCGCCCATACAGAACCATGCTGATTGTATCTCACGCCGAATTCCTGACAGGTTTGCTCGACGACCTTGGAAACTTCTGGATAATTAATATGGCAAATATTCGGAAATAAATGATGTTCGACTTGGAAATTTAGACCACCAAGCAACCATGTCACATAGGGATTATTCCGTGAGAAGTTTACAGTAGTCTCGATCTGATGGATAGCCCAATCATTTTCAATGACACAAGCTTTGGCAACAGGAAAATTTGCCTCCTCAACTACATGGGCTAATTGGAATACGACACTCAGGACAATTCCTAAAGTAACGGCAACTAATACATAGCTTGCGAAGACTTGCCCAAAAGAATGCAATAACAAAGGAATGCCAAAGACGAGCGATAAGAAGATTCCCTTTCCTACAAAAAATATAGCAAGATTGCTCCGTTTGGGGCGAGGATAAGGGCGATCGCCGATCTTACCTGTAATCAAACAATAAAAATCATCATAAAAATGCCATTTGATCGCTAGCAAACCATATAGCAGCCACAAATAATAATGTTGCCAGCGATGAAAGGGGAGATGGGCATGGGCAGGCGAAAGACGACCAAAAATTCCTACCTCTAAATCCATATCGTACCCAGCAATATTAACGTAGGTATGATGGAGGACATCATGTTTCCAATGCCAAATATAAGAGCTGCCACCAATCACATCTAAACTCATCGCCATGAGTTTATTTACCCATAAAGAATTGGAATAGGCATGGTGTGCCCCATCATGCTGGATACTAAAACCGATGCCTGCGGTGATCACACCGAGAACAATACATAAAATACCAACTTGCCACCAAGACTGAGCAAGAAGGACTAGGACTGCATAAGTTCCGAAAAAGCCCAGTAACAGAATTGCGGTTTTGGTATACATCTGAGGGCAATCGCGTTCTTTGAGATTGCCATTTTGAAAGAGCTCATCAACCCTACGTCTGAGTTCTGCCTGAAATCCACTATTATTAGCAAATTTTAATTTTTTTGCTAATTCTTTTTCTTGAGTCTTTACAGACCGTTGAGATTCATCGCGTTCTTGCATTTTTTACCATTGTAATTAACATCATACTTATAACTATTTCACTTTTTGGATAAGTAGCCGAGCAAAATTAAACACCCCCCAATTATGGCGCACGCACGCTATAAGTACCTCAGCATAATTAAAATCCCGATCTAAAACCTGTGGCGCACGCTGCGCGTGCGCCACAGGTTTTAGTTTTTTATATTTAATTAAGCCGACTTATACCAATTGTGTAAATTAAAAAATTAGCCTTGCATTGCAAGGCTAATTTTTTAAAGACTTTTACAAAGAAACTTCTTTCTGAAGTTTTTCGCGATCGCCAATTTTGGTACTGGGAATTTGCAGCGCAAAGTAGAGTTTATTGAGGGCACTGAGATAGGCTCTTGCTGAGGCAACAATAATGTCAGTATTTGCCGAATGTCCTGAAAGCGTACCCGCATCTGGATGCTTGAGTCGAATAGTAACTTCGCCAAGGGCATCGATCCCTGCGGTCACCGATTGCACCGAGTACTCGATCAATTGATTTGGTACTTTCACAATGCGATTAATCGCTTTGTAAATCGCATCAACGGGACCAGTCCCAGTGGAGGCATCGGTGATTTCTTGACCGTCAGGCATCACAATTGTGACCGTAGCAGTGGGGATTGCGCGATCGCCACAACTTACTTGGACTTGTTCAAGCTTGAAGGCTTCGGGAGCATGACGGATTTCATCATTGACGATCGCTTCTAAGTCGCGATCGCTAATTTCCCGTTTTTTATCAGCAAGCTCTTTGAATCGAACAAACGCGGCATTAAGTTCTTGCTCCGAAAGTTCAAAGCCAAGTTCCCTCAATCGAGAACTCAATGCATTTCTTCCAGAAAGCTTACCGAGGACGATCAAGTTGTCAGTCAACCCGATGGATTGAGCATCCATAATTTCATAGGTGAGCCGATTTTTTAATACGCCATCCTGATGGATACCCGACTCATGGGCAAAGGCATTAGCGCCAACGATCGCCTTATTGGGCTGTACTAACATGCCCGTGAGATTGGACACGAGGCGCGAAGTTTTATAGATCTGCTTGGTGTCAATATTGCAGAGGGGGGCAGTGGAGTCAATGGGACGACCGAGGAAGCTATTAAAGTAAGCCCGACGGACATGCAAAGCCATTACCAATTCTTCAAGGGCAGCATTGCCTGCTCGTTCACCGATACCATTGATTGTGCATTCCATCTGCCGCGCCCCATTTTTAGCCGCTTCAAGAAAGTTCGCTACTGCCAAACCAAGATCGTTGTGACCATGGACGGAAATAATGGCGCGATCGATATTCGAGACATTGTCTTTAATACCCTTGATCAAGGCTCCAAATTCGGAGGGTGTCAAATAACCGACCGTATCGGGAATATTAACTGTCGTTGCCCCTGCGGCGATCGCGGCTTCGAGGACTTGATAGAGAAACTCTGGATCGGAGCGCCCCGCATCTTCGGGTGAAAACTCGACATCGGCAACTTTTGATTTGGCATAGGCAACCATTTCGGGCACGATCGCCAAAACCTCAGCTCGAGTTTTCCGAAGTTTATATTCTAAATGGATATCGGAAGTGGCGAGGAAAGTATGAATTCTGCTTTTCGCCGCAGGCTTGACGGCTTCAGCCGCCGCATCAATATCAGATCTGGTAGCTCTAGCTAAACCGCAAATCGTCGGACCATTTTCTGTACCAACGAGCTTGGCAATTTCTTGGACAGCATGAAAATCGCCTTTGCTGGCAAAGGGAAATCCAGCCTCAATAATGTCTACCCCAAGTCGGGCCAGTTGCTGAGCGATTAGCAGTTTTTGCTCCACGTTCAGAGTTGCACCTGGGGACTGTTCGCCATCGCGCAATGTGGTGTCAAAAAAGATAATTCGGTCTTGAGCAACTTGGGACTCTTGAGATGTTGTAGACATAATGGGTTAGTTCATGAATATTTATGTGGAAACGTAACTTGTGAAGCGACTGGAACTGCTTAAATTTATGGTCGATTAGTTTGCTGGGTTACAGCGATCGCCACAAACTTAGGCTAATGCAATCTTAGCCCTTTTCTTTAAAAATAGTAAACCAATTCCATATTAAGTAGCTAGGCGCAATTAAATATAAAACCCCAAAACCTGTAGCGCACGCGCAGCGTGCGCTACAGGTTTTGATTCTGGTTTTTAATTATGCCCAGCTACTTACCCAATGGGTAAATATAGATAAATCCTAAATAGCTAAAAGTGGCTAAGAGTAGCTAAAGCCGTGAAGAGTGTACAGCCCGCGTAGCGGGCTGTACACTCTTCACGGCTTTAGCAATGCTCATATTTGCATCAATATGCTAGGCTATGGCAACCGTAAGAGATTGACGATGCCGCGCATGGAATCTTTACCTGAATCCTCAAAACCTTTTGGCGATCTTGTTAAGACCGATCGCGTTAAGACCGATCGCGAAATTGCTCATGCCGACCTAGTCGAGCAATCAAGTGAGCTGGTTAAAGTCCAAGGCGATCGCCAATTAGAGCGGTTAGATCATCATCTAGAGCGACAGAATATTAATGAATCGAATGAATCGCCAGAAATTGACCTGCGCGATCACTTTACATGGTCAAATCTTGCCATTGTCACGAGTATCCCCCTCGTCGGTGGGCTAATTGCCCTAGGGCTCATTTATCTTTCTAATCCATCAGCCATTAGTTGGCTTGCTTCGGCTAATACTCCCGCCTTTTACTCGAATTCTTTATGGAACATCCCCAAGAGCATTCCTCAAATTCAATCAGAACTAGGGCGCATTCAATTAAAACTTGGCGAAAGTTATAATTTGCCGACGGGGGAGATTCTCTATACAGTTCTAGAAACCGAAACCCAAAATATTCGCGAAATTCGTCTCTATCAGCCCGTTCGCGATCGCAATGAGGAGAAAATCCTGTTATTAAGTACGACCACAATCGCAGGCATAGATGAGTATTTTGTGCGAGCACCTCTCCTTAAATATGCCACCTACCCAATTCCCGAACGATTACAAGTGGGGCGTAATCGACTTCCCCTCAAAAAATTCTCATTATTAACCGATCCTCCCTCTCAATTTAAAGGGATTTGGTTTTCGACCACAGGAAATGTTGATGGCATTGCCTATGGTCAAATTTATTACATTCCCATTGACAAGCGATCGCAGCTAATCGAGTTAGATCCTTGGACGAGTTCTACGGGGGAACTTCCCAAATGGCGTAATGTTCTGTCGCATGATACCAATGCGGTGCAGTTGGTAATCAATCAAACTCAAGAATTTGAACCTCTATACTTGGTTTTTCAACCTGAAGAAAATAGCACCACGGAGATTGGTAAAGTCCAGTTGCGACAAATAAATTTAAACGAGGCTAAAAATCAACCTAAGCTCTATCAAGATGCCTTGGTCATGGCAAGCGTAGGTTTATGGTCGCCTGCCCTCGAAAAATTTACCCAAGTAGTTGATGAATGGCGATCGCAAGGGAAAAACCTTCCTCCATTTCTGCAAGAACAGTACGACCTCATCGCCTTACATGCCAAGATTACCAGCGATCGAGTTCAAAATTCCAATTCTAATCTAGGGGAAAAAGCCCTGATTAATATCATCGATGGTAAATGGAAGGAAGCTTTGGCGATTGCGAACGACCCCAGCTATAAGGGGGATAAGATTGCGGAAATGTTAGCGAAATATCACCCCCATATCTGGCCAAGGGTAACCACGATGATGACCTTTACCGATGCCATAGAAATTAAGCTCTGGGGGGGATTGGTCGTTTTACAGCGCAATGGACTGCGTCGCGCCGAACATTGGCTGCGATCGCAAAAGGTAGATACCAAAGACTCCAATCAACTATTGCAGCGTCTAGATCTTGCCCCGATCACCCTCCAGCCCCAACAATTATTAGGAACGGTTTCCTATCTTGGTAAAGATGCGGGATCGGACTGGTTTTTACCACCACCAAAGCTGGAATCAGGGCAAGCATGGTATGAGGTCAATATTAATCTGATCAAAGATGGGGATAAATGGGTCAGCGCTCCATTTAAAGAACTTAGCGATCGCTCTTCGATTGTACTGTGGAGAATTCTTGGACTGGCAACCAATCCTAATTTAGGTATCGTGCTCTACGATGGCTATGGGAAATCGCAAGCAGCTACATTAACGGCTCAGTCTCTCTGGGTAAGCGATGATGGACGCTTGAGAATACTGGCTTCTGGGGAGACCATACTTGCTCCATTACTCCCCAAAAGCATAATCCCGCCATTGGTAACTAGCGGCGGTACTTTCGATCCTCCTAAGGGAAATCCCGTGGAATGGCAAAGTCTCTCCCCAAAAACGATCGAGCGGTTGATCCGAGCGATGTATGGTGAGTTGCAACGGGGCGGTCAAGTTTCAATGAGCATTGAAGATTTTAGTATTTTGGTGCAGCAGCAATGGACGCTCTCATCGGTCAATCTCGATGGTTCTGGGCAATCTGAATATTTATTATTGCTCGATCGCTCTAAGGTCGATCTGGGCGATCGGCATTATCCATTAGCGATCGCCTTCGCAAGTGATGGTTCGTTAATATTCAGCGATATGAATGGCAGCAGAGTTTGGATGGATGTACTGCCCAGTAGCACTGAAGGTCAAATTCTCACCCTTCGCAATGGTCGCTACGAAATATGGAACTTTCGTTAATTTGGTTTATGAAGGGAATGGCGGCGCTTTGCGCCGCCATTCCCTTCTTTCGATTTTGTCCTAACGGCTACGGCTATAGGATCATAGGATCGTTAAGGGATCGACATCGATCGCTACTCTCACGGCTTTAGAATTAACCAACATACGTAATTCTTCTAAACTCGGTACATCGGGCAAAACTTCTGGGGCGAATTTCAACAAAATCTGCCAGCGATAGCGATTAGAAACTTTCGTGATCGCGGCAGGAGTTGCCCCTAGGACATCCCAGTTATTTGCCAATTGACGCAAATATGACGCTAGCTCCTCCGCCGATTTCTCAACCGCCTGTTCTTGCTCGCTACTGAGGTGAATCAAGACCATTTGCCCCTTGGGCGGATAGCTTAAAGCCTCGCGCATTGCCAATTCCGTTTGCATAAATTCATCAAGGCGATATTGCTGTACGGCTTGTATGGCAGGATGTTCGGGGGTATAGGTTTGCATGATGACCCTTCCTTCCTCTTCGCCGCGACCCGCACGACCCGCGACTTGGAGTAATGTCTGGGCGGCTCTCTCGCCCGCTCGATAATCTGAAAAGTTTAATAATCCATCCGCAGAAACCACGCCGACTAAGGTGACTTGAGGAATATCCAAACCCTTAGTCAGCATTTGGGTTCCTACTAATAAATCAGATTCTCCCGAACGAAATTGATCGATGAGCAACCGATGGCGATCCTTGTTTTGGGTGGTGTCGCTATCAAAGCGAATGAGGCGAATATTGGGGAATAGTTTAGCGAGTTCCTGCTCCACTTTTTGCGTGCCGCTGCCAAAATGCTTGAAATAGGGTGAACCGCATTGGGGGCAGGACTTTGGCTGAATTTGCGTGTAGTTGCAATAGTGACAGCGTAAATGGGCGGATTTGGGCTGATGGGCTGTAGGATTAATGGGATCGTGATAGGAAAGAGAAACATCGCAGTTTGGACATTCAGCAACATAGCCACAGGATCGACAGGAAACAAAGGTGCTATATCCGCGCCGATGGATAAAGAGAATCCCCTGTTTTTTGTTTTCTAACATTTCCGCGATCGCTTCTTGTAGTTTGCGACTCAAAATCGAGTAGTTCCCAGCTTTAAACTCATCGCGCATATCCACAATCTCAATCGGTGGCATCGGTTTATTGCCAATACGATTGGGCATTTCTAGATAGATAGAATTATTTTCTTTTTGGGCAAATAGAGTCTCCGCTGAGGGAGTGGCAGAACCTAATATGAGCGGGACATTCTCCAACTGCGATCGCCATATCGCGATCGTCCGCGCATGATAACAGGGTTGAGGTCGATCCTGCTTGAAGCTAGGATCATGTTCCTCATCCATGACGATTAATCCCAAATTAGAGAGTGGCGCAAACACCGCCGATCGCGTACCAATGACAACTTGGGCTTCGCCTGCAAGCATCAAACGCCATGTATCAAAACGCTCGCCATCCGATAACTGGCTATGATAAACGCTCACCTTGGCATCGCCAAATCTCGCCCGAAAGCGATCGGTAAGCTGCGGCGTTAAACCGATTTCGGGAACGAGGACTAGCGCCGATTTTCCAGATTCTAAAACAGGGGCGATCGCTTGTAAATATACTTCAGTTTTGCCAGAACCCGTCACTCCATGCAGGAGGAAATGGGTTGCATGGCAATCGGCGATCGCCTTCAGAATTTGTTGTAAAGCCGCATCTTGATTGGCATTTAAATCCTTAGGGCGATCGCGTGTGACTGTATGGCTTTTGCCCCCTAGTCGCAGCGATTCCTGTTTTGAGATAACTAGATAGCCTTTATCTGCTAAATTCTGCACCATTGATGATGTTGTCTTCGCCAGCTTATACAACTGCGTTTTCAAACATTCACCGCCTTGATGTTGCAAAATCGTAAGAACTTCTATCTGCCGTTCCGTTAATTCACTATCAGGAGCCTTGAGCAAAATTACAATATCTTCGTATTTGGGCTTTGGGCGATTAGGAAGCTCCAAGATTGTTTCAATCCATGCTAGTTTTTGAAGTTCTTTTAATCCCGAACTCGTGTATCTACCAAGCTTCTGATAGATATAACGACGACTAATCCCCTTTGAGTTATCTTGATGTTCTTGCAAAAATTCCCAAACCATCTGGGCAGCTTTTGGCAACTTATAGGATTCTCGTTCCTGCTTTTCGGGAATTATATTTTCGCGCTTTACTTTAATTCGATAATGAGATTGATCTAATAGTTTCGGGGGTAGCGCCGTTTTTATAGTTTGCATGAGAGGCGTACGGTAATAATCAGCAGTAAGGGTCAACATTTCCCAATATGTCTTTGGAAAAATGCCCGAACTAACTACGGCAATTACTGATTTAATCTCTGTTGTGGTATCTGTAACTTGGGTCGTATCGCAAATTTGTAAGGCGATCGCGCCGACTTGCCGATTTCCTAAAGGAACGCTAAGAATATCTCCGATTTGAATGTCGATATCTTCAGGGATCCGATAGGTCAGTAGATCGTCAATACCAATGCAATCAACGATGACATTGACAAAACGCTCATTATTACCATCAATCAAATCAAATAATTCCATGTTCTCGCTAATTTTCTCAAGCGTAGGCGTATTATACCAAAGCTCAAAAATAGCCATTTTGAGCTTTGAAAACCCTTACTGGGTTTGGTTTTTAATTCACAAAAGTTTTGTCACACTTTCGTGAATTGGTATTATAGCGGTAGCGATCGCTTGGAGGGCAAATTATGAGTATAAATAAATCGGAACCTTGGTTACAAACAGAACTATTAGAACATATCCAATTATTGCTTTATAGCTTTCATCATTGGACAGGTAACGACCTCATCCCCATTACTGATCGCCAATCGCCATTGGCAATTGCGAATTCATTATTTAATGCTAATTTTGTGGTTGTTTCTCACGGCACTCAAGCTGATCCAATTCTGAACTATGGAAATCAAAAAGCCCTCGATCTCTGGAAAATGGATTGGCAAACCCTAACCTCAACTCCATCGCGCTACACAGCCGAACCAATAGAACGCAGTGAAAGAGAACAACTATTAGCACAGGCAAAGTTGCAAGGTTACATTAGCAACTATCGCGGCATCAGGATTGCGAGTAATGGCGATCGCTTTTATATCGATCAGGCAATTATCTGGAACGTGGTGGACAAAAACAATAAATTGTGGGGACAAGCCGCAACTTTTTCTAACTGGGAAGCGATCGCCTAAAGCCTTTACAAAGTCATGCTCCTATACCAATTCCCAAAATGGCGTTGCCATTTTGGGAATCTCAAAGCCTTACTGGGTTTGTTTTTTAATTCACTGAAGTGTTGGCTCAATTCAGTTATCGATCAAACGAGCTACAAGAAAATTTTTGAAAGCTTTGCTTTGCAAAGCTTTCAAAAATTTTCTTGATTTGGATTTGAGCGCAAAGCGCTGTAAAAAGGGATAACTATATTAAAATTATTAAAGATTCGCTAAGAATTGCTGCAAAATCTTCACAAGTCTCCTTCTAATAGATAACTCTAGATACCTCACCAATTTTATGACGATCGCAATTACCGAACCATTGAAAACCGTGGTGACTTTTGCTCACCCGATCCTCATGCTTTTAACCCTATTTTTAGCAATCTACGCAGGCTATACTGGCTGGCAATACCGTAGAATTCGTAGTACGGAAGGTGAAGAGAAAAAGATCCTGATCTCCAAACGCTACAATCTTCTCCACCATAATCTCGGATCGATATTTTTAGTATTGATGGTGGCAGGAGCGATCGGTGGTATGGCTGTGACCTATAGTAACAATGGCAAGCTATTTGTTGGCGCTCATCTCATTGCAGGTTTGGGCTTAGTCTTTTTGGCAGCCATATCAACAGCGTTAGCCCCCTTACTCCAAAAGGGTAAGGACTGGGCAAGAATTACGCATATTTCCGTGAACGTCTTGCTTCTTGGTGTTTTTGTCTGGCAGACTCTAACTGGATTTGAAATTGTGCAGAGAATTTTAGAGCAAATGTCTAAAGCTGCCTAAACTGTCTAAAAGTAAAAGAAGGGCGCTATGCGCCCTTCTTTTTTAAGCCACGATTAGCGATAGTTCGTAAACTGTAAAGCGAGGGGAAAATCCTCTGCTTTTACAAGTTGAATGATTTCTTGGAGTTCATCTTTTGATTTGGAAGTAACCCGCAACGCATCACCTTGAATTGAAGCTTGACATTTAGGAAAACTATCGCGAATAAGCTTGGAAAGTTTTTTCGCTTGATCCTGCTCGATCCCTTTTTTAAGATTAATTTTCTGAACTACGCGATTTCCACTTGCCGATTCGATTTCTCCATAGTCAAAGATTTTTAAGGATAATCCTCGCTTAATCGCCTTAGACTGCATCACATCAACTACAGCCGTGAGGGTCATTTCACTGTTGGTGTTAATGGTTATTAATTCTTTTTCAAGCTCCACTTCGGTTTTTGTGTTTTTTAAGTCATAACGACTAACAATTTCACGGCGAGTTTGATCGATCGCATTGACCAGTTCTTGGTGATCAAAATCGCTAACAATATCGAAAGAATAGCTAGATGCCATAGGTTTAGTCTGGGTATTATACAATTTGGTGAGAAGAGGTTGGGGCGCTTGCGCCCCAACCTCTTCGATCTAATTCGATCTAAATAGACATCTAGGATACCAAAAAATCAACGACCGAGAATAGCGGCGCTTTGCACCAATCTTCTCTTCTCCGTATAAGTACTTCAGATCAGCGTAATTATAGCTATATTCACTTAAGTCAGGACATCAAACCCAATAGAGAGTGGCGGTGCGAAGCGCCGCCACTCTCTATTGGGTTTGATTTCTTCCTAACATTACTGACTATATTAGGGATGTTAGAGAACTAATTTGCCTAAGCGATCGCACAAAATCGTATCGATCGCAATTTTTAGATCAGTATATTTCTGGACATAGGCGATCGCCCGCTGCGTAATTTGGTCAGTAATATATTGAAAAATCTGGCGATCGTAGCCATGTTCTACCAATAGTTTATGAACAGCTTCGGCAGTAGGTGTGCGCTCTATTTCTTGAATTAAGGCTATAGGTAAATTTTTATGGACTGCGGCTCTCACTAAAATATCGATGCGGGCATCAGCTAAGTGACTAGAAGTATTAAAGATCCCGCCCGCTAGTTTTAAAAGTTTGCCATGATAACCCACGATGGTAATGGATGTCACTCCTAAAAGAGCCGCTTCCACCAACATTGCCCCGATCCAATTTGCTGTTTGGACTAACTGCGAAGGTGAAAAGCCCAAATTTTGGGCGACTTGATAACCATTTGCCCCGATATAAAAAGCGATCGCAGGGTAAGTAGCCGCCTTCGTTCGCAAATCGATGCGAAATTCCTCCAATTTATCTTCAACAGAAAGGGGCTTTGAGATCGCTGAAGTTCCTAATAACGACAGACCTTCAAGAATTCCGAAAGCGGCGTTAGATGTACGTTTAGCCAAGGCTTTTCCCTCAGGCAAGATAAAGCGCACTCTTGCATTAGTATATTCGGGCAGTAACGGTAATAGGTTGGCTACTGCTAGATTTTGCGCTAGTGCATAGATGGCAGGCTGACCAGTCGCAGTTTTCCCTAATCCTTCACCCGCTTCAAGGATTAATCTCTGTTCTGCCACTGCTCCCGTCGAAGTTGTTAATTGCACCCATGCCCAGACAGGTGTCCCTGAAGTCAGGTCGAGATTATCGCCAGGATCGCTAACGGTAACGGCAAGGGCAGTAAATTCATCAATAATTGCACTTTGGGCGATCTCGATTTCTCCGCGCCCAGATTCTAATAAGTCAAGTCCTACTAAACTTGCTTCTTCTTTACGGAGGAGTAATATTGCTGCCTTAGCAGCGGCGATCGCAAATACAGGAAGGGTGTAACCAGATTTCATAGACAGAACTTGAACTGACGTTAATTAATAGCAAATCCCTTAGCTACTTAATGCTAAATAGGTCAGGCATAATTAAAAACTAAACCCAGAAGCGGGTACCGCCCGCTACATGGGCAGTACTCGCTTCTGGGTTTTAAGTTTACTTATACCTAGCTACTTAAATCTATAACCAATAGCGATCAAACAAGGTAGGGAAGAATCTTTAAGTGTGCTCTTAGTAAGTCTGCTCTTAGATTTAGGAGAACCGATTAATTACCTAGAAACTCTTTGAGAGCCCCCAAATGTTTAGGACAAGACGCTTGGACACTAGCCCCAATTAGGAAACCTGTATAATTTTTCAACTTTTCAAGTTTATCAGCGGGAATAGAATTTTTATCACCTGCACTGTCAAATGATTTCTCAAGTTCGTCGAATAGCTGCTTGAAAGTATATTTGCCAGTATCCATTGCTTTGCAGGTTTCTTTCTCAACTATAGTGACGTACTGGATACCCTTAGTTGCCTCGTACATTTCGGCGTACTCAGGGCTAGCCTTGGCAGCAGTATCAATTTTTTGAGTTGTTTCTGAAACTGAGGAGCTAGAGTTAGGAGAAGCGGAAGGGCTAGCACTAGGAGAAGCGGAAGGGCTAGCACTAGGAGAAGCGGAAGGGCTAGCACTAGGAGAAGCCGAAGAAACTGAAGGCTTAGAACTGGGAGAAGCTGAAGCTGACGGTGATGAAGTTGTTGCGCTGGGTTGTTGGCAAGATGCCAATGCCAATGCTACGGAAATTGGCAGTAGTAAACCCTTAGCAAATTTTTTAAGCATATTTTGAATTTTAAGATTAAGTTCATCGACTTAATGATAGTACGCTGACAATATTTTATATATAGTAATTTTTGCTGCAACTTACATCTGTCGAATGATCTGTCGAAGGTAGTCCTAATTCATCTGCAAATACGATCTAAGGATCTGGGCATGATTAAAATCTATATCTGTCCCAAAATGTACCAAGACATAAAACTCAAGAATTGATTGGCGATGCTCTGCGCCGCCAGTCAATTCTTGGGGTTTGAATTGTCCTAAGTCAAGTAATGTAGCTATAGCAACGTAAGGTTTGCTTAGGATGTAAAACCCAAAAATCTAGAAATGATTTAGGATTGCTATAGAGAAATCCTGCTTTTAAAGAAAAGTGGGACATTGAAATGTTTTGTG
Source organism: Pseudanabaena biceps PCC 7429 (assembly GCF_000332215.1). Taxonomy (GTDB): domain Bacteria; phylum Cyanobacteriota; class Cyanobacteriia; order Pseudanabaenales; family Pseudanabaenaceae; genus Pseudanabaena; species Pseudanabaena biceps. The sequence continues at coordinate 17,486 of NZ_ALWB01000042.1, forward strand.
GTGACCTTACCATTTTTATGATTCGTTCGGAAATGCTAGGTATAATTCCTAAGCTTTCGCAAAATTTTATTCATGAGACAGATACGAGTATTAGACTTATCATTTAGATTGGCTTTTAGCTTTACATAGGTATATGAAGATTTATGTTTAATGCAACTGAACTGCTGATTGGTAATTTTGTTGAACAGTTAAAGCTAGGATATCACCGTACCTATGGCGGCTATATGCATGACTACGAGGATATTATTGGTTGGGCTGGCAATATGGCTCTTGAAAATATAGCCAATAGTGACGCTCTGTATCATAATGTCGAACATACGATCCTCGTAACTCTGGTTGGGCAGGAGATTTTACGGGGTAAACATATTCGCGAAGGTCGTGTTTCTCCTGAAGATTGGTTGCACTACATTATTTCTCTTGTCTGCCATGATATTGGTTATGTTAAAGGTGTCTGCCTTCAGGATTCTCATGGCAAGTATGCAACGGGAATTGGTGATTCTATGGTGGAACTTCCGCCTGGGGCTTCGGACGCTGGACTCACTCCCTATCATGTCGATCGCGCTAAGCTATTTGTCAACCAACGCTTTGCTAATCATTCCTTGATTAAGGCGGAGAAAATCTGCCGTAATATCGAGCTGACCAGATTTCCCGTACCTAAAACTGGTGACCATCAAGATACAACGCATTTTGCTGGATTAGTGCGATCGGCTGATCTCATTGGTCAACTCAGCGATCCCCGCTATCTCAAGAAGATTGGTGCTTTGTTTTACGAGTTTGAAGAAACAGGGGTTAATGCGGCTCTTGGATACGCTCATCCAGGAGATTTACGCCGTAACTATCCTAAATTTTATTGGACAAGCGTTTATCCTTTCGTCAAGGATGCTCTGTACTATCTATCGTTGACACAGCAAGGACAGGAGATTGTGGCGCATCTGTACTCTAATGTGTTTGTGGTGGAACATGAAAAGCTAGATTATTCACAAGCAAATCTTAATTTGCCTGCCACGATTATTACGCCTTAATTTAGCGTGAGTTCGGGATAATTGGAAACGGGCATTGAGGGAGGGTTTACGTAGTAAACCCTCCCTCAATGCCCCAAAGTAATACCAATTCACGAAAGTGTGACAACACTTTTGTGAATTAAACACCAAACCCAGTAAGGTTTTGAGATTCCCAAAATGGCAACGCCATTTTGGGAATTGGTATAATTATGTCAACGAGCTAAGGAAATTGCGACGGCGCAAGCCTTTAATTCTGGTTGTTTTGAGTCGGGATCTGCTTCCGCATGGGTGAGCGCATTGGCTTCCGCATTCTCTGCCCAGAGTGCGCCCCAATGCATGGGCACAAATAATACGCCACGGGAAATCCTCTCAGTCAGCATGGCAGGAAATTTGGAAGCGCCCCGACGCGATCGCACTTCTACAAGATCGCCAGCATTGATGTTGAATTTTTCCGCATCCTGAGGATGGATTTCGATAAAGGGATGGGGATGCATCTGGCGGATTTTGTCAATGCGTCCCGTGCGGGTCTGGGTATGCCAATGTCCGTAAAGCCGACCAGTGGTCAATATAAACGGAAACTGTTCGTCAGCGGCTTCAAATACCCCTTGGGCATGATAAGCCCCAAATCTTGCCTTGCGATCAGGGGTATGAAATTGTAAATCACCGTAGAGCCGCTTATTGTGTAAGCGATCGCCTTCGGGGTTTTGCTCTGGAGCCTGCCATTGGATCGCTCCCATGTCCGCAAGCTTGGCATGGCTGATGCCCGTCATGTCACAGGGGCGATCGCGGGTGATCTGCACGAATTCGGAATGCACTTCGGCAGAGGTTTGAAAGTCAAATTTATCGGCAAACCCAAGGCGGCGACCAACTTCTGCAAAAATAGCCCAGTCATCACGCGCTTCACCAAGGGGAGGGTGAAAGGCTTGGCAGAGGGTAACACAGCGCTCGGAATTAGTCATAGTACCTGTTTTCTCGCTCCACTGGGTGGCAGGCAGGAGAATATGGGCATAGTTCGAGGTCTCGATCGGATCATAGACATCTTGATAAATGGTAAAGGGCGATCGCCTGAGCGCCTTTTTGGTTCTCTCTAGATCGGGAAAGCTGACAGCGGGATTAGTCGCCGCAATCCAGAGTAAGCCCACTTCATCCGCTTCGAGTCCGCAAATCATGTCCCAAGCCGTGCGACCAATGCGATCGGAAATCTGTCCAGAGGGTAATCCCCAAAATTTTTCTAGCTCGGAACGATGCTCAGGATTTGCCACAAAACGATATCCTGGTAATAGATTTGCCAGTCCTCCTGCCTCCCGACCTCCCATGGCATTAGGTTGCCCAGTTAGCGAAAAGGGACCCGATCCCGCTTTACCAATTTGGGCGGTTAGTAGATGCAAATTAATGATGCATTGGACTTTGGCAGTACCCTGAGTCGATTGATTAACACCCATCGACCAAATGGATAGAACTCTGGGCGAATCAGCCCAATATTTCGCCGCTAGATAAAGATCGTCAATATTGATGCCACAACGACGCGCTACAAATTCGGGCTCATAGATCTGGATAATATCGCTAAACTCGGCGAACCCCGTAGTATGGTTTTCGATGAAATCGCGATCGCATTTTCCCCATAGCACCAATAGATGGGCAATGCCATTTAATAGATCGATATCCGTCCCTGGTTGAATCGCTAAGTGTAGATCGGCGACCTCCGCAGTTTGAGTGCGGCGCGGATCGACGACAACGAGCTTAACTTGAGGATTTTTCTTGTGATGGCGGCGAAAGCGATTAAAAATGATGGGATGACATTCGGCGGTATTGGTACCGATCGCAAATAAGCAATCGGTCATATCCAAATCTTCATAGCAACAGGGGGGACCATCCGCACCAAAGCTTTTAACATAGCCAGAAACGGCGGAAGACATACAGAGCCGCGAATTAGCATCAAAGTTATTCGTTCCCAAACAACCCTTAAACAACTTCTGGGCAATGTAATAATCTTCGGTTTGGAATTGCCCTGAGCCGTACATACAGAGAGCATCAGCGCCTTTAGTTGTCAGTACCTGCTGAATGCGATCAACGATCGCCTCTAGAGCCTCGTTCCAACTCACTTGGCGAAACTCAGCATCAAGGCGATCGCGCATCATGGGGTGCAGTAGTCGATCTTTTTGAATTGATTCGGCAATAGTCGCTCCCTTGACGCAGACCATGCCTTGGCTGGAGGGATGGGCGCGATCACCTCTGACTTTAAAGCGATCGGCAAAATTAGCATGGGGGGGAGCGACGGTTTCAACAATTTCTAACCCGCAACCGACACCACAATAGGGGCAAAGGGTTTTGGTAATTTTGGGCGGATCGATAGAAGGACGAGGTGCAGACATAGAGAGATCTTTAACTATTGGCGAACCGCTACTTTTTTGGTGGCAAAACCTTTAACGGGGTCGAAATAGCTGGCTTCGGTAAATTGGGAATAGGGCATAGCTCGCAAGGCAGTAATGGGATCCTGCGGATCAAATCGCGATCCATCCGCTAAAACGATCGGCTCCCCATCTTCCTCAACAATTGGTAGTTCTAACTCCTTGGCCGCTTGCTGATAGACATCCGTTGCTAGTAAGTTATCAATTACCTCGGCATGATTCTCAGGGAAATTAACTAATCCCCAACGCGCCATTTGGGCTAGCACCCATAGCTGTTCCTTATGGGATGGCATATTCCCAACGCCAAATTGACAGAAATCTTGCTCATATTTCGCTTCCATGGTACTAACGCGATAGGGACCCGCAAACCCAGGACGTATATAAACTGGATCGAGATTGAGGTATTCAGGTTTTGCTAAAGTCAGCACGACTTCATCGCGATTTTCTAAGGGTTCGCAAAATTGCGAGGCTTCCAGCAGTGCTTTGACGATCGCCAGATGGGTATGGGGATACATCTCCGCCCAATCTTGGCGAACGCCTAATACCTTCTCAGGATGACCACGCCAAATATCTAGATCGGTGGCGACCACAAAGCCCGCATTGGAATTTACAGCCCGAACGTTCCAAGGTTCGCCAACGCAGTAACCGATGATATTGTTAGCGATCAGGTTGGAAACCATCTGGGGTGGGGGAATGACGATCGCATCGACATCTCGATCTGGCTCGATCTGACCGCTTGCTAACCAATGACGCAGCATTAAGTTGTGCATTGATGCGTGATGCACCATACCCATGGCTGGTCTATAGGCATCTTCATACTTGGCAATATAGGTCTTGAGGGAAGCGAGATCGGTTACGCCTTCCTCTTGAAGTTTATGGCTGAGAGTGATGGCATTGCCATTGCGGTTTAAGGTCAGCGAAGTCACTATGGGAACGGGGATACGGTTACCCATACCTAGAGTGATCGCTAGGGGCATTCCCGTAACCATCTGTGCTGCATCCAAACGTCCTTCGCGAATTCCCTCGGCTAGGTCATTCCAACTCGTTTCCTTGGAGAGTTTGACATCTAATCCATATTTGGCAAATAGCCCCTGCTCTTGCGCGATCACCAAGGGAGCGCAATCGGTGAGAGGAATATAGCCGATGGTAAGATTGGTTTTCTCAATACTCCCAAGACTTATAGCTGCGTTACTCTTGAGTTTAGCCTTTTCTAGTTTGATCTGCTTTTGGCGATCGAGGAAGTTCACTACTTCGCTCCGAAGCCGATAGTAATTGGGATGATTGACGGATTCCAAGCGTTTGCGAGGATGGGGCAAATCGACGGTGAGAACTTGACCGATTTTGGCTTCGGGTCCATTCGTCATCATGATGATGCGATCGCTCAGCAGTAGAGCTTCATCAACGTCATGGGTGATCATCACCGCCGAAATTTTATGCTCGTCACAAATCTGCATTAATTTCTCTTGCAATCGACCTCTGGTGAGCGCATCTAAAGCGCCAAAGGGTTCGTCTAGTAATAGAATTTTGGGTTTAATCGATAAAGCGCGAGCGATTCCCACCCTTTGCTTCATTCCTCCCGAAATCTCTCGAGGATATTTCTCAGCGGCCTGACTTAATCCGACCAGATCGATATTTTCTTGAATGATGCGACGGCGTTCCGCCTTCGGTAAATCTCGCAAAACACGATTGACCGCCAACCCAATGTTCTGCCTTACCGTCAACCAAGGCAATAATGAATGGTTTTGGAACACTAACATGCGATCGGGACCTGGCTCGCGGACTTCCCGACCCTCGAGGACAATTCCCCCTGTACTCGCCTTGTCCAACCCAGACAAAATATTGAGAACCGTGGATTTGCCACAGCCCGAATGCCCAATGATGGAGACAAATTCTCCTTCCTTCATCTCAAAGTAGACATCTTTAACGGCAACGTAAGGTTCTCGGTTTTTGGTTTTAAAAACGCGACTGACGTGATCGATTTCTAGGAATGTGGACATAGTTAATTATTCAGGTTAATTATTCAGCCTCATCGGCGAGGGCAAAGCGGTTATACAGAAATTCCAAAATGTAATTGCGGAGCGTGTAGTAACGAGGATCATCGGCGATCGCTTTACGGTCGCGAGGACGGGCAAAGGGAACATCGATAATTTCGGCAATATTGGCAGCGGGACCATTGCTCATCATCACGATGCGATCGGCAAGGAAAAGGGCTTCATCAATCTCATGGGTAATCATCAGTGCCGTAACGCGATTTTTGCGCCAAATGGCTAAGAGCTCTTCTTGCAGTTCTTCGCGGGTCATGACATCTAAGGCTCCAAAAGGTTCGTCAAGGATGAGAACTTCTGGACGGATGGATAATGCACGGGCGATCGATACCCTCTGGCGCATTCCGCCCGAAAGCTCCTTCGGCTTTTTGTGCATTGCTTCGGTTAAGCCGACTAGCTCTAGAGCCTCATACGCAATTTTGATTTTTTCCTCTTTAGACTTGTCTTTATACACCTGCTTAACGGCAAGATAGACATTCTCAAAGGCAGTCATCCAAGGGAGCAAAGAATAGTTTTGGAATACCACCATGCGATCGGGACCTGGTCGGAGAATGGGACGCGATCGCAAGCAAATTTCGCCAGAAGTCGGTCGGTTAAAACCAGCCACCATATTTAAAAGAGTTGATTTGCCGCAACCTGAATGCCCGATCACACAAATAAATTCGCCTTCATAGATGGTTAAATTTACATCTTGGAGAACGGTGTAAGAGCCTTGCGGAGTTGGATAGACCTTAGAGACTCCATCGATCACTAAAAAGGGATCTTGATGTATTTGCTGGTTATTATCGGTAAGATCGAGAGTCTGCATGGGAAGAAGGAGTTTAAGGGAAAGAATAGGGTATCAAAGGGAAAAGAGAGTTAATAGCTAAGCATCTGACTGGGCGACGAGTTTGCTTAGGTAATAAACGACCTTATCAAGCATGAAGCCTACTAAGCCGATATATGCCAAGGACAGAATCAACTCACTGCTCTTTTGGCTGTTGTAGCTATCCCAGATAAAGAAGCCAATACCTACGCCACCAGTCAGCATTTCTGCGGCGACGATCGCCAACCACGATAGCCCGACAGCAATCCGTAAGCCTGTAAAAATATAGGGTGCTGCCGAAGGCATCAGGATCGTAATGAAATAATCAAACTTACTCAAACGGAGTACTCGCGAGACGTTACGGTAATCTTGGGGAACCTGTTGCACGCCCACGGCGGTATTCATGAGGATCGGCCAGATGGAAGTTACGAAAATCACAAATAGGGCAGCGGCTTCGGTAACATCAAGTCCTATGGACTTGAGCGATTCATTTACTCCTTGAAAGGCGGACATGGCGATCGGTAACCATGCCAGCGGTGGAATTGTGCGGAGTACCTGAAAAATCGGGTCAAAGGCTCGATAGAGAAATACATTTGTGCCGATCGCAATGCCAAGGGAAATACCGATTAATGCGGAAGCGGTATAACCGATCGCCACGCGCCGCAAACTGACCATGGTTTTCACACCCAGCCCCTTCTCAATGGTTAGTTTTTCCTTCAATTCTTTACGGGCTGGGCTATCGACTTTATCCTTGGCACTAACATCATAAACATCGCGATCGAAGAAGGGATGCCAAATATATTCTTGAGTTTCCTGCCATACCTTGCTCGGTGGTGGAAGCGGTGGCGTTTTACCCGAACAGAGCATTTGCCATGTGCCTAACAGAAACACCAAAGCCAGTACGGGGGGAATTATGTAACGGGCTTGTTGTTGCAGCCATTCACCAATGTAGTTAGCCGTAAATTTAGAACTTAAGCTCCCTGTCGCCATTTGGATATATCCTTTATAAGTTATAAGTTTAATAATGATGACAAGGGGCTTTAGCCCCTTGTTTTTGGGAATAGATGGAATGATGCGCGATGAAGATTTTGACTAGGCTTTCTTGATCTTTAGCCCTTTGAGATATTCACTGGGATTTTCAGGATCGAACTTGACACCATCAAAGAAAGTCTCAACTCCACGGGAAGTACTCTTCGGAATATCGGCTTCTTTCCCAATCATTTTTGCCGCTTCTTTCCATAGATCTTCGCGATTGACCTTATCGACTAATTTCTTGGCATCAGTCTCAGCATCAAGATAGCCCCAGCGCATATCTTCGGTAACAAACCAAATATCGTGGCTCTTGTAAGGATAGGAAGCCGAATCCTTCCAGAATTTCATCGCCAGATCGGGATTGTCGAGGGTTCTGCCATCGCCATAATCAACCTTGCCTTGGAGTCTACCTAAAATTTCGGCAGGAGGAACTTTTAACCATTTATCCGCACCGACGATCTTACACATCTCTTCTTTATTTGCGGCTTGTTCACACCAAACTTGAGCTTCGAGAACTGCGGCAAGGATAGCTTTAGCCGCCTTGGGATTCTTGTCAACCCAGTCAGCACGCATCGTGAAGGCTTTCTCAGGATGATCTTTCCAAAATTCACCTGTGATAAAAGCCGTATAGCCAGAGTTTTGGGCGACTAAACGTGCATTCCAAGGTTCGCCTACACAGAAGGCTTGCATGTTGCCAGCTTTCATGTTGGCAACCATTTGGGGTGGGGGAACGACAATCGTACTTACATCCTTGTCTGGATCGATACCATTAGCCGCTAACCAGTAACGCATCCATAGATCGTGATTTCCGCCAGGGAAAGTTACCGCACATTTGATCTCTTTGCCCCCAGACTTGATTTTGGTAAAACTGTCTTTGAGAGAGTCGCTCTTGAGGGTGATTTTGAGTTCTTTAAAATCATTAGCGATCGACATCGCTTGACCGTTGGTATTGAGCCTTGCCAAGATATACATGGGCACTTTTTTGCCATTGGTGATTTTGCCTTCCGTGAGTAAGTAAGGCATTGGAGACAAGATATGCGCTCCGTCAATACCACCAGCGTCTGATCCAAGGGCAATATTGTCGCGTGTAGTTCCCCAAGAAGCTTGCTTGAGAACTTCTACATCCTTCATGCCATACTTCTCAAACAATCCTTTCTCTTTTGCGATAATTAGAGGCGCAGCATCGGTAAGGGCAATGAATCCTAATTTTGCTTTCGTAACTTCAGGTGCACCTGCGGCACTGACTGATGCGGTTGGCGATTTACTCGCTGAAGGGCTAGCAGCGCTGGTGGTTTCGGTTTTCGGTGCTTCGCCACCCGTACAGGCATTTAAAGCGATCGCGCTAACAGTAGAAAGCCCTGCGGTGGTTAAAAACTTGCGACGAGAGAATGTACTCATGGATTTCCTTGATTTCCTTAAATTTGATGACTGAGTGGGACTGAACGTAATCCTGAAATAATTGAGAACTGACTTAACTAACTAAGATCAATTCCGCCGAAGGTTGAGCGATTGCTTGTTGCTTAGGTGTTGCACCGAAGTTTTCCATTAAGAGCTTACCGACGACTTCTCGCAGATCTTCACAGGGAACTTTTTCCATGACACATGTGCCGAGATGGGCATCCTTGCCAACCTTGCCACCCATGTAAATATCAACGCCATCGACAACCTTGCCATTCTTGCGAGTTTTACAACCAGTAAAACCGATGTCGGCAACCTGTGGCTGAGCGCAAGAGTTGGGGCAACCACTCCAATGGATGCGCACCACTTTAGGAAGATCGTAATCTTCGGCAAGCTGATGGGTAAGGGCAAGGGAACGATTTTTCGTTTCCACGATCGCTACTGGGCAAAACTGATTCCCCGTGCAGGATACTAGTCCCCGCATGAGGTTGTTCGGCTCGGCAGGGAACTTCTGAAGAATGGGTTCTTGCAGAAGCAGTGGAACTTGGCGATCGCTAACATGGGTGATCAGCAGATTTTGCTCAACAGTAAGACGGATATCGCCATTACCGTAAGTATCGGCAAGCCGCGCCAGTTCGTATAGATCGGAGGCATACATTCGCCCGACGGGAATTTGGAGCCCGATGTAATTTAATCCCTCTTGCTTTTGTGGGTGAACGCCGATATGGTCGCGTTTTTCCCATGAGATCTCATCTTTAGCCGCAGCTGTGGCTAAGGACTTACCCATCTGCTTCTCAACTTCTATACGGAATTTTTCAATTCCCCACTCATCAATGAGATACATCAGTCGAGCTTTTTGACGGTTTTCGCGCAGACCATGGTCACGAAATACGATGAGTAAGGCTTCACAGAGAGCAACCACATCCTCAGGAGGAACCCATACGTTAAGAGGAATTGCCGCGGCAATCCGTTTAGCTGAGAAGAATCCACCTACGAGAACGTTAAAACCAAAGGCTTTTGAAGAGTCTTCTTTAAAAGCAGGAATAAAAGCGAGATCGTTGATCTCCGCATGGGTGGAATTATCACGACAACCAGCGATCGCAATATTAAATTTCCTAGGTAAGTTCGTAAAGGCGGCATTGCCTTCACCATTATTGGTCAGTAGGTTCTGAACTTGGATGGCGAGCGCGCGAGTGTCATAAAGCTCATTGGCATCAATACCCGCCACAGGCGAACCCGTAATATTCCGAATATTGTCCATCGCTGACTGAACACTTGTCAGACCGACAGCGCGAAACTTCTCAAACATCTCAGGTACATCTGCGAGCTCTATGCCGCGCATTTGGATATTCTGGCGGGTAGTAATATCCGCTACGCCATGGTCACCGCACTTCTCAACTACGGAAGCAAGGACACGCATTTGATCGCTGTTCAATAATCCATTGGGAATTCGCATCCTGACCATAAAACGCCCAGGGGTGCTTTTACGAAAAAATACGCCTAGCCATTTCAGGCGATGCTGCAAATCGTCATCGTCGATCGCTTCCCAGCCAATTTCCGCGAAGCGAGCTATTTCGGCTTTAATCGCCAGACCATCCTTGACAGCTTTGAGGTCTTCAATTTTATTTGCCATGTTTATTTGCTATTTGCTGTTTCCTTGGCTCATTCTCGAAACTTTATATTGGGGCGATCGCTGTTGGAGCAAAATCCCAAATTCCTAGTTTTCAAGCGCTATTGCGACTTTGTATGGGCTTTACACTACTTAACGTTTCGATCCCGCTTCGTATAAGAAACTACATATTTTTCAACATTATTTAATAATTGCAATGGTGTGATGCAGTAAGCGCATCAAGGCTCTGTTTCTTAAGGTTTGGTAACGATAGCGATACTTGTTATGCTGGTTAACCAAACCAATCGATTAATATTTGGGCATGGGTGAGCGCTTACAAAAAATTCTGTCTAGGCATGGCATTGCCTCCCGTCGGCAAGCTGAGCAGCTAATTTTGGCTGGCAGGGTGGTAATCAATGGTCAGATGATCGCTGAATTGGGAACTAAAGCCGACCCAGAGAGCGATCGCATTGAAGTTGATGGCAAGTTATTGCAAACCCACGCTCCCAAGTTGACATATCTACTACTTAATAAGCCCATCGGTGTAGTTTGTACCTGTGACGATCCCCAATCCCGCATGACTGTGATAGACATTCTGCCATCACAATACAAACATGTTTATCCTGTGGGAAGGTTGGATTACAACAGCAGTGGGGCATTGATCCTAACTAATGATGGTGAATTTGCCAATTACTTAATGCATCCTCGGCATCACGTTCCCAAAACCTACGAAGTTTGGGTCAAGGACATTCCCAGCGAGATCAAGATTAAACAATGGCAAGAGGGAATTATGCTTGAGGGTAAACGGACTTTTCCTGCTGTTGTCAATGTTCTACAAGTAGAACGTTCTCCCCACCAGAATTCCCGCACCCTATTACAAATAGTTCTGTCTGAAGGTCGCAATCGTCAAATTCGGAAAATGGCGGAACAATTCGGGCATCCAGTTTTAGCATTGCATCGAGTGGCGATCGCCTCGATTTCGCTCCATACGCTTAAAAGCGGAACCTACAGACATTTAAGCGATCACGAGATCGCGACCTTGTATCCCACATCTCAACAGTCTCAACTATAGCCATCCTCAAATCCCAAGTGGCGGCGCTTCGCACCGCCACTTGGGATTTGATTAAGAATAGAATGGCGGCGCTTCGCGCCG
>NZ_ALWB01000043.1 GCF_000332215.1 Pseudanabaena biceps PCC 7429
GAGTTGCGGCGCGAAGCGCCGCAACTCTCTATTGAGTTTGATGTCCTGACTTAAGCGAATATAGCTATATATTTTTTTAATAACACTATTGATAAGCGGCGATCGCTTAAATTGAGATTGGAAATATTAGTGATGATGCGATTAAAATCGAGGTTGTTGTTGATACTTTGATAGGGCGATGTTGATGGAATAAAATGGAATAAAGTTTATGGTGTAAGTTGACTGGCGATCGGCATTCTCCAGCCAGAGCCAAAGGCGCGATCGCTTATTTTGAGCCCAGGAGCAGCTTGGCGACGTTTGAATTCAGCGATTTTTACTAAACGAATTACGCGATCAACGATCGCGCGATCGTGCCCCGAAGTGACAATTTCAGATGCAGAAAGATGTTGGCTGATGAGCTTGTGTAAAATGTCATCGAGAACATCGTAGGCAGGAAGGGAATCGTGATCGAATTGATCGGGCTTGAGTTCAGCGCTAGGAGGCTTAGTAATAATATTTACGGGAATAACTTCTGCTTTTCCCTCTTTAATCGCTAGAGGCGAATTGGTGAGATTGAGCCAATTACAAAGCGAAAATACCCGCGTTTTGGGCACATCAGCGATCGCCGCCAGTCCTCCATTCATATCTCCGTAGAGAGTACAGTAGCCCACCGACACTTCCGATTTGTTACCCGTTGAGAGCAATAAATGTCCAAATTTATTGGATATCGCCATGAGCAAACTACCGCGTATCCGAGATTGCAAATTCTCTTCCGTTACATCACTCGCCCGATCTGCAAATAATGCTGACAAACTTTGCTCGAAGGACTCCATCATGGGCTGAATTGGAATCGTTTGTGTCGAAATTCCCAAATTATGCGCCAAGGCGATCGCATCCGTAATGGAATGCTCGGAACTATAGGGAGAAGGCATGAGTACGCCCAGCACATTCTCTTTGCCGATCGCTTCGGTAGCGATCGCCGCAACTAACGCCGAATCAATACCGCCACTCAGCCCAATTACTACTTGACTGAAACGACATTTCTGCACATAATCGCGAACTCCCAACACCAAGGCAGCAAAGATCTCGGCATCGTCACTTTCATAGATAGAAGAAGAAGTATCCGAACCTTCTTCGAGATTCACGATTAGCAAATCCTCTTCAAAAGCCTTAGCGCGAGCAATTATTTGTCCTTGGCAATTAAATGCCATGCTCCGCCCATCAAAGATCAGATCGTCATTTGCCCCCACCTGATTAGCATAAATTAATGGCAAGTTGTGGACGATCGCACTATGGCTGAGCATCGCTTCGCGCAACTTCTGTTTGCCGATCGCGTAGGGGGAAGCCGATAAATTGAGCAGCAAATCGACTTCCTTCTGCGCTAGTTCGGCAACAGGATCGTCGATATAGTTGCGCTTATCCCAAAACTTTGCATCGTTCCAAATATCTTCGCAAATGGTGACCCCAACCCTTAGCGATCGCCCTCCTTGACAATGGAGCGTAAAAACTTGACTCCCAGTCCCCACGGCAAAATAACGATCTTCATCGAATACGTCATAGGTTGGCAACAACCGCTTGTGAAAAGTTTGCCGAACTTGCCCCCCCTGTAACAGGGCTGCACTATTAAATAAAGGTTTGCCCCCTGCAAGATCGGCATCGGGATTGCTGGAAACAGTTCCCACGAGTACCGCGACATCATGGGGAAGTTTACTAGCTAGATCTGCGATCGCCATTTCTAGATCGCGTACAAACTGATGATTCATCAGCAGATCGCGAGGAGGATAACCACAGATCGACAATTCAGGTGTTAGTACGAGCTGCACCCCTTGGGCTGCTAATTTCTGGACAGCGATCAATAAGCGATCGCAGTTCCCGACTAGATCGCCGATTATAGGATTAAGTTGCGCGATTCCAAAAATTGCAGAAGACATAGTTATTTGAGATTTTTGAGATGGTTAGCTTTTAGCTATTAGCTATTGGCTTGTATATATTTTAAAAGCCTTGCATTGCAAGGCTTTTAAAATATATGTGATATACGTGAGCTTACCAAAAATTATAGGTAGTAGCTATTGGCTAATAGCCAATAGCTAAAAGCCAATAGCTATTAGCCTCACTTCAAGAAACAAGCGTGAAGCCACATCACCAATAGGATGATGACCATCTGGATCGAGCTAGGGAAAAATCCATCACCAACTAAACGGGATAGGACTAAGACTTGATTGGTTAAAGCTGCTAACAATACCCCGATAGTAATTCCTGATAGGGAGATTAATAACGCCCGTCCAAATCGGTTTTCTTTGCGGGTTAATAAGTACACACTGGCAATTAATCCGAAGGATAACCATGTGGTGGCAGCAGATACAAAAAAGCTCACTGCACCCAATCCAGCAAAAACTCCCAACGAAATATAAATATCTTTCTGTTTAGGCGTATCTAGCAGCTTTGACAACCAAGATGGGGCGCGACGTTGAGCATTGTTTTGCAGAGCCGCAGGTATCGCAGTGGAGAGACGTTCGGGATAGCGAATGCGATCGGGTACAGCAATTTTGCCTTCTTTGCGCGCACGCAAACGATCCATGAGGATGGCATCGTAGGCTAATTCGATCGCTTCTTGTTGAGACTCATCCCCCTCATGTTCGCGCAATAGGCGATCGCGTGCATCACGCACTTCTTCAAAGGAGGCTTCGTCGTTGACTCCTAGTTTTTCGTAGGGAGTTGGTTCGCTCATTTTTCCAACTATGAATGTTTGTAATGTTCGCTAGATATTCGCTGAAAAAGTAGCTAAGCAACCGAATCAGAAAATATTATGCAGCGTAATGTTTAACCATAGTATAGCGTCTGCTTTAAAATACTTGTCTAAACTTTTAGATGTCTTATTGATGTCTTGGTTTAATGTCTTGATTTGATATAGCAGTCCTCAATTATTTTTCAATCATTTATAGCTGCCGTCAACTGTATCAGGGCATAAACGGAGGGTTAACCCTCCTTTGAGGTTGACTAGCGGCAGATATATTAAAAAATAGGGCTTCGAGTTCGCTCAGCCATCGGGATACGATGGCTGAGCGAACTCGAAGCCTCTCACAACAAATCCTGCGTAGATTTGAATAGATTGAATAGAGAAACCTAAATATATAAGAAGACATAACAGCCGATCGCTATACAATTCGGTAGACTGTCATCATGTACGAATTGCTTTAACAAATCATTTTATTTTTAATGGATCTGTCCAAATGGATTTAGACCTAATCGTTTCTAACGTTCTTAACCCGCCGATCCTGTTCTTTTTTCTGGGTATGATCGCGGTACTGATCAAGTCGGATTTGGAAATACCACCACCTATTCCCAAATTATTCTCGCTGTATTTGTTGTTGGCGATCGGATTTAAGGGGGGAGTCGAACTAGTCAAAAGTGGCATCAGTCAAGAAGTAATTTTGACGATGGCAGCAGCGATCCTGATGGCTTGTGTCGTTCCTGTCTATTCATTTTTTATCCTCAAAATCAAGCTTGATTCTTACAATGCAGCAGCGATCGCCGCAACCTATGGCTCGATTAGTGCGGTTACCTTTATCACGGCAAGTTCATTTTTGAGCCAATTGGGGATCGCTTTTGACGGTTACATGGTGGCAGCACTTGCCCTGATGGAGTCGCCTGCCATTATTGTGGGGCTAATCCTCGTCAGCCTTTTTACGGCTGCTGAGAAAGCGGAAAAAGGTGAAAATCGCGAATTTGCTTGGGAAGAGGTATTGCGGGAAGCTTTTCTCAATAGCTCGGTATTTTTGCTCGTTGGGAGTCTGATTATTGGTTGCCTAACTGGAGAAAGAGGCTGGCACGTACTATCGCCCTTTACCCAAGACATGTTTTATGGCGTACTGACTTTCTTTTTGATGGATATGGGCTTAGTTGCAGCCAAGCGAATTAAGGATTTGCAAAAAACAGGCATTTTCCTAATTGCATTTGCGATTTTAATGCCGATCCTCAATTCGGGCGTAGGTATTGCGATCGCGAAGTTAATCTCCATGTCGCAGGGAGATGCCTTGTTATTTGCGGTGTTATGTGCCAGTGCTTCTTATATTGCCGTACCTGCGGCGATGCGGTTAACAGTGCCCGAAGCAAATCCTAGCCTCTATGTCTCCACCGCTCTAGCGGTGACCTTTCCCTTCAATATTATTGTCGGCATTCCCTTATATATGTACGTAATTAATTTGTTTTGGGCAACAACTTAGACGACATTAGGCAGCGGGAGACGCTGCCTAGGGTTTGATTTATAGAATTTTTAACATCAATTTATTAGATTATTAGAGATAAAAATCATGCAAGCGGTAAAAAGAATCGAAATCGTATCTGATTCGGTCGAATCTCACAAAATCATCAAGGTTTTAGAAAGTGTCGGGGTTTTGAACTACACAGTAATCCGCAATGTCATTGGTAAGGGCGTACGGGGTACTAATTCTGGTGATCTTGATATGAGTATGTTGGAAAATGATTATGTAATTGCTTTCTTTTTAGAGGAAAAGACCAAGTCGCTGGTTGAAAAACTCAAGCCAGTTACCAAGAAGTTTGGTGGAGTTTGCTATATATCTGATGCAATGGCAATTCATGCGGTACAAAGTATTAGCTCCTAATACCCGCATCACCCCAAAGGCTATAGCTGTGTAATGAGTGTAGACTTTTTTCTTTGGGTTTCTTTGGGAAAAATTACCGAGAAAAATTACCGAGAAAAATTACCGAGAAAAGCGCCGCTTGATCTGTGCACTCAGCAATGCAATCTCAGGAATTTTCATTTGCATAGCGATCGCGCCAAAGATCGTTAAGCCAACTACACTAGCGATCGCGAGTCCTCCCAATTCAGCGCTAAACTTTGCTATGGCATTCATGCTAGCAAATCCCTGACTGAGCAAATGATAGACTCCCCAGCTCGCTCCCCCTGCGATCGCACTGGCGATCACTAGCCCAAAGATCGTCATGCTCCAACTTTTTAAGGGCATTCCATTAAGACGGCGATCCAGACAATACATCATGGTGAGCATCGACAGCACATTCACCGAAACCGTCGCCAGCACGATCCCAGGCGCACCAAATTGTTGAACTAGGAAGTAATCAAATAGTCCATTTAAAAAAATATTGGCGATGCTGATCTTAAAAGGGGTATCTCCATCTCCGAGCGCATAAAAGACTCGCACTAAGACATCGCGCCCTAAATAAACAAACATACCAACGGAATAAGCCATTAAGACCGCCCCCGTCAACTCTGCATCTTCAGTGGTGAAAGCGTAGCGCTCGTATACTACCTGTGTAATAGGGAAAGCCAAGGCTACCATCAAGGCACTAAGGGGCAGCATGGTTAATGCCGTGAGCATTAATCCTTGGCGAATCCGATGCTTAAGTTCATCCCAGTTTTCGGGATCAGTCAGTTTCGACAACACAGGAAACAGAGGGACAAGGATCACATTCGACAAAATCCCTAGGGGCGTTTGGACGAGTAAACCTGCATAGCCCATTGCTGACACGGCCGCCGCCGCATTAGAAATGAATGAAGCGAAGAATAAATCCGTCCACACATTAATTTGCAGCATTCCCGATGAAAAGGTGGCAGGAAGCATGATTTTCATTACTTCTTTAACTTCAGGGCTCTGGAAGTCAAATCGCAGTTTGAAGCCACCCATACCAGATTTAAGCTGTACGGGCAATTGCACCAACCATTGCAAAACTGCGCCAGCAAGGGTTGACCAAGCTAGGACTGCTCCGCCCAGCATGGCATTTTCTGGCAAGAGGATCTTGCTACCCAAAGTCCAAAACAAACCACCGATACCAATCAATACGGTCAAGCTAGAAAAGATGGGACTGACGGAGGGTAGCCAGTAAGCGTCGGCAGCATTTAAGGCTCCAAAGCCGATCCCCACCAATCCAGCGAGGACTGCCATTGGAGCCATGATCTGAAACTGCTGAATGGCAATATCTTTGGTGATCTTCAGATTTTGAATGATTTCAGGAGCGATCCCTTTAGCCAGTAAATTGGCTTCGGGTATGAAGAGTCCGGGGGCAACTAGGTGCATCAATGGTTCTGCAAAAATGATAAGGGCGATGCTCACCAACAATAAAATTCCTGTAACGATAGTGGTGATGCTGTCGATGATGGTGGCAACTTCACGACGATCGCGTTTTGCTAAAACACTGACGATCGCGCTATGGAAAGGACCATTAATCCCCCCCAATAGGATCAACAAGAACCCTGGAATCACATAGGCAAAGTTATATGCGCCATAGGCTGTACCATTGCCAAAGGCTGCGGCGATCGCTACTTGACGCAGTAATCCAAATATTTTGCTCAATAACGTAGCAACTGCTACAATCGTGGCGATATTGAGGAGCGATCGCTTAGTTGATTGTAGTGGTTGAGTTTCAGTGACGATATCTTCTTCGTTACCAGACAAAATTTGTGCTGCCCCTTACAGTTTAGACTCTGAAAAATGTAACACCAAATCACAACCTTATCCCAATTTTAGGATAGTGCTTTTCATTTAGTGAGGATATATCTAGCTGTCGCCAGTCTTGTCGGGATCAAAACCCATAAGACTAATGGTGACGCGAAGCGTCACCATTAGTCTTATGGGTTTTGATTTTCCCTAAGGCAAGTGACAATAGCTATCGCCAACTTGTATCCCAAAAGAGGGTTGCCGCGCTCTGCGCGGCAACCCTCTTTGTTTTTTTGATTTTGTCCTAACAAAACTGGCGGCAGCTATATATCAAAAAATATCAAAAAACTCCGATCGCCAAACTAATTACGTTCAGAGATCGGAGCTTTTAAAATATTTAAGAAAAGAAGCGATTAGTAGAGAGCTTCTTCTTGATGGGTCAAGATTTCACAATCAGACTGAGCGTAGGTTACGCAAAGGAGAGCATAACCAGCTTCGATTTGCTCATCATCCAAGAAGGACTGATCGCCTTGGTCGATGTCACCCTTAATGATCTTGCCAGCACAGGAAGAGCAAGCACCAGCGCGACAGGAGTAAGGCAAATCGATACCTTGAGCTTCAGCAACATCAAGGATGTACTCATCAGCAGGAACCTCGATAGTCTTATCAAGACCGTCGGCTTCGTTAATTAGTCTTACTTTGTATATAGCAGCCATATTGTGTAATAAACCTCTTAAAGATTGCAGACAATAATAAATGCTGTGTTGAATTAGCTCCAAGAAGAGGGTACTAACCAACTGACATTTATTTCAATCACCCACAAGGGCATTAAGACGCATCATATCGCTCTTGGCATCCCAGCGAACAACTAGCTTTTTATTTCTGCCATTAGTTATAGGTGATAGTTATCGGTCGGTTTTAAGTAGGCAAAAATAGCTAAAACCTATTCAAAAAGAGGCTTTAAGGCGTTTTGATGTCCCACAAAAATGATGAGTTTTCGTTTATAGTTTGATTTATTTAATAAGTTTTTCTAATCTTATCGACAGACATAATCATAGCCAATTTTTTGATATGAAAATTCAATCAATGAGTACTACTTCCTAGCCATAAAAACAGTCATAAAAACAACCATCAAAAAATGTGAGTTCGAGATAATTTGAAACGGGATTTGAGAAAGGGTTTGCTACGCCAACCCTTTCTCAAATCCCAAAAGTAAAAGCCTTGCTTAGCAAGGCTTTTACTTTTGGGATTTGAGAATTTGCCAGCTTAAACCGAACTGACGTTATACCAATTCACAAAAGTGTTGTCACACTTTCGTGAATTATAGATATAGTCAGTAATGTTAGGACAAACATCAAACCCAATAGAGAGTTGCGGCGCGAAGCGCCGCAACTCTCTATTGGGTTTGATGTCCTGACTTAAGTGGCTATAGCTATAACATTCAAGGAAAATAGCAGGAGACTAGCCGTGATCGTAGTAACCAAGATCGGTACATCTGCAACAGAAATTGAGCGGATATGCGATGAACTATCTAGCTGGGGATTATCTCCCGAAAAAATTGTGGGGAAGCATAAGGTCGTGTTGGGACTGGTTGGTGAGACAGCAAACCTTGATCTCCATCGTATTGAAGAATTAAGCCCTGCCATTGAGACCGTCTTGCGGGTGGAGCGTCCTTTTAAACGGGCTAGTCGTGAATATCGTCAGAATGAATCTAGCGTTGTTACCGTGTCTACCCCCAACGGTGATATTGCGATCGGCGAAAACTCTCCCTTAGTCGTAGTGGCGGGTCCCTGTTCGGTTGAGAATGAAGAGATGATTGTGGAAACTGCAATGCGGGTGAAGGCATCAGGTGCGCAGTTCCTTAGAGGTGGAGCCTATAAACCCCGCACCTCACCCTACGCCTTTCAAGGGCATGGAGAAAGTGCTCTATCTCTATTAGCCGCAGCAAGGGAAGCGAGTGGTTTGGGAATCATTACGGAAGTAATGGATACGGCGGACATTGATCGGATTGCCGAAGTTGCCGATGTACTGCAAATTGGCGCGAGAAATATGCAGAATTTCTCCTTGCTCAAGCAGGTGGGCAAACAGAATAAGCCAATTTTGCTAAAGCGAGGACTAGCTGCAACGATCGACGATTGGCTGATGGCCGCAGAGTATATTCTTGCTGAGGGCAATCCTCAAGTGATTCTTTGCGAACGCGGTATTCGTACTTTTGATCGCGAATATACCCGCAATACTCTAGACTTAGCCGCAATTCCCGTATTGCGTAAGTTAACCCACCTACCGATTATGATCGATCCCAGTCATGGTACGGGCTGGTCGGACTACGTGCCATCGATGAGCTTGGCGGCGATCGCCGCAGGTGTCGATTCGCTGATGATTGAAGTACATCCCAATCCTAAGAAAGCTTTGTCTGATGGTCCCCAGTCGCTTACTTTCGATGACTTCGACAAGCTGATGGTCAAAATCAATCGGATGGCTCAAGTGATGGAGCGAGTATAGAGATGGGTTGAAGCACTTTTTGCTTCAACTTTTGCTTCAACCCATCTCTCGTTAGGACTATGCATAAACCATTTACTTACGATCGCTCAATTCATTTTCAAGACACAGATGCGGCAGGAGTCGTTTATTTTGCCAATGGCTTATCGCTCTGCCATGAGGCTTATGAGGCTTCTTTGGTAATGTCAGGAATTAATCTCAGAGCCTTTTTTGGTGGCAAGGAGATCGCCGTTCCCGTTACCCATGCCAGCATTGATTTTTTTAAACCTATGTTTTGTGGCGATCGCATTACCATAGAGCTTACGCCAATTTTATTGAGCCCTGCATCCTTCCAAATTGAATATCAATTATTGTCCGATGAAGTATTGTTTGATGAAGGTTTTAATGGAGAAGGACTAGAGAAAAAAGCGATCGCTAAAGCCTTAACTAAACATGTCTGCATTAATCCAACTACTAGAAAAAGGTGCGACCTATCCCATGAACTTTTAAGTTGGATTGACTCATGCGGTTCGAGAGAACAGAGTAAGTAACTAAGCAGAATTTGCGTTTTTCATGTTGCCTACGGCAACATGAAAAACGTTATAAGTATTTCAACATAATTAAAAACCAAAACCAGAGAGCGTACCGCCCGCGTAGCGGGCGGTACGCTCTTCTAGATTTTAAGTTTACCTTAGCTACTTACATCAGCAATGGCAATTAATCAATGACTACAATATTTCGGGACTGGAGTTATCGCTATCAATGGTTTTATGACATGGTTTCTGCTTTGGCAGCGATCGCTGTGGGTGGGGAAAAACGCTTTCACCGCTTGTTTTTAGAGGATTTGCCAATTAACCCCAAAGCAAAAGTTCTCGATCTTTGTTGCGGAGCAGGGCAAGCAACCCATGAAATGGTCAAGCATTTTCACCATGTGACGGGGTTAGATGCCTCCCCGATCGCGATCCAACGCGCCAAACGAAATGTGCCCCAAGCTCAGTATGTAGAAGCCTTTGCCGAAAAAATGCCCTTTAGTGATCACGCTTTCGATCTGGTGGTTACGAATACAGCGATGCATGAGATGGAATCAGAACAGTTACGACAAATCATTCAAGAAGTCCATCGGATTTTGCTTCCCGAAGGTCAATTTATCATTATTGATTTCCATCGTCCGACTAACCCTCTTTTCTGGTTACCGATTGCCACTTTTCTCTGGTTGTTTGAGACAGAAACTGCATGGCAATTGCTCCAAACCGACCTCCACCAACTTTTAAGCCAATCAGGATTTCAAGTGACATCTAGCCGACTCTATGCGGGGGGAAGCTTACAGGTTTTAAGGGCAACTAAACAAAGTTAAGCTTTCGGTCGTGTTATAAGTTGGGCATAATTAAAACCCAGAATCAAGAACTGTAGCGCACGCGCAGCGTGCGCTACAGTTCTTGGGGCTTTATATTTAATTGCGCCTAGCTACTTACCAACTCACGAAAGCGAGCCAACACTTCAGTGAATTAAACACCAAACCCAGTAAGGTTTTGAGATTCCCAAAATGGCGTTGCCATTTTGGGAATTGGTATTAGTTATAATGAGCGAGCAAAGATCGACCAAGAATATATGCAAACTATTACACTCGGCGGCAATGGTCCAATAGTAACTGCAATAGGCGTAGGTACATGGGCATGGGGAGATACTCTGTTTTGGGCTTACGGCAAAGATTTTGGGTCTCAGGATGTAGCGGAAGCATTCCAAGCTTCTATTGATGCGGGCGTTACCTTCTTTGATACGGCTGAAGTGTATGGGCTTGGCGAATCAGAACGTTTGATCGGTAAGTTTAGGCAGCAAACTTCGGCAACTATCCAAATTGCTACCAAATATTTCCCTTTGCCTTGGCGTTGGCGGCGCAAATCGATCGCTAACGCACTAACAGCCAGTCTCGAACGTTTGCAAACATCACAAATTAGTCTTTATCAAATTCATTGGCCCCTAGAATTTGTACTTAAAACTAGAGACTTTATGGATGTATTGGCGCAGGAAGTCAAAAATGGACGCATTCAATCTGTTGGGGTGAGTAATTACTCCGCAGCACAGATGACCATTGCCCATGATTACCTTGCGGAACGGGGAATTCCCTTGGCGGTCAACCAAGTTCCCTATTCTCTTTTAACCAGACAAATCGAACAAAATGGAGTTCTCCAAAAGGCAAAACAGTTGGGAGTGACTATTCTTGCCTATAGCCCCCTCGCTCAAGGACTGCTAACTGGCAAGTATAATGCGGAAACTGTTAAGCATTTACAAGGTGCGCGGCGGTTTGATTCACGATTTAGTTCTAGCGCTTTACAACAGCTTGAGCCATTATTTTCGACTTTAAAGGATTTGTCGGAGAAGTATGATAAAACTCCCGCGCAAATTTCTTTGAATTGGCTCATCGCGCAGGGAAATGTTATCCCCATCCCTGGAGCAAAAAATGCCTTACAAGCGAGACAGAATGCTGGCGCGTTAGGTTGGTCGCTAACACCCGAAGAAGTGGAATTGCTCCGTCAAAAGAGCATTAAGTAGTTTGGCATAATTAAAAAACAAAACCAGAGAGCGTACCGCCCGCTACGCGGGCGATACGCTCATCTAAGTTTGCTGCTTAGACTTTGCGGCGCGAAGTGCCGCAAAGTCTAAGCATTCACTGGGAAGGGAGTAGCTAATTAGCAGCATAATTTTTGAGAGCGAGAAATATGAATTGTCCCCAATGTCTAGTTGTGATTCTTCCAACCGATCGCTTTTGTGAGGAATGCGGAACGCCCCTCGTCGCAGATGCTCAGCCGATGAGTGGGACAAAGGTTTGTGGTAAATGCGGAGCAACCGACATAGATGGCGATGGATATTGTGTTAGCTGCGGTTTTCGGAATCGTGATGCGGCGCAAGATCGTTTTGCAGTAGAGAGATCGCCCTATCTCGCGGGAGTATGCGATCGCGGACTTAAGCATCATCGCAATGAAGACTTTTTGGCTCTAGAAACGATCGAAAGTCCATCCACACAAATTCTGGTTGTCTGCGATGGTGTGTCTAGCTCCCAAACCCCCGAACTTGCGTCGCAAACCGTGGCGCAAACTACCTGTGAGTTTCTTGGCGATCGCCTCACTCGGAGTGACGGTCAGGGTAAAAACAACGAAGAGGTAATGCAACAGGCGATCGCAGCAGCCTTAAAAGCCGTATCCACTATTCCCTACAAGGCTGGGGCTAATGTCGATCCCCCATCGACAACAATCGTGGCGGCGATCGTGCAGGAGCGCGAAGCGACGATCGGCTGGCTGGGCGATAGCCGAGCCTATTGGATTGCTGCCGATGCGTCTCGGCAACTTACCGTGGATGACTCATGGCTGAATGATGTGGTTGCATCGGGGAAAATGTCAGAGGTGCAAGCGCTACAATCTCCCCACGCTCATGCCATTACCAGTTGGCTCGGAGCAGATGTTAGCGACAATGCCAAGCCTTCGATCCTGAATTTCCCAATTCCGAGTGAGGGATACCTTTTATTATGTACCGATGGCTTGTGGAACTATGTCCCCGAAGCTTCACAAATCTTTGCGTTGATGCAACAGTCCCCCTCCAATGAAGCAGCGATAATTAGTCGTTATTTGGTGGATTTTGCGAGATCACAAGGCGGACACGATAACATCACAGTTGCGGTTCTATACTTTACTTAAGTTGAAACAGGATCTTCTAACTCTATGCAGTTTAAAGCCGAAGTTTTTCAGAATCAGTTTTTGCCTCAAGGGGCAAGAGAGGTTCATGCCATCATGACGGTGACAGCAGAGGGGCTTGAGAATGTCGCAATACCCACCAATACAGCTAACCACGAGAAACTGTTTGGCATTATTTGTGATATATCTGGCTCCATGTCTGGTAGCAAAATTCATGCCGCCAGAAGTGCTATGACGCAGTTGGTTAACCTATTGCCAGAGCATGTCTACTTTTTCCTCGTCACAGGTTTCGAGCAAGCGCAATTAACCATTCCTCTGCTACAAGCCACACCAGAAAACAAGCAGAGAGCGATCGTAGCAATTAAAAATATAGAACCTGGCGGCACGACGGCGATCTCCACATGGTTGAACAAAGCTTTAGAGCAGTTCCAAAAAATGCCCAAGGCCGTACGTCAAGCCTTGTTACTCACCGACGGACAAAATGACAAAATTGATGAGCGACCTTTAAAAAATGTGCTACTTGCCTGTGAAGGGATCTTCCAGTGTGATTGCCGTGGAGTCGGTACTGATTGGAAAGTGGCGCAACTGCAAGAAATTGCTAGCAAGCTTTTAGGAACAACGGACATTATTCCCCATCCCGATGCGATCGAAGCTGACTTCCGCAACATTCTCAATAAGGCAATGAGCAAGAGTATTAGCGATGTTGCGATGCGGATTTGGACTCCACAGGGAGCGAGAATCCTATTCTGCAAGCAAGTCAGCCCTGAAATTAACGAACTTAGCGATCGCGCTAAAGTAGTCAAACCTCAGGTTGTCGAATATCCCACGGGCGCGTGGGGTAAAGCCGAATCTCGCGACTATCACTTTTGCATAGAGGTCAATGCGGGCAATGTGGGCGATGAGATGCTGGCAGGTCGTGCGAGTCTGATTTGTACTGTCGATGGCGTAGAGAATAAAGTTGCCGAGGCGCGTATCCTTGCCATCTGGACAGATGACGATGCCAAATCGACCAAAATCGATCGCCGAGTCGCTCACTATACTGGACAAGCGGAGCTAGCCCAATCAATTCAGGAAGGCTTAGAAGCTCGCGCTAGAGGCGATGTCGAGGTAGCGACGGTGAAACTTGGCAAAGCAGTAAAACTTGCCCATAACTCTGGCAATGAAGCCACGGCAAAACTACTCCGAACCGTTGTTGATATTGAAGACGCTCCTTCGGGTACGGTCAAACTCAAACGCGATATTGCCAAAGAAGATGCGATGGCGTTAGAAACTCGTTCTACTAAAACTACCCGTATTCCGAAAGATCGCTAATTTGCATCGTCTTGCCGTTACTGTTCGTTATGGTCGTTATGGTCGTTAATTGTTTATGTCAATTTACACTTGTTCTAAAGGTCACGCATCGGTTGAGTCGGACTATTGCTCGGAATGTGGCGTTAAGATTGCGGGGAATAATGCTGTAGCGATCGCAGGAATAGCCAGTCCACCGAGGTCGAGCCAAATCTGTCCCGATTGTACTGCTCCCCATGAAGTTGGTAGCGGAAACTTCTGCGAGATCTGCGGCTACAATTTTGTAACTGGCGGTCACGGTGAAGTACCAATCCCGATAGCAACTCCATTATCCTCTGCTTCCATATCTTCCCAAAATACTTCTTCCCAAGGTACTTCTTCCCAAGGTACTTCTTCCCAAGATGCTGCGAGCGATACTGTCAATCAGGGCGCGATCGCCAATGTCGTTGAACTTGCGGTAACTAACGATCTTCCGAGCCTTCCAGTGATTCCCGCTTTTAAACAAGAGCACTTTAGCTGGGAATTGGTTGTGTCGATCGATCCTGCCTTAGCTAGTCCCGATAGCCCACCACCGCCCCGCGATCTAGCCCCAGTGACGTTTCGCTTAGAAAAGCCCAGCAATCTGATCGGTCGCACTAGCGAATTACGCGCCATTCATCCCGAAGTTCCTTTAGATTACGATGATGCCGTTTCTTCTCGCCATGCTCTCGTTAATCGTCGAGACGATGGATCGTATGTGCTCCGCGACATTGGCTCTTCTAACGGCACATTGTTGAACGGTATCGAGATCAAATCCTTGGTTGATATTCCCCTTAAAAATGGCGATCGCATTGCCCTCGGTCATTGGTCAAGTATTGAAGTTAAAGCCATTCCTAACCCGATCTAGGTCGTTTTTCTATATTTCTATCTGCGTTCTATCTGCGTTCTATCTGTGTTCTATCTGCGTTCTATCTGTAAATTAGGTTCGTTCCCATGAGCAATCTCACTGCCAAGCCTCACAAAGCGATCGCCCCGACTCCTCGGCTCAATACGCCACAGATGCTTAAGGGTGGTTTATACCTAACTTGGGGAACCTGTGCCCTGCTGCTCATCACCACCATTGCCGCAGTCCAAGGGCAGCGCTATGCCCTTAAAACTATTGGTAAAGACACAGCTCCAAGCATTATCGCCGCTCAACATATTAAATCGGGAATTGCCGATCTTGATGCCAATGCTGCCAATAAATTGCTAGTGGAAGCTGGTAAAAATCCTACTGCCGAAAAAGCCTATGATAATCGCCGTAAAGAAGTTGTCGAAGCAACCCTAGCCGCCGCCGAAAATATTACCTATGGTGATGCTGAGCGAAATCCCATTCGCACCTTATTTGTTGCATTAGGCGACTATCGACTGAAAATCCATGAAGCGCGGATTTATCAAAAACAAAAAAATAATATAGCTATCCTAGAGCCGTTTCGAGCTGGGATAGATATTGTTGATAACACCCTGTTACCTGCTGCGGATGCTTTGGATCAAACCAATCGCTCTGCCCTCGATCGCGTATATCTTGAACAAAAATTTAATATGGGCAAGAATTTGTTTTTTGTAGCGATCGTTGGGCTGGGCTTACTCGTGCTCCTAGTTGTTTTGCAGATCTTCCTCAATAAAAGAATGCGGCGACTTCTCAACCCGATGCTCCTAGCGGCAACGGCGATCGCCATTCTCTTTATGGGATACACCTTTAACGCGCTATTTTCGGCTTCTAGTCAACTCAAGCTTGCCAAAGAGGATGCATTTACGTCCATTCATGCACTTTGGCAAATTCGTGCCTTAGCCTATAGCGCTAATGGCGATGAAAGTCGGTATCTTTTAGATACAGCTATGGCAGCAAAGCACGAACAAGGTTTTTTTAGCAAAGTGACAAAGCTAGCTGATATACCGCCCAAGGTCGATACCTTCAATAAGGTCATAACTAACTTAAGCAGCAGTAATAATGCTGGATTTAACGGGTTATTTGCTGAGGCGCTCAATAACATTACCTTTAAGGGAGAGAAGGAAGCAACGATCGCCACCTTAGAGGCTTTAGGGAAGTATTTAGAAATTGATCGCCAAATTCGCCAACTTCAGCAAGCGGGTAATCGTGATGCGGCTGTTGCCCTTTGCATTGGGAATGGGGAAGGGCAATCTAATTGGGCGTTCGATCGCTTTGATAATGCCCTCGACCAAGCGATCGCCATTAACCAGCAGGAATTTGATCGCGCCGTTGATCGGGGTTTTAAAGATCTAGAAGCCTTTGAAGTCATAACGCCAATTGCGCTGAGTGCGATCGCCTTGCTAACCCTATTGGGTATCTTGCCCCGTGTCAAAGAATATTCTATTTAAGATCTAAGATCGCGAAGCTCTTTCTGCTGCTTAGCACAGTCAAATTTGTCCTATAGCAACGTAAGAAATAGCTAAGACAAATCAAAACGCAAGAGATGAGTGGCGCACCGCCACTCATCTCTTGCGTTTTAATTATGCCCAACTACTTATTTAAACGTGCCGCGAATTTGATTTTCTACATCTTCTGTTGTTTGACGGGCAAGATTTTCTGTTAGATCGCTTTCGCCACTGGGTTTATAGTTAGGATTGACGAGGCTGTTATTTATCCCTTCCAAGGTTTTGGCTTTAAACTGCTTCTCTTTTCCAGCAAATTCAGTTTTTTGGTTGCCTGTCAGTTTACCAAGAGCTTCTTGAGCTTTGCCCTCAATATTTTTGACCGAATTATCTTGACTAGTAGTTGCAATGTATCGTGTTTGGCTGACGATAGGAGCGAATGCAATTGCAGCCAAACCAGAGCCAGTACCCAAAACCATAATTCCTGAAATAAATACAGCTAAACTAATGCTGACAAAAAGACTACGAACTTGTTTAAGTAAACCCATATTTTTGTTTCCAAATTAATTGCAAAAAGTAAATTTGATAAATTCCAGAGTCGCTATGATAAAGGTGAGTTATAAATTATCTATATGACTCCAAAGCTAATGCTGTATTCTCCTGATTAAGGTTGAGGAATATGCGTCAGAATTGAGTCCGAAACTCTGAACTTCTGTGCTTACTATGGCAAATAGATGCTCAACTTCTTGGATGAATTGATTAAGTTGATTGAGTACAATACAAATCGTAATTTTAAAAAATAGGACAGTAATCCTAGACGAAGGGAGAAATAAATGACTTAACAATCAAGCTATCAGAGAATTCTCTAATACCAATTCACAAAAGTGTGACAACACTTTTGTGAATTAAAAAACAAACCCAGTAAGGTTTTGAAATTTCCAAAATGGCGTTGCCATTTTGGAAATTGGTATAAATCATAGACCAAGAAAATCTCTTGACTATGCTATCCTTTAAAAATTATTCTTTGCTTAATAGAAACCGCTATAAGTAGTTCCGCATAATTAAAAACCAAAACCACAGAGCATACCGCCCGCTACGCGGGCGGTATGCTCTTCTAGGTTTTAAGTTTACTCTTAGCTACTTACCTTATTCTTGAATTAGGAAAGGAATTAATAAATGAATTAGTAAGCTTTATTTCTAACCAGAGCATTTTGAGGTTTGCTTCATAAGCCCTTTGCCGATTAGCTGATGTTGCCAAACATAACTTATCTCTTTACTTATCTCTTTTTTGAGAATACACAATTTATCAACATTTAGGTTTATTTTGATCGTCAAAACATATGCTGAAGAAGATCGAGAACTAAAAGTATCTATCCGTACTAGCCTTCAAGCATCAAGTATTGATGGGAGTTTATCAACGGTTTTTAGCAATATCACAAGTGGCGTTCTCCTCAGTAGCTTTTTGATAGATCTTGGTGCAAGTCCTTTTGAGATTGGAATGGCAGTTTCTTTGCCAATGCTAGCGAATTTGTTACAGCCTTTAGGAGCTTTATTATCTAATCGCTCTCATAGTCGTCATAACTATGGGCTCTGGACATTTTTACCATCTCGACTTCTTTGGCTGGTGCTAATTATTGGCATTGTTCTGAAAGGTTCAAATGCCAATCTTTCTAACGAACTAGTTTATTTAACATTAACTTTGGTCTTTACTTCCAATATCTTAGCGGCTCTAGGTAGTGCTTCTTGGATGAGTTGGCTCGCAGCCTTAGTCCCTGCGAAACTACGCGGTCGATACTACAGTGTGCGTAGCATTGTGAGTAATGTTACGGGCTTGCTTTGTTTACCGATCGCCAGTTTTATAATCGCTAATTGGCAGGGTGGAAGTGTAACAGGATATGGACTGGTACTGAGTGGAGGAATTTTAGCAGGTGTGGCGAGTTTAACCTGTCAACAATTTATGATCGATATCAATCCTCAAAAATATCGAACTGCTTGTCAAGTCGAATATCAAACTAAACAGGAAAGAGAACAGGAATATCCTCAAACGAATCTATTTAAAAATCTCATCGCTCCATTTCACGATCGCAATCTAATCTTTTTTCTAATCTACGTTGCTTTTTGGGGATTTGCGGTAAATCTCAGTGCGCCCTTTTTTAATCTCTATATGCTAGAGAATCTGGGGGTCGATATCACTTGGGTAACATTATTCAGCAGTCTATCGAGTGGTGCAAATATGCTGATGCTATTGGTATGGGGAAGATTAAGCGATCGCTTTGGTAATCGTCCTTTATTAATATTTATGGGTATAGCGATCGCAATTACGCCTCTATTTTGGCTGATAACGAGCCTAGCCCAAGTACAAGCCCAATTGTGGTTATATTTGATCCTCTTCCATCTTTTTTTAGGGGGAACTTGGGCAGCAATTGATTTAGGGAGTAATAATATTCAGATTGGTATTGCCCCGATGGAACATCACGCCACTTTTTTTGCGATCGCCTCAGCGATCGCAGGTGTGAGCAGCGCATTAGGTACAACTGTAGGAGGGGCTCTAGCCCAATATGCCCATTATGAAGGAATTTTCGGAGTGTTTGTACTTTCCGCAATTCTTCGTTTATTTGCGATTATTCCCTTACTATTTGTCCATGAGAATTTATAGCTATATTCACTTCAGTCAGGACATCAAACCCAATAGAGAGTTGCGGCGCGAAGCGCCGCAACTCTCTATTGGGTTTGATGTTTGTCCTAACATTACTGACTATAGCTATAACCCACATTCCGCTCGTAATGGAAGGGTAAAATAATTACCAAAAAGCAAAAAGAGGATTCAGATATTAATACAGAGATGAAAGTATCGAACCTAGACCATCTAGGGATCGTGGCAGGAATCATCGACGAGATGGGAATCGTGGAAGAAATAAACACGATAATCGGGAGAAGCTCAAGAGAAAAAGTAAGCGCAGGGGTAATCGTCAAAGCCATGCTACTGAATGGACTAGGATTTGTATCAGCACCCCTGTATATGTTTAGTAAATTTTTTGAAGGAAAAGCAACCGAGCACTTATTGGGGGAAGGAATAACAGCCGAGCAAATCAACGATGACCGCATCGGACAAGTACTAGATGACTTACATGAAGCAGGACTGAGTAAGACATTTTTAGGAATCAGCCTGAAAGCAGTAGCAAAATATGAAATCAAGGTAGAAACAGGACATATAGACTCCACCTCATTTCACGTAGATGGGGAATATGGCAGAGAGGAAGAAGGGAGTATCGAAATCACCCATGGATATTCACGCGACCATCGCCCCGACCTGAAGCAATTTATGATGAACCTGATCTGTGTAGGAGATGGAGACATCCCCGTGATGATGGAAGTGGTAAGTGGAAATCAAGCCGACAAAGCAAGATTTTCAGGACTATTACAAGAATTTAAGGAGCAGTGGACATTTGAGGGAATATGCGTAGGCGATGCAGCGCTATACAGTGAAGAAAATCTGGTAGCAATGACAGGACTAAAATGGCTAACCAGAGTGCCATTAAGCATCAAAAACGCCAGTGACTTAGTGTCAACCACAACTAACTTACAAGAAAGTAAATTTAAGGGTTACAGTACTGCCGAAACTGTGAGTGAATATGGTGGGGTAAGACAACGATGGATTTTAGTTGATAGCCAAGCAAGGCGTAAATCAGACATCAAAAAGCTAGACAAAAAGCTTGAGCAAGTCCAGCAAAACTGTCATCAAGATTTACAAATTCTAGCGAGACAAGATTTTGCTTGTGCTGCCGACGCGATCGCTGCTGCTGAAAAATTATCAACCAAGATGAAATGGCATCAGCTCTCAAATATTCAGACAGTAGAAAAAACACATTATGCGAAACGGGGTAAGCCACAACCTGATGCTATTCCCACCAGCATTAGTTATCGGGTTAACGCGACGGTGATTCCTTTAGACTCAGAAATCTTGGCTCAGAGACAGCGCTGTGGCAGGTTTATTTTAGCCACGAATATTCTTGATTCCTTACAATTCACGGCTGATGATGCTTTACGGGAATACAAGGCTCAGCAGGCTACTGAGCGTGGTTTTCGTTTCCTCAAAGATCCTTTGTTTTTTACTTCGAGTGTTTTTCTCAAGTCTGCTAAACGTATTGAGGCTTTGGGCATGATTATGGTGCTTTGCTTGCTCGTTTATAATTTAGCCCAACGTCAACTCAGACTTGCTTTGGCTATCGCTCAAGATACTATTCCCAATCAATTGGGTAAACCCACTAATTCTCCAACTTTGCGTTGGGTCTTTCAATGTTTTATGGCGGTTCATTTAATTTCTTTTCAAAATCTGACTCAAGTTGCTAATTTGTCTCCTCTTCGCCTTCATATTTTGAATTTCTTTTCTCCTGCCTGCCAACGCTACTATCTACTCCCTGTGCCTGTTTCGTAATTGTTTTTTTCTTCCATTACGAGCGGAATGTGGGATCTAATCCAAATTTCTCTTATAGAGACTACTTTTGAGACGAATGTTGCCTTAAATCCTTAAATCCAACTCATGATAAGTAAAACTACTATGCCCCAACCACCCTTCCCCCAACCCCAACTAGAGCCAACTGGCATCACCTTCGAGCAATACGACGAATACACACCCCAAAGACTAGAGCTATGGGATGGCTTCTATAACTATGGAGGTCAAGACATGACAGGCTTTCACCTTGCAGTATTAACAAATATGAGACTACGCGCCGCCGTTAGCCATGTTCCGATCGCCCAATGGTTAGCCGCCATCCAAGAGGTTGCTTTGCAAAATCCCAAGCTTGACGATGCTTTGCGCGATCGCTTAGTGCGTGCGATCGCTGAGTTGAATGCGATCGCAGAGTGTTTGGAGGAGAAATGAAACTGTTATTAAAGTTGATTGGGACAATCTTAAAACTGGGAATCTATGCCTGTATCTTTCTGACACCCGTTCTAGGGGTATGGATTGCATCTTCCCTTGCAGCATTCTCTAATCGTTCCACTTTGCTATCGGTCATCGCAGGGGTATTTCTTTTTCCAGTCTTGCCTTTATTGTGGGAACTATGGTCAAGCTACAAGCGGCGCAAATTGGGTAAGTCAGGGGAACAGACATTAACTTGGGGCGATCGCTTAACTATACGAACTTTGGTAATTAACTTAGTGGCGATCGTTGCATTGTTAGCATGGCAACCGAGTAATAGCTTCATAGCCCTCTCTACAAGAGGGGACTGGATGCTAGAGGGCATGAAGGGAGACGCAGTAGAAGTCACACGACAAAGCCTATTCAAAATCGCAGGGGGATTGGAGGGTCTTTATAACGCCTTTAACAAAAATCCTTTTGAGAAGTATGACGATGGCAGTAACAAGATCAAGCCAGAACCACAAACAGATCGTGTAGCCCGAAATCCTTTTGAAGAATTACCTAAACCAGTCAATAGAAACCTCACTAACGACAAATCTCAACCTACCACTGACCAAGTTAAGCCATCTACTGATAAGCCTCAACCAGTTACCAGTAAACCACAACCAAATAACAACAATTCTCAACCAATAGCTAATAAACCACAACAACCAAATAACAACAATTCCCAGCCAATAGCCAATAAGACCCAACCTGTCAAAGACAATTCTCAACAAATTGCCACGAAGCTAATCAAAAATGAATGGGCATGGGATGGGCAAGGGTTACACCCTGCGATCGCTAATATGCCAGCCAATGTTGAGACAAGCATTGAATCCGTTGCTCAGTATATTGTCAGCAAAGAAATCGATCCAGTTTTGCGCGTAAAAGCCTTACATGACTATGTTGCCGATCGCGTTGCCTATGATGCCGAGTCATACTTTGCTGGTGTATATCCACCGCAAGATGCCGAGACAGTGTTTCGCACTCGTAAATCAGTTTGTGCGGGCTATGCCAAATTACTAGAAGCACTAGGTAAAGCTGCGGGAGTAGAGATTGTCTATGTGACGGGTAAATCTCGCTTTCAGGTCAGTGAGTTAAGCGGTCAAGGTCATGCGTGGAATGGGGTTAAGGTTAATGGTCAATGGTACTTAATCGATCCAACTTGGGATAGTGGCTATGTCAGTCGAGAAAAAGGCTTTACCAAAAACTATCGCACTGAATACCTAATGCCACCACCAGAAGTAATTGGCATTACCCATTTTCCCAAAGATCCAGCATGGCAATTACGCGCTAATCCAATCAACCAAGGTGAGTTTCTACGTCAGCCGATGATGCGCCCTAAGTTTTTTGCTGATGGTTTGTCATTGATTAGCCCACAGCGATCGCAAGTGGATACTAATAGTGATGCAGTTATTAGCCTAGCTAACCCTCAGAAGCGATGGATCTTGGCTAGTTACAGACCTAAAGGTAGCAGTGGTTCGCAGAACTGCGGTCAACCTATTCAGGATAGCCAAATTTCTTGTCCGCTTCCTAGTTCTGGAAGCTATGAGGTGAGTTTATTCTCTTCAACTGAAAATAGAGGCAATTTCAATTATGTCGGGAAGTTAGAGTTCAATAAAACTTAGAAGTTAGGAGTAGCGATCGCAATTCCCAATCACAATTTGTTCTAGTGGAAACCCATCATGAAAAGGCGATCGCGTTTTCGACAATTTCTAGACTTCCTGATTGACAGATTCTATCAACTAATTTCACTCAGAAGTAATACGGTGGTGTTTCAAAGTCTGGAGTTTAGACTAAGAAAGGTAAAAAAGGCAGAGTAAAAGAGATACAAACTGCCTAAAGTAGATGAAAAAGAAAAGGACATCTACAGTCATGATTATTGACAAACTACAAGAATTTCGTCAACAGGTATATAGATTTTTAGGAAACGGACGGGATGCAATATTTGACCTGATGGATGCAGTATTAACCAGTCCAAGCGTAAAGTCATTCGCGGAATTATCGTTATCTGCGGTGTATCGGCGAAAATGGTCAAGCCTATATGAGTCACTAAAAGACAGTCGACCAAGACGAGGAAGGCTCAGACGGCTGTGTGTGGAACAAATACCCAAAGACATTCGCCCCTTGCTAGCAGGAGACCATACAGGATGGGGAAGACCGCACGCCAAAACGTTAAAAGACAGGAGCTTTGTACATCAACCGAATTTGGTTGAAGGCAACAAACCGATCGTGTTAGGACATGACTACAGTACCTTGGGGTGGGTGCCAGAGATGGAAGGGAGTTGGGCAATTCCGTTATGTCACGAGCGGATCAGTAGTTTTGAGACAGCAGCCCAAGGCGTTGCACAAATGAGAGATGAATGAGTAAATAAAAGATAACGAGTTTTAGCAATGAAAAACAATGAAATGTCCAAAGTGTGGTTCAACACATATTCGTAAAAATGGGAAACGAGG
>NZ_ALWB01000044.1 GCF_000332215.1 Pseudanabaena biceps PCC 7429
AGTTGTCCTTTTGCGGAACGTCGGTACATAAAATTTTATTGATGCAAGGATTTTCTTGTTTTGGGCTTTTCCTTGCATTTTATCAGCTTTTACAACCTTTGGAAACTACTGATTGCAACTGTTTCTGCCTTTTTCAGC
The DNA here is from genome assembly GCF_000332215.1 of Pseudanabaena biceps PCC 7429. Lineage (GTDB taxonomy): Bacteria > Cyanobacteriota > Cyanobacteriia > Pseudanabaenales > Pseudanabaenaceae > Pseudanabaena > Pseudanabaena biceps. Next base: position 139 of record NZ_ALWB01000044.1, read on the forward strand.
AAGCCCTAAATAGACGAATTGTACCTTTATGAGTCGAAACATCTAAGTCTTTGGATAGCAATAAGGCTTGGGTTGCATAGTACATGGAGTAATAGGAGCGGGACAGGCAGGTTCTATAATGTTCGCGTTCGAGCAACAATTTTGCAATGTCTAGTTCTTCTAGTGCTAAGGAGATTAGCTTTTTGAATTCATTCATAATTCAATTCCTTCTTTTCTGATATTTCGTAGCAAAGCAACATTTCTTGTATGGAAGTCTTCTTCGGACATAGGAATAATAGAAACGATTTCATCATGCTCTAATAGCATTCTTACCCGCAGTTCTGACATATTGAGGATTTCTTGGAATTGGGAGATATTGTTTTTAAGAACGATGAGTAAGTCAATATCTGAGTCGGGATTGGCTTCGCCTCTGGCATGGGAACCGAATAGGATTAACTTAACAAGGCGATCGCCATATAGTTCCTTTAAGCCTAGTTTTAATTCGTGCAATGTTGGCTGAATGCTGTTTAAAGTGATACTCATTTCTTCGCTCCTTGTTCAAATGCTTTGGGGATTTTGCCACTCATTTTCTAAGGAAAATAACGATAAAACTCTTTACGATGTAATATGCGGATGACTTCTACTGTGTTGTCGGAAATTTCTATGCCAATGCGATAGTCACCGACTCTAATTCGGTAACGGGTTGAATATCCTTGCATGGCTTTTATGTTCGATAGTTCCTGCAAGCTTTGAGCTTCAGGTAAAGTTGTAAAGGCAATTTCATAGATACGTTGATATACTGATGAGCCTTTCAGGTTTTTGAGATCTTTTAAAAATGATTGGCGATACTTTACTTCCATTTTGGTCTTCCAATCTAATCCTCTAAAAAGGCTAGAGCTTCGGCACGGGAATAAAGAGGAGTGTTTTTACCTTCATCCATCGCTTTATTGAGACAATAATCTTCTATGGCTTCGCTAAGATTTTCTAAAGAGATGTTGTCAATGGGGAAAAGTTGCCGCCAAATCTCGATGGGGATGACGACTGCGGTGGGCTGTCCTTCTTGGTTGGTTATATACTCAAGGTTTAATAGGGACATTACATTTACCTTAGTGAATGTTTTTTATGAAATCTGCTTTCATTGTATCAAAAGTCTTTGTATTACTCATGTGCTTAACGATTCTCTTAAATCGCATCGACTATTTGAGTATTCATTGTATGTTTCCTCCAAAGGCTTTGTTAACTCTCCCAATTTGTTTCGGCGCTTCCATTTGTGCGAAAAGTTCTAGTGCTTTTAGTCCTTTTGCTTTACATGGTTTTTACAACCAAGATCCGAACATGGGCAGGCAGTTAAAAGTTCATCTGATTTAACTAATTTAAGTTGAATAATTTTTAGTTTAAGATAAATTCCTAGTCCATAAGAACTAAGAAATATTTGTTTAATTAGAATTGTTATATAGTTGAAATCAATTGTTTTATCGGTTAAAAGCTTGCAAAATACACGGAAAATCAAAAGTAAGGCTAAATGGACTTTAAGACTTTTACAATATATCAAGAATAATTTTACACAGGCAAATAAATATCCTCGACTATAGCCAATCTCAATATTCTTGTGAATAGATTCTTTAACCTCTTTTTCTTGTTGAGATATGGCAAGCTTTACTTGTGATAATCCAGAAGGAACTGGATTCTTTTGATCAAACAATTTGACACTCTCTTGATAATGATAATCAGCACTATTTACGACTCCACATATTTCAAGAACTTGAGCTAGTCTTAAATGATAAAAAGCAGTTGCTCCGATATCTTGGGTGATTTCATTATTATTACAAAAATTGCTGAGCTTTTTTTCGGCTTGAATGTAAAAATCAATACATTCTTTGAATTTGTATCGCTCTAGTTTTATTCTTCCTAAATAATGTAAGCAAGTAGTGAATGTTTTTGTGAATTTCATTGAAGCAATGGAATTATCATCTATTTCTTCTAGATAATTTAAAATCCTTAATGACTTTTGAAAATATTTTAATGCACTATTTAAATTAAACGTTATAAACTTTAAACATCCCAAAGCACACCAAATATCAGCCATATTTACATGAACACTAAAATCTTTCTGACATATTGACTCAGCGTATAATAATGTTTTCTCCATTTTGGTGTACTTGCCAATACCGTCATAGTAATAAGCAAGCCTAATTAGAACTTCAATTTTCTCTAAGTCGCTTTTACTTAATGAGATAGATTTTTTAAGACAGATTTCAATTTTGCTGTCAAATGTGTAAAACTGAGCTAAGCAAGTTGCTTTTGCCAGATATATATTAGATGGAACGGATTTATTTGTTTTCTCGTATGTTCCAATTAACTTATTGATTATCCTCAACCATTCTGATGAATAGTTGGTTTGTATAGCTTTGTATGTAAATCTACTTAGCACCAAATTGCAGGTATCCAGATTCTCTGGATTACGGATGTTATCCTCAATAGATTGAATAATATTATCAATAAGCGTATTCTCTTCTGATGATGTCAAATAGTCTTCCAACATATTAAGAAACATCCTGCCATTATGAAATTTTTTATCAACTCTCGAATTTCTACTTTTTAAGCTATACATATTTTGTTTTCTTACAATATTTTTATTCTGATTCAGATCTTTTGATAAACTCAAAGAGTATACTATGTATTGCGTATCGAGGCTTGTCTATAAGGCTGCAAGTATTTTGTAATAACGAACATCTTATAAGTTCTAAAATAGCTTCATCAAAATCATTGTCATCTAAGTTAGAAGATATTTTTAAATCTTCATAACATATACTTGAATTTGAGCTAAATCCTGTTAATGTACGCAAAATATTATAAGCTTCATCTGAAATAGAGTTTAATGCCTCGAAATAGAGATATGAAGAAAGATTTTCTTCATGTAAAACTTTGTTTATAATTTGGCTAAGCGTTAATTGATGGTTAGTTGCTATTAGATTGACTATGAGTAATATAATAAGTGGAATACCATCACTCACGGTAAATATTGGGTAAAGCTGTTCATCTGTTGCTTTGGCGATACGTTCGACATGATCACCTTTATATCTTATTAACTCCACAGTAGATGGTCGATCAATTCCTTTCATCTCAATCTCTTTCAACTGGCTATTTTCTGATTGGAGCTTCTGTCTTGAAGTCATAATTATTTTACTTGGAGATAGATTGTTGGATAAATCATATGGATTAAATCCCTGAATTAATTGCTTATACTCTTCTAACGTCTCTAAGTTGTCAATTATGATAAGATAAGGGGCTTGTTTAAGTTTGTTCTGCAAATATTTAAACTGAACTTTAAAATCTGGAGAAGTTGGCAAGGTTATTTGAAGCTGTGTGGCTATATTACTTACCAATGCTTCAAGATTTATGGAAGAACCAATAATCTCTTTTTCTGATAAATCTTCTACTTTAAAATATCTTCTCTTAGCAGTAACCCATACAATATCAGTAAAGCCTACATTAGCCCCGTAATCTCTAACTAACTTCTCTACTACTGAAGTTTTACCAACTCCGCCAGAACCCACTACGCTAATTAGCCAAACATATTTATTTTCTAAATATGTTTTCAATTGCTCCAAATAATTTTCTATTCCGTATAGTCTTTCTCTAGAAGCGTTAGCATGAGAATCTAGAACCCTATTAATTTTTTGCTGGATGTTCATGTTTTCAGTATTATTCTCAATAATAGAAGTACTTTCAGATATTATAACTTTCTCTTCTAAGTACAGCAAATCTTGAATCTCGTCAGGGGTGATCAAAATATTTTGAAGATTAGTTTGTTTTTGGGAGCGATCTTGATCGCGTCCAATAAACTCAAGGGTTGTTAATTCTGGAATTGATTCGGGAGTAGGGATAGGGATATTTTGGGGATTAGTTGAGGGCTGGGGGCGATCACTCGAATCACCATCTACCCAATCTGGATAGATACTAGGATGCACCTCAAAATCCTTGCAATACCTACGAAATAAAAGCACAAGATGCTGACGTTGCTCTTTTTTACCATTAGCTTCCGTCCCAAAATGTTTGCAAATCTCGATAATTTTGCGCGTAGCCGTTGAGCGATCTTTATCTAAAGCCTTAGCAATCTCCCCATCAGACTTTGCTTCAACTAGCCACAATTGCAACACTGCCCATCGTTCAGCATTAGCAGGACTTTTCAGTTCTTCAAATTTATCTAAAAACTGCTGTTTTTCCACTATGCCCCATTACTAAGCCCTTGTAGCTGACAGTGCCTATGATACTATGCCATCATAGAAAAGTTAAGCGATCGCACCAATAAAATCGGAAAAAGATCATGACTCAAGCAATGGTCAAGCAAACACTTTATGACACCGATCTCAACCTGTGGCTAGAAACAGTAATCTCCCAATTGCGATCGGGGGATTTACAAAATGTTGATATTGAAAATTTGATAGAGGAGTTAGAGGGTTTGGCAGGTAGAGATAAGCGGGAGGTCGCCAGTCGTCTCAAAACTCTAATTGAGCATATTCTCAAGCGTTGTTATTTGGATATGCCAAATGAGTTTAGAGGATGGGAAGTAACTATTAGAACTCAAAGATTTGAATTAGAACAAATTCTCGAACAATCACCAAGCCTCAAGCGTCACTTTATCGACAACTTTGATAAATGCTTTAAGGTTGCACTTCAGAATGTACGAGGTGAATATTCACAGTATCCATTTCTTGATACATGGCAATTTAGCCGTGATGTTGACTCAATTTTGACTGCCAAATTTTGGAAAATCTAAATTCTGAGAATTGGAAAGATGACAATAACTAAACCCAATAAATCAACTTCTCAACGTCAGTCCTTAGACTACTACCTCAAACTCACCTATCCCATCACTTTCTATCCCAATCCTGATGGTGGCTATGTAGCCGAAATCAAAGACCTAAATGGCTGTCTCACCCAAGGCGAAACTATCAAAGAAGCCGTTACCAATATCAACGAAGCTCGTGAGCTATGGATAGAAAACGCCTATGAATACGGTGACGATATTCCTTTATCTACCCAGTTCTGCTACGGGTAAATCTGCATTGCACTAGACAAAGTTTATGTGCATTTTTGTCTGTGCATTTTTGCACAAAGACCCTACCTAGTGCATTTCTGCATTTTTGTCATGAATCTCGAATGATTGATTTAGTGTGTTTGTAGATTCAATCACTTGGTTAAGCGGTTGAGTTAAAAATTATTCAAATTGTTTACATACTAGATCTTTAGGAGATTCTCCATGCCACGATTGACTGGAAAATTTGTCACCAGTATAGCTGTTGTTGCTACACTGGTTGGCATCAATTTGCTCTCGTTTTCTAGCCCCGCATCTTCTCAATCAAAAGCTTCATGGTGCTGGTGTACTGATTATGTTGCCAATAAGTTTAATCTAAAAAACTTCCCCGCAGCAAATCGCTGGAATGATGGTTTTTTGCAAAAGAATGGGTTTACTCAGACACAATCGCCAAAATCTGGTGATATTGTTGTGATGGAAGCTGGCTTTCCTTGGGCAGATACGACTTATGGACACGTTGCTCTGTTTGAGTCTTTAAATAGCAAAGGTTTTGTGTCAGTGCGTGGAGCTAACAACGGAGGAAAGATTGCCTCGACTGATGCTAAGTGTAATAACGTTACTTCACTTCTTTATAACGGTAAAGGTGCTGAGGTTAGTAAAAACAATAGTAAAATTTCTTTCTGGACTAATCGCCGTTAAGAAAATCCTTTGATTTATCTAAGTGATCGCCTGTTACGCCCTCGTAATGGCGATCGCTTTTTACTTTTGGAGAACCTAAAAACTAGTCATTGCTTGCAGCTATGCGAAAAATTGGATTTTTATTATTTTTGTTTTTATTTAACGTTCCAATTGGTGAAGCGATCGCACAAGATGCCCCAGTAAACTTAAACACTAACTCATCTGCACTTACTGGAACTACTCCTGCAAACAACTCCTTTGAAAATAACGGTAATGGAATTCAACAGATTAATAGTGGCAGCTTTACTGGAACACTAACTACACCTACTTGTACAAGCCGAGTTTGTCCTTTTGCGATTGGACGCATCACTCCCAATGGCTCAGAACTAATAATTGGCATAATTGCTAACTTAGGAGGTTCGGCAGATGAAGATCGAGCAGCAGCAGAGAAATTAAGAATTGAAATGGAGGGTGTTAAAAACAATAATGATTATAAGCTCCAACTCTTAGATAAGTTGGCTACTGCCATTGATAGCGGTAACTCAGTAAGAATTAGAGCCGTTGCGATCGCACTTGCCCCATTAGAAGGATACAAAGACTTTCGAGAGTATCTCAAAGCTTTACTCAACGAGAAAAGCTAAATTTTATTTTTATGCATTAAGTCAGATAGGAGAAGCAATCATGTTTGATTTATTAAAATTCACTACATTATTCCTGAAACTCTTTGCACTCTTCATCTTTGGAATATTCCTTGCATTTCCCATATCAGCCATGTGTGGCACGATCGCCATTCTCATCTCTTATCTCCCGCTCATCTGGCAAATCCTTTGGCGGACAGGATTAGGACTATTGATGCTGACAGCGATCGCTTTATTTATCGAAGGATTGAGAAATATTGATACTCCCTTCCCACCAAAGAAATAGACATACAAAACCAAGAAATTAGATGTTGCGGCGCTTCGCGCCGCAACATCTAATTTCTTCACTGGGAAGGGAGTAAGAACAGTCAAAAGCATTGCCAATCCACGAATATTACCTGAAGATTAAAAGACGATTTATATCGCCAAAAATTTTGTGCGCGTTTATACCAATCAAATGCGATCAATTCGGTATCTTTTTTAGCCATTTGATAAATATATCTTGCGTATGATTATAAAAACCTGACAATACTCCCTAAAATAATCATGAGCGGAAACGAGTCACGCATTCAAGCTATTTATCAGATCACCAATCGCGAACCAATGCCCAAAAAAGCACCGAAGCGCTTGGAAGAACTGTGGGCAACCGATGTGTTTACTCTGAGCAAGATGCAAGAATGTCTACCCAAGACAGTTTTTAAATCGATCAAGAAGACAATTCAAACTGGCGAACCTCTTGATGTCTCAGTAGCCGACGCGATCGCCTTAGCAATGAAAGATTGGGCAATCTCTAAAGGTGCATTGTATTACGCCCACGTCTTTTATCCTCTAACCAACGCAACAGCCGAAAAGCATGATGGCTTTATCTCTGTCCAGAGCGACGGTTCGGCAATTTCAGAATTTGCAGGCAAATTACTCGTCCAAGGCGAACCCGATGGATCTTCGTTCCCCAATGGCGGTATTCGCTCCACATTTGAAGCACGCGGTTACACAGCATGGGATGTAACCAGCCCTGCATACATCATGGAAACCGATAATGGTTCCACCCTTTGCATCCCCACAGTTTTTGTATCTTGGACTGGTGAAGCTCTAGACAAGAAAACCCCACTATTACGTTCCAATGCAGCGATGAACAAAGCTGCAACCAAGGTTTTGAAAATTTTGGGCGAGAAGGAGATTGCTCCCGTTAACTCTAGCTGTGGTGCAGAACAAGAATATTTCTTGGTAGACTTGAACTTCGCCAATGCTCGTCCCGATCTACTGCTTGCAGGAAGAACTCTATTTGGCAAGCCTTCGGCTAAAGGACAGCAATTTGATGACCATTACTTCGGGGCGATTCCAGAACGTGTACAGATGTTCATGCAAGATGTGGAAGAGCGTCTCTATCGCCTTGGCATTCCTGCTAAAACGCGTCACAATGAAGTAGCCCCTGGACAATTTGAAATTGCTCCAGTATTTGAAGCTGCTAACGTAGCAACGGATCACCAACAAATGATCATGACCATGCTGCGATTCACCGCTAAAAAGCATGGTTTTGTTTGCTTGCTTCATGAAAAGCCCTTTGCAGGTATTAATGGTTCTGGTAAGCATGTTAACTGGTCGGTTGGTAATGCAACTCAAGGTAATCTTCTCGATCCTGGTGATACCCCCCACTCCAATGCGCAGTTCCTCGTATTCTGTGGTGCGGTCATTCGCGGGATTCACAAGTATGGACCTCTGTTGCGCTCGGTTGTTGCAACTGCGGGTAACGACCACCGCTTGGGTGCTAACGAAGCTCCTCCTGCAATTATCTCCGTTTATCTCGGTTCTCAACTTGAAGACGTATTCGAGCAGATTCGTCAAGGTGAACTGAAGAGTTCGACGGGCAAGGGCTTGATGAATATTGGTGTAGATACTCTGCCCATCTTGCCTACCGATCCTGGAGATCGCAACCGTACTTCACCCTTTGCTTTCACTGGCAACCGTTTTGAATTCCGTGCTGTGGGTTCTGGGCAATCCGTGGCTGGTCCTCTCGTTGCCATGAATAGCATCTTGGCTGATTCCCTAAACTGGATGGCAGAAAAGCTCGAAGCCGAACTAGCAAAGGGATTGAGCTTGAGTTCTGCGATTACGACTGTTCTCAAGGAAGTGATGGAACTTCATGGAGCAGTAGTTTTCAATGGCAATGGCTACTCTGAAGAATGGCACAAGCTTGCCGTAGAACGCGGTCTAGCTAACCTACGCACAACTGCCGATGCTCTGCCAGTGCTTAAGGAATCCTACATTGAGGAATTGTTCAGCAAATTGGGAGTGCTGTCTCCTGTTGAGCTAGCAAGCCGCTTCGAGACCTATGCTGAGCAATATATTCTCTCGATCGAGGTGGAAGCGAAATTGGTTGTCAGCATGGTGAAAACCTTGATTTATCCTGCGGCGACTCGTTATCTTGCCGATCTCGGTAATGCTTCCCTCAGCTTGAAAGAAATCGGTGTGGACTTTGATAAGGAAACTATTGAGAAAGTCGCATCCTTGACTAAGTTGGCGATCGATGGAGTGAGCAAGCTCAGCGATGCCCTATCCAAGCATGATTTTGCTTCTGTAGAAGAGCATATGCAGTTCCTTTCTCAAACTGTTCGTCCTCTGATGGATGGAATTCGCGGTTACGTTGATGCCTTGGAAGGTGAAGTTGCCGATGACCTATGGCCATTGCCTACATACCAAGAAATGCTTTTCATTAAGTAATTTCTCGTAATTATTGCTGTGTCTGATAAAACCCCAATGGTGGAGCTTTGCACCACCATTGGGGTTTTATGATTTACAGCGCTACGTGCAGTTTTTTATTTGATATTTAGTTCGGCGATCGCTTTATTTGCAAGTCTTGTGACATATATAGTCACGGCAATTGTAGCCACCAAACCAACGATCCGCATTGTCCATTGCAATGGGGGATCTAAGGGTGGGGTGTCGCTACCAATACGCGCAAGGTCGCCCGCAAGAGACCCGATATAGACATACATAACTGTGGCAGGAAGCATCCCGATGGAAGCGATCGCATAGTCCTTTAAACCCACATTAGTAAGACCAAAGACGTAATTTAACAAACTAAATGGAAATATCGGGGATAACCGCGTTAAAAGCACAATTTTGAAGCCCGATTGGGCGACAGCTTGATCAATCGCCATAAATTTCTGGTTGCCTTCAATCTTTTTGCCAATCCAATCTCGCGCAAAATAACGTCCGATTAAAAAAGCCGCGATCGCGCCTAAAGTTGCACCGATAAACACATAGATCGATCCCCAAAGCACCCCAAATATCGCTCCTCCTCCTAAGGTTAAGACTGAACCAGGGATAAAGGCGATCGTGGCAACAATATAGACAAACAGGAAGGCAAGTCCACCCCAATAGCCAAGATTTTCAATCCAGTGAAAGATTTCTAACATTAACAACAACCTCCGCCGTTATAATGCCAAGTGGAATCGCTAATAATTATCTCTTCGGGAAACTTTTCCGCAAGTTTTTTCGCGGTTTTGTCGCATACTGCAAGAGGATTACCCCTTTGTAAGAGATGCCCTGCACGATCATTCAAATAGGAATCAATGCCATGATAGACTGCGGTTTTTCCAGTAAAAACGCAGGCTCCATCGCTAGGAATGGGAACTTTAAAAGATACTGAATCTAAGCTCTCCAGCATCAAAGGTGTATCGAGAGCGAAGCTATGGGTATCGAGGAGCCGATAGGGACGACGAGCGCGAACTTCTATCTGTCCAAAGCCTGCATTGATGAGAGAATAGATATACTCATCGTAGGTCATTGCACCTGAGAGACACATAGCTCGTAACCGTTCATCCGATTGTAAAGAGGCAGGAATCGGACGAGTGGCGATCGGATCGCTCATAATTAATCTACCCTTGGGCTTGAGAACGCGATAAACTTCCTGTAAAGCCCTCTGTAAATCCTGAGGCTCAAAAATATTGAACAGACAATTCTGGGCAATCACATCGATCGAAGCATCGGGAACAGGCAGTGAGAAAGCATCTCCTGCTAATATTTCTACAAATTCTGGGTCGAACCAATCATTATCTTTTGCGGCTAGTTGCAGATTTTGCTTCGCGACTTCGCGCATCTCCGCTACGGGATCGATCGCGATCACGCTTCCTTTCCGACGACAAAAATAGGCAAATTGGAGGGCTTCCAAACCACCACCAACCCCAATATAGAGAATCTTAGGATTGCCGCGCAATTCCGTCGGATGGATAGTCGTTCCACAGCCATAGTTCATTTGCTGCATGATTTCAGGGATCTTGAGATTGGGAAATTGCAGCGGTGGCGTGCTGATGCAACATAGCCCAACCTGAGGAGTCTTCGCTGCCTCTTTATAAAATTCAGCGGTAGTTTCGAGATAGCTCATGGGTTATCAGATAATCAGCTAATGAACTTTTTTATGCGAATATTGTCTAAACCATAGACTATTTTCCTCACATCAAGCAGCAATTTTACCGTTGTGGTGAAATTGCTTTTTTATATATATCTGCCGCCAGTCTTGTTAGGACAAAAGTAAAACCCAAAATAGTGTTGCCGCGCTCCGCGCGGCAACACTATTTTGGGCTCTAATTCAGTTGACAGCAGCTATATAGCAATAGCAACGTAAGAAATAGCGATAGCGAATCAAAACCGCAAAGATGAGTGGCGGCGCTTTGCGCCGCCACTCATCTTTGCTTTAAGCAGAACTTGTTGTGATCACGCTCGCATTAACTTCACGTTCATATCACAAGCAATCAAATCAGCGATCGCTAATTCTCCGTACTCACGATCGCTAATTGCTAAAGCCCAAATCACTTACTCCAGATTGTAAAGAACAGATACTAAACACATCAAGAGTTTACAAATGCAGGAGCAAGACAATGACTGAAATTAACATTGGCGGTTGTATCTTCCAGTCTTACGCTGCGGTGGTAGTGTTTTTATTATTAGTGATCATTCTCTGATCGCTCTCTAAATTTATCCATGGGCAAATTTGATTACTCCCAGAAAATTTGGGGATTGTGCGCCTAGATACTTGAAACACCTAAGTTTTTACTATCTTGCTAGGATAATCCTGTAAAAATGGCAATAGATTTTGAGCAAGAGTTACGGGATCGACCCCCATTTCTGTCCTTTGTCTTACTAACCATCTTGCTGTCTGAGAATGCCACAGGGTCGCGACGATCGCGGCATCCTTGGCGGTCATTCCTTGCGCTAACAAACCACCGATCATTCCTGCTAATACATCACCACTACCACCTCTGGCTAGGGCTGCCGTACTTTCTGGATTGATCCAGACTTGAGAATCGGCTGGAAAATTAGATCGGGGCATAGTATCGGACGGACTGGCGATCGCCGTTCTTGCCCCCTTTAGCAAGATGGTCGATTGGGTTTGACTTACCGCAATTTGCAGGGCTGCTAGGCGTTCAACCTCGCGCAAGTCTGGAAATAGTCGGCAAAACTCTCCCCAATGGGGGGTCAAAACTGTGGCACTGTTACGATTGGGTAATTGTTGATTGATGCGGACTTTCCCCATAGCAGCTAGCATATTCAATCCATCTGCATCAAGCAGGAGTGGTTGCTCGCTATTAATTAACTGCTCCACAATTTGTCCTGCATCAAGGGAAAGTCCACAACCACAAGCGATCGCTTGGTATTTTTGCCAATCTAAGTCGGGGAGCGAGGCGATCGCGCCCGATGGGGTCTCCGTACAGCCGATGACCAGAGCATCGGGAACTTGGGCGAGCATCAATGGTTTGAGAGAATGGGGAACGGCGATCGATAACATGCCAACACCCGTTGCCTTTGCGCCTAAGGCAGCTAGTATAGCTGCACCACCGTATCGCTCCGAGCCGACGACTAAGAGTAAATGCCCGATATCGTACTTATGGGCGATCGCTGATCGCGCGATCGGTAAGCGATCGCTGATCACTTCGAGCGGATCGATGCGCCATAGGGGATGGCGATCGCCAAGGATTTCTTGGATCGATTTTTCGGGGATGTCGAACCCTATTCTTTCGAGGTTGCCAATGTAGGGAGAGGCGGCTTCGGACAATAGTCCCCTTTTCCACAAACCCAAGCAAAGGGTATGGGTCGCGCGGATTGCCGTTCCCATGGCGTTACCGCGATCGCTATGGATGCCTGAAGGTAGATCGATACTGAGAACTGGAATTTGCCAGCTATTGATGGTGTCAATGGCGATCGCCCCATCACCGATCACATCTCGATCTAAACCAAACCCAAATAGACCGTCAACGAGGAGATCGCAATCGCCCAAATCGGCTAAAGCCACAAAAGGAATACCCAGACTTTGGGCATAGCAGCCATGCACTCGCGTTAAGGGTTTGGACTTGGTAAAGGGTTGATAGATCTTGACCTGTCGCCCTTGATGATGCAATTCTCTCGCTACCACTAACGCGTCACCGCCGTTATGTCCCGAACCAGCCAAGATCCCGATCCTTTTGTAAGGTTCAGGGGGATATAGCTCGGTTAAGCGCTGCGTAATTTTTAGGGCAACTTTTTCCATCAGTGATGCCACGGGCATTCCTGCTTGGAAAATCAAAGTTTCGATCGCTTGCATTTGACTTGCCGTGACGATTGCCTGTGATGCGAGATTCATTGTTTAGGGCACAAATTTTAAGGCATAAAGTTTAGGCATAAAGCTTAAGGCATAAAGCTTAAGGCGCAAATTTCTGGAGACTGGTGGGTAGGTGTTGGCGTACCCAGTTTTTAACTTGGGGGAACTGCATTGCCGCCAAGCCGCTACCGAGAATTAACGCCACTAAAATTAAAATGATAATAAATGCGCTATTGGTCTGTTTGGGAACGGCTAATTCCGTCTTTGCCGACTCAAACTCATCGAGATCGAAATCTGGATCTTCCGCAGATTCCGATTTCGATGATGATGTCAAGGCTAATGCGCCTGCCGCCTCTTCAGATTCAGCTTGAATGTCCTCTGTATCGGCTTCTGGGGAGGGATTGATAACTTCTGTGGTGATCTGATTTTCATTAACAAGATCTTGCTCTACATCCTCAGGGGCAAATCGACAGCGCATCAGAGCGACCGTAATATTGTCATGCCCATTGAGTTGGTTAGCTTGATCGATCAAATTCTGACAACCGCGATCAAGGGACTGATTTTCACTGAGGATCGGGAAGAGATAGCGATCGCGAATCTGCTCGACCCGATCGAAATCACTTAACCCATCGGAACAGAGCAGCAATAGGCAGTCTTCATCGATAAAAAATCTTTGGACGCGGGGCACGAGCATGTCTGAGCCTCTAGTGCCTAAAGCCTGAATTAAGGCTCCCCCATCGATCCTTTGGGATGAATAGGCATAAAAATTGTAGCCTAGGGTAGTTTCACGGGTTGCTACATCATCGTCAAGGGTAACTTGACGCAGGCTATCCTTGGTGATGCAGTAGAGGCGACTATCGCCAATATGCATGACATATACCTCATTGCTCATCTTGCCATTAGGACGGGGCATCACTGCCATAACCAGTGTTGTTCCCATCCTTTTTTGGGCTTGACGCTGTTGCTGGTCATTAATTGCCACGATCTGATTGTTAACGACACGGGCAACCATTTCTAGCTGGGCAATAAAACCTTGGGCCGAAAAATCGGGATCGGTTTCCGCCTGTTGCAATAGGGTTTTTAGTTGTTGCTCTAGGGTCTTGATTGCTAGAGAGCTAGCCACTTCGCCACCATCATGCCCGCCCAGACCATCGCAAACGATCGCTAAGCGATCGCGGAGGGCTTCAGGTTGTTCGGTACGCTTTTGGCGCTTGGCATCTGGATAACAGGCATCTTCATTGCCCTTATCCGCGCGTTGAATCCCCACATCAGTAGCACTGGCAATCCTGACATTGAGGGGCTGATTCTCCATCACATTGAGAGCCATCCGATCCAGATGGGCGATCGCACCGTTAATGTCGTATTCGCCGCGTCCCAGACTATAGAAAAATTCAGCGATCGGTTCGGCAATCTCTGGTTTAGCCAGATCGAGCCACTGTACCCAGATATCACCTAATTGGGAAATATGCACGGCAGCAACATCAGCTTGCAATTCCAGCAGGCGCACCCACATGCCATCGACCCGTACTAATCGGGGATCGATTAAAGTCCGCGTCATATTCTGCTCAGCTAAAGGTTGCCAGAGGTTGAGGACTTGCCAAAGCAAATTAATCTGTCGTAGTGCGGAGGCTTCGGCCCATGCTTCGGCTAGGGTGGGACATAACTTGCCTTGGCGATCGATGGGGACGTTTTCCAACAAAAATACTTCGGAAAGATTGAGTTCTTCACCGAGCAACAATAGTCCGTAAGGTCGGGGCAGGTGCAAACTCAATCTCGATAGCTTGAGGTAAGAAACCACATAGGTTTGAAATTCAAGGGGTAACTCTGGCAGGGAGTAAGCATCCGTATCCACAACAATTTGCGAAGAGAGGACATGGTAGCGATCGGCAACCAGCGAGTCGGGCGGAAAGGTATCGGTATCCAGACCGACTGCCCAAAGATATTGCTGCTCAACTGCCGTAGCTTGCTCTTGTTTTTCCATGAAGGTTGTTAATCGCTTACCAAAATTATGGGGTGAGGACGGGAAAAGTTGCAGATGTCTTAGAAGTGTTTACATTATCAAATTTAAGGTCAGAATAGACTGCTTCGAGCGATATTCTATCGATAAATTAAGAGATCCGAATCTGTGCGTTCAAATGACATTTGGTTATTGTAGCTAACTTAGGTGGCAGCTAACTTGGGTCTTATTAGTTTAAAAACGCTTTTTAGCGTGACAGAATTTGCTTAGATGTACGAGTTGCTACCAGATCTATTCACAATCTGGGTATTGTATTAGGTAAGCTTTTGATTTGTAGAAGCTAAATTTAGCAATAAAAATTTAATACTTTATTTTTTCCGTTTTAATATTTTATTTTTCACTTTTCACTTTATTTTTTCACTTTATTTTTTCATTGCACTGCCCTAACCCATGAAGCATCACCTTACCCATCGCGAACAAAAAGTTCTTTGGGCAACTATCGATCACTACATTCACACAGCGGAACCAGTTGGTTCTAAGGCTTTGGTGTCAGAGTACGACTTTGATATTAGCCCTGCGACAATTCGTAATGTCATGAATATGCTTGATCGCAGTGGTTTGTTATTTCAGCCCCACACATCGGCGGGACGTGTCCCCTCGGATTCAGGCTATCGGGTTTATGTTGATGAATTGATTGATCCCGCTAGCGAGCTTACCTACAGTACTCACCAATTTCTTGCTAGTAAAAGCGATCGCCTCGGCAAGTCTAGTCTCGATGGGGTGATGCGTGATGTCGCGCAGATTTTGGCGACCTTAAGCGGTTGTATTGCGGTGATTACTGCGCCGAATATGCAGACAATGCGCATCAGGCATTTGCAGTTGGTGATGGTGGATCGGTGTAAGGTAATGGCGATCGCCGTAAGCGACACCTATCACACCGCTTCGGTAACGATGGATTTACCTAGCGAGACTAAGCCTGAAATTTTGGAAGGCGAGTTAAATATTCTCAATAATTTTTTAAACGAACATCTGCGCGATAAAAATTGGTCGGAGTTGAATAGCGCTTTGCAATGGGACGATCTCGATCGCCAGTTTCAGCAATATGCCGTATTGTTGCAACAGTCTTTACAGCAGTTGATGAAATTATGCGATCGCACGGCTCTCGGACAAATGTTTATTAGTGGCTTAACTGAGTTATTGCGTCAGCCTGAGTTTTCTAATTTGCGACAGGTGCAAAATATCGTGCAGTTACTTGAAGCCGATCGCGCTTCGTTGATGGCGCTGATTGTGGATCAGCCGAGTCCTTCTGCTAATTCCGTGAGCATTAGAATTGGTTCCGAAATCTCCATTGAGCCAATTCAGAACTGTACTTTTATTTCTAGTACCTATCTCTGCGATGATAAGCCTGTGGGAACGGTGGGTGTATTAGGACCAACGCGATTGGGTTATACAAGGGCGATCGCTTCCGTACAGGCTGCGGCTCTGCATCTCACTGATGCAATTAGTAAATGGTAAATTATTCAGTCAGTAAGCCCTGTTTGCGATTCGATCGCCCCTTCGGCATCATTAGCGATCGCCTTTAGGCGATCTAACATATCTGCATTCACTTCCTGCCACATCCCACGCTGATTAGCTTCTAGTAAGCGTTCCGACATATCACGCAACGCCCAAGGATTGCTAGACTTAATAAAATTCTGGACTTCAGGATTAAAAATATATGCCTCCGCAATACCCTCATACATGAAGTCGGAAACACAATTAGTCGTTGCATCATAGGCAAACAGATAATCGAGCGTTGCCGACATCTCAAAAGCCCCCTTATAGCCGTGACGCATTGCTCCCGATATCCATTTGGGATTAACGACCCGCGATCGATAAACTCGCGCAATCTCTTCACTCAATTTGCGAACCTTGGGCTGCGCCATCCGTGAATTATCGCCAAAGTATACTTCTGGGGCATTGCCAGATATAGATTTGATTGCGGCAGTCATCCCACCCTGAAACTGATAGTAATCATCGGAATCGAGAATGTCATGCTCACGATTATCCTGATTTTGCAGCACGATTTGCATATTACTGAGGCGTTGATTAAAGGCTTCAGGGGCTGATTTGCCCTCAGATTTACTGGTATAGGCATAGGCACTCCAATTAATATAGGCACGGGCTAGATCCTGCTCGCTCTCCCAGTTTTGCGACTCGAGCAAGCCCTGTAAACCCGCACCATAGGCACTTGGTTTTGAGCCAAATATGCGATAACG
Source organism: Pseudanabaena biceps PCC 7429 (assembly GCF_000332215.1). GTDB lineage: Bacteria > Cyanobacteriota > Cyanobacteriia > Pseudanabaenales > Pseudanabaenaceae > Pseudanabaena > Pseudanabaena biceps. The sequence goes on from NZ_ALWB01000044.1 coordinate 17,261, forward strand.
CGATCGCTCTTGGGCTTGTTCTAAGGTTAATCCTTCTCTTTGCCAATGTGCGGATTCTGCTTGGACTTTCGCGGCTAAGGGATTCTGCTCGGCAGGTTCGTCCAGATTCGCCACAGCATTCACCGCACTATCAAATAAATCGATGAGATTTGGGAATGCATCTCGAAAGAATCCTGAAATCCGCAAGGTGACATCGACACGGGGACGACCTAGGATTGATAAAGGCAGGATTTCAAAATCAATCACGCGACGCGATACGCCATCCCAAACGGGTTGTACACCCAGCAGAGCGAGAGCTTCGGCTAAGTCATCGCCACCCGTTCGCATGGTCGAAGTTCCCCAAATCGATAGCCCTAGGGTTTGTGGATATTCGCCATGTTCTTGCGTGTAAGTTTCGATCAGCACATCCGCAGCCTTGCGCCCAATATCCCAAGCAGTTTCCGTCGGCACAGCGCGAATATCTACAGAATAGAAATTGCGTCCAGTGGGCAGCACTTCGGGTCTGCCCCTTGTCGGCGCACCTGATGCACCGCTGGGCACATATTCGCCATTGAGTCCGCGCAGGAGATTCGTAATTTCTTGATTAGTTTTGTAGAGAGAGGAGAGGAGGCGATCGCGAATCCATGTTAGTTCTGTCTGCGTTTCAAGGTTTAGATCCCCCCCAGCCCCCCTTGTAAAGGGGGGAGAATTTTCTTCTTCCCCCTTTTTAAGGGGGATTGAGGGGGATCGAGAAGAGATGAGGACATCCACCAAATCCGCTGCATATTCCTCTATTACCTCCACAGCATCACCAATAATCCGACAATTCGCTAAGCGTGGATGCGAACTCGTTTCAAGTAACTCGCCTAAATTCGCAGTTAATGGATCGAAATCTAGCTGCCAATCCTGCGCGATCGCCCTAGTTAAACCCATCCGATTAGTCGTAGGATTACGGGCGATCGCTACTACCAAATCCCTTAACTGTCGTCCCTCTGGACATTGCCCGAAAATATGCAACCCATCGCGAATTTGTGCTTCTTTAATCTCGCAGAGATAGCCATCGGCAGTGGTGAGAATTGTATTCAGCGAATCCTCTAAGCGATCTAGAGAAATCCCCAAATCTTGATGGAGATTTTCCTGTTTGATCGTGTCTATCAAGCGATCGCGAATCATCCCTAAACGTGAAGGATCTAAAGTTTCCGCCTCGTAATATTCATCGATCAAGCCCTCTAATTGCTGCAAGCCGCCGTATAGCTCGGCGCGAGTCATGGGCGGTGTAAGATGATCGAGAATTACAGCTTGCGATCGCCTTTTTGCTTGAGAGCCTTCCCCAGGATCATTGACAATAAAAGGATAGAAATGGGGCATTGCGCCAAAAGCGGCTTCAGGATAGCAATTTTCTGATAGCGCCACACTCTTTCCAGGAAGCCATTCGAGGTTGCCATGTTTGCCAATATGGACGATCGCATGGGCGCTAAACTTGTCGCGCACCCAATGATAGAAAGCCATGTAGTCATGGGTTGGCTCTAAGTCTGGCGCATGGTAATTGAGCGTAGGATCGAGGTCATAGCCGCGTGATGGTTGAATACCGACAAAAATATTGCCAAATTGCATACCAGCGATCGCAAATTCCTGTTCTTGCTTAGGTTGTTGCATACCAGCGATCGCAAATTCCTGTTCTTGCTTAGGTTGATTCCATCTTGTACTAATTCCACTTTGAACAGGTTCAGGCAAATTCTGGAAATAGATTTGATAATCAGTTAAAGATAGCGATTGATAGACCTGACGCAATCCAAAGGATTCGCGATCATTAGTTACACCTGTCGTTAATAACTTCATCAGTTCATCGCTAGTTTCAGGGATTTCCCCGACGCTATAGCCCGAACTTCGCAAAGCTTTGAGAATCTCTAAACAACTTGCTGGGGTATCTAAACCGACTCCATTGGCTAATCTGCCATCACGATTGGGATAATTGGCAAGAATCAGCGCAATTTTGCGATCGCCCACCTTAGTTTGTTTTAGCTCAACCCATTTCGCCGCCAGATCGGCTACAAAATTAATCCGCGATCGCACGGGTTCATAGGTCAATACTTCCGTTTGCAAAGCGAGATTTTGCCCCTGCATCGCTTTAAAAGAGACCGCCCTCGTAATAATCCTGCCGTCAACTTCAGGCAACACCACATTCATCGCCATATCGCGAGGATTTAGCCCCTGCGTACCATTTGCCCAAGTTTTCTTCAGCCCACCACTAAAAATCACCTGAAACACAGGCACATTCAAAGCTTCCCATAGATCGACTTGCGGCGTATCCGTTTTTAAACTGGCTAAAGAGAAGCTGGTCGTATTTAAAATCACATCTACTTTCCGATCGGATTCGGGCAAGCAATAGCGAATTAATTCCGCTTGGACATCGGGTTCTTTGAGTGATGAAACATAGATGGGTAAAGGTTCTAAATTGCGATCGCGCAATGCTTCACATAAAGCCGCGATCGCTCTTGTATTTCCCGATAAATAATGAGCGCGATAAAAAAGAATCGCCACCAATCCAAGATCCCCCTCAATCCCCCTTAAAAAGGGGGAAGAAGAAAATTCTCCCCCCTTTCTCAAGGGGGGCTGGGGGGGATCAACCTCTAAAACGGAGACAGAAGATTGAGGTACGATCGCTTCATAAACCCCTATTCTAGGCACTGATTGCGGAAGTTCGTATTCTGATGCAATATCTAAAAATTCTTTCGCAATAAACTTCAATAGATTCTGATAATTAGATATTCCTGCTTCAATGAAATATTGCCAAGCCTGATTCACGATCGTAAGCGTTGTTGTGGAATGGCTAGTTAGATTCGGATCGGGACGCTCATCCCCTGGCAATACGATCAGGATTGCACCAGTACTTGCCACCGTTTCCTTAACGACTTCTAATCCATAGCTCCAGTAAGACTGTCCCCCAATTAATCTGACAATAATTACCTTGGCGTTTCCTAAAACCTCTTCTGCATAGGTATCGATCGCTATTTGTTGCTGCAACTGCAATATATTTACTACCCGAATCTGCGGAAAATCTTCAGGTAATTGGGCAGTAGCCGCCGCAAGGGTTTGGATATCCGTATCGGCAGCAGTGATGATGACAATTGGTGCGGGTTGCTGATCGACAAAAACAACGCTGTCGGTGGACTGGTTCCAGCCCCCTGATATAGTAGCAATACGGTGCATTAGGTTCAGCTAGGAAAATTAGGCAATGGCAATTATTATCGCAGGTGAACGTAGTGGTGTGGGGAAAACCACAGTGACTTTGGCGCTATTAGCAGCCCTGAAAGCGCGATCGCCATCTAATCAAACCTTAGTGCAATCCTTTAAGGTTGGTCCCGATTACATCGACCCGATGTTCCATTCCTATATCACGGGACTACCCTGCCGCAATCTCGATCCCGTTTTAACATCTGAAGACTACGTGCGATCCTGCTTTGCTAAGCATTCTCGATCTGCCGAGTATTCTCTGATTGAGGGAGTGATGGGACTATTCGATGGGGCGACGGGAAAGGATGACACCGCCAGTACTGCCCATATCGCCAGATTATTAAACGTACCAGTGGTTTTAATTCTCAATTGTGCTAGCACATCTCGTTCAATTGCTGCGATCGCCCACGGATATCGCACCTTCGATCCGCGCATTCAGATTGCAGGCGTAGTTCTCAATCGAGTAGGTAGCGATCGCCATTTAGAACTGCTTACCCAAGCTCTTGAGCCTTTAAATCTGCCAATTCTTGGCGTTCTCCGTCGTCAAGATAATATTGCTATCCCCGATCGCCATTTAGGACTCATTCCCACCGCCGAAATGTCCGATCTCAATGGCATTATCGATCGCTTGGCATATCTTGGCGAAACTTGTTTTGATTGGGAGAAATTATTACCATTAATGGGAAGCCCTCACCCTCTCTCCCATGGTGATAGGGGAGTAATAGTTGCTCCCCATCTCCTGCGGGAGATGGGGCTGGGGGGTGGGGGGCTTCGGATTGCGATCGCCCAAGATAAAGCCTTTAGTTTCTACTATGCCGATAATCTCGATTTATTTCGAGAAATGGGAGCCGAATTAGTTCCTTGGAGTCCAATTAGCGATCGCACCTTACCTGAAAATATCCAAGGTTTATACTTTGGCGGCGGATTCCCAGAAGTATTTGCTGCCGAGTTGACTGAAAATAAAACCGCAAGAGAATCCGTTTACAAGGCGATCGCCGTAGGAGTTCCTACCTATGCCGAATGTGGTGGCTTGATGTACCTATGCGATCACATTGTCGATTTTGAAGATAAATCTTTCCCGATGGTAAATATTTTCGCAACGGCAGCCAAAATGGGTAAGCGGCTCACTTTGGGCTATCGACAGGCGATCGCCTTACGAGATAGCCCGTTAGTCAAAAAAGGCGATCAAGTTTGGGGACATGAATTTCATCGCTCATCTTTAACAGAAATAAGCGATCGTCCCCTCTATTCTCTCCAAGGTTACGATTCCCATTTACAATATCCGACGGAAGGATGGCAAAAACATCAAGTTCATGCATCTTACAATCATCTTCATTTTGGCTCACAGCGTCATCTATTATCGAGATTTCTCGTAAATTGTCAAAAGTCCAACAATTGATTGGGGTGACTGAATTGACTGAATTGACTGATGAACTGCATCTTCTGAACAAGATACTCAAACGATCGCTAAATTCCGTTTAGCTTTCTACAGCGCTTTGCGCTCAAATCCAAACCCAGAAAATTTTTAAAAGTGTTGCTTAGCAACACTTTCAAAAATTTTCTTGTGGTTCTTTTGATCGAAAATCGCTGTAAGTAACGTGAGTTCGGGATAATTTGAAACGGGCTTTGAGAAAGGGTTTGCTATGCAAACCCTTTCTCAAAGCCCAAAAGTAAAAGCCTTGCGTAGCAAGGCTTTTACTTTTGGGATTTTAAAATTTGCCAGCTTAACTTGAATTGACGTTGGTTTGCTGTCCAAAAACTGAGGGGTGGCACAAAGTGCCACCTCTCAGTTTTTGGAGAATTAGTTTTGTTCTTCAGTGCTAGTCGATGGGGAATCCTTGGATTGGGAATTAGGGGACTCGAGATCGAGGGTAGGTGCACCTGCAATATCGCCAAGACTTGTGGAAGCCTTCGATTTTTTCTTGCGACGGATGGATGTTCTCGCCCATTTAGTTTGACTCCAAATGCCGAATAGAACCACCGCTGAAACTATGGCTTCAAAGTACCATTTGACTGCTTGTTTGATCAATTGGCGAAACGCTCTACCTCTACTGGTATCGATATTCGTTTTGATCGCCTCTTCGTTTTTGCCGATCTCTGTTTCGAGCTGCTTCCTTAGTTCTGTTGGATTGGATTTATTCAATTTAATATTGGGCGATCGCTTTTCGAGAAATTCCGCTGCCCTCAATAAATTAGCATCGTTAGTATTTTTTAAATTTTCCTTAGCCGTATTAAACTGAGCGAGTTGCTGGGATAACGTTAAACTAGCTTGATTATTATTGTCATTGTTAATGCGAATAGCTGCACTAATCCCAACCAGTAGCATCAGAACATAAATAATACTGAGCAATAATGATAGCCATGACAAAAACTTCAGAATTTTTTTGCCAAAGGGCGATCGAGCTGTAGATTCACCGTAGAAAATTAATATTAAACCAATAATTGGCACTGGAGAAGTGCCAACTAACTTGCCTAACGTACTAAATTCCCAAGGTGCATCTTTGCCAAATTGGGGAGGAATGATTGCGTCAAAGAAATTGGAAAATGCTAATAGTAAAAGTCCATAGCCAGCGAAGCGAAGTAAGTTTGCAGTAATTACCTCAGTAGAATTTGAATTGGTATTACTCATATTTTTAAAGTGAAAACCATAAATTTAGTTTAAATTTGCAGCGATTAGCACTGAAGTAAATAACGGCTTTTTCTATTTAAATACCGAAGATTTAAATGCCGAAGATTTACAAGTCAAAATGAGAAATTGATTTAAGGTTGAGGAAACCTCGGTTTCCACCATTCATACCATGAAATCCACACTTTCTCTAATTTTTGACTGGTCGCATGGAGATCGCTTTCTGATGTTATTGGTGTGGACATCAAAGTCCAGAGACAGCGGCGATCGCGCAGATCTTTTTGTCCGAGTAACCAGCCAATTAAAATATCACGATCCATTACGCGAGAGCTAGCATTGTCGTTAAATTGTTCGCTAGTAACTGTAGAAATGCCACGGGGATTAATGCAAGCCGTAAGATAGACCCGATCCTGCCTCGTAAAAGTTGCATAAAATCCGATCGGATCTTTGCGGATGGATTGTTTGCGTAAATCTTCTTCACTAATCTCAATATTAGTTACGCCCTTAATGTAGTAATAAAGATCCCCTTCCGAACCCACTGCATATCTTAAATCAATATCTATGGGCATCCCATCTAAAGAATACTTATACTTCTTTCCAAATAAATATTTGGGCTGTCCAAAAAACTCTTTGGGATCGACAATATCTCCTTGGGCTTCTAATTTAGTTTGATCTGGCTCTAAAGTGATCTGTTCAGGAAATGTAAAAGGAGTGGGTTTGCCGATGGTGCTATCGATAACCGATCGCCCAAAAACCAATAAACTGCCACTAACTAAAACCATAAGTAATCCCATGCGAAATTTTTGACTAGTGGGAGTTATTAGAGAATTATTTAAGGGGATTTGTTTCTTTGGGTAATTTGAGAGGTGATCTTGATTGGTTTCGCTAGTTTTATCTCTCTCTTTGGGCATGGGGATTAGGTAGATGTTTGATGGTGATGATGAAGACTAGTGCAAAATATTAAGTAGTTCGGCATAATTAAAAACTAAAACCAGAGAGCATACCGCCCGCTACGCGGGCGGTATGCTCTTCTAGGTTTTAAGTTTACTTATCCCTAGCTACTTAAACATCATAAAATTTAAATATCATAAAATTTAATCATGCTTGATTACCTTAACGATCCTGCCTAAATTCCAGTCTAAATTCTTGTCTAAACTTGCCTAAATAAGTAATCTTCGTAATCTTCGCGATCTCCTAGAATAACTCATGCATAATTCTCCATCGGATTCTCCACAGGCAATATCTTGGCTCGATCATATCGGCAACTGGAATCCGCAACTATTGCGGGAAATTCGGGGCAAGCTTAAATTGCGTAATCTCATTGTTGCGATCGGATTATCTTTGTTATTTCAGACGTTGCTGCTTTTGTTTTACAGTCAGCGCATCCCCATGCAGGAATGTTATACCCAGATGCGCGGGTTTGGCTGTACCCCATCTTGGCAAGTTTGGTGGCTGGAGCAGTTTCGATTTATTACATGGACTGAACCATTTATTTTGTTTTTTACAGGGGTTTATAGCCTTGTCGCCGATCTTTCGCTGGAGGACTATAAAGGCACACTGAACTTTATCCGCATCAGTCCGCGATCAAGCATTAACGTATTGATGGGCAAGCTTATGGGAGTACCCATCCTTACCTATTTGGGGATCGGACTATCAATTCCCTATCATCTTGCCTCGGCGATCGGCGCGAATGTACCGATCGCTTTTTTATGCAGTTTTTATATATTGATGATAGGAACTGCCTTTCTCCTATTCAGTTTATCGCTATTGCTAGCTTTGCTGAGTGGATGGCAAGCTAAATTTGGCGGACAGGTCTCAGCAGGAGCATTAGTATTTGCTTTCATTACCTTCATTTGGTTTGCTCCCGCCTTTATGTGGTGGAATATTTTCACCACATGGAGTTCGTTTAGCCAAGTCCTAGTGGGTGGAAGAATCGAACCGATTCATGCGGAATGGTGGTATTTATCCATTACATCCAATATTTGGGCTTCCCATGCTTTTACAATTGTTAACTTGGGAATTTTTAGTTTGGCGATTTGGCGGATCTTGCAACGGCGCTTTCATAATCCTGCATCTACGCTTATTAGTAAGGGGCAGAGCTATGTTATGGCGGTTTATGTCCAGATCTTGATGTTGGGATTCTGTATGCAATCTAGCTTTATGCGGATACCATCGTCGAACTCATCCACGATCGAATTTCAATTAATTTTATTACTCCTTATTTATATCCCCAACTGCTTTTTGTTTTTACTAGCGATCGCGGCCCTAACGCCGCAACGGCAAGCATTACTGGATTGGGTAAGGTTTGGAGCCTTAGCGACTAACGAAGGACAGCCAGCGGGATTGGGCTATATCATCCGTGACTTGATTTGGTCGGACAAAAGCCCTGCCCCGATCGCGATCGCGCTCAATCTGATATTCACCCAAGTACTGATTCTGATTTGGGTCAATACATGGACGGCATCAGAAATTCGCGGTAAGGCGCTGATTGTATTGGCTTCCTTTGTCCTCACAATCCTTGTGTTCTCTCTAATTGCCCAATTAATTTTATTCCTGAAAACACGAAATCCATCGGCATGGGTAACAGGAACCATTTCGGCATTGGTTTTTCTGCCCGTATTAATCATGGTGAGTCTATCAATTAATCCCGATCGCCATGCTGGTCTATGGCTATTTTTTGGATTTCCTTGGCTGGTGATATCAAACATCAAATTTTCCGATATCATTTTGGCATTCTCAGCCCAAATTTCCGTCATAATTGCCCTAACATTGCAACTCATTTACCAGCTCCAACGCGCTAGAATGCAAGATACTTAAAGACTAAGCAAGTGGGCTTAATTAAATATAAAACCCTAAAACCTGCGGCGCACGCGCAGCGTGCGCC
>NZ_ALWB01000045.1 GCF_000332215.1 Pseudanabaena biceps PCC 7429
TAAACCTTTAGCGCACGCTGCGCGTGCGCTAAAGGTTTAAGGGTTTTTATGCCCAGCTACTTAGAAAGAGCTATAGTGATAACAAATCATGCTGATTGAGTTATGACCCCCTTACCCCAACACCGACCAAAACAGTTATCCCTAGGACCTTTAGAGTCAGAGATACTGAATATTATTTGGGATAGCAGGCGATTAGGAGCGACGGATATCCACGATCGCATTTTGTCCGATCCCGATCGCGAGCTAGCTTATGGTTCGGTGATGACCGTATTGCGGCGATTGGAGCAAAAGGGCTGGATTCACTGCGAAAAAGAAGGACGAGCGCTCTATTGGCAAGCGCGTATCACCCGTGAAGAAGCACAGACTTTAAAGGTTTATCATCAACTCAACAGTTTTTTAGAAGTGGGTGATGCCGATATTGTGGCAGCCTTTGCCAACGACCTCGATCGGGCTAGCGTCGATAAATTAGAAGCGATCGCCGCCCGCCTCAAAACCATCCGTCAATCGCGAGAACAACCACAGGAAGGATAAGCCCATGCCCTTTTTCTCTGTACATTCTGTAATGATCTTTGGGTCGTTATTCTTGGCTTGGGGCTTGCGCTACGGCTGGCAACATAGTGGTAACGAGCAATTTAGTTGGCAAGGACGTTGGCAAAAAGCTTTAGTGTGCTTTGTCCTCCCACCGATGCTCGTGGTGATGACAGCGATCGCCGTGCTATGCATGGGATTTGAAGGGCAAATGATCGGCTTGCCAACAGGAAGATTCAGCTATGGTCTCGCCTTGGTATTTCTGATTTACTGCCTAGGGCGATCGCTGCAACTTGCCTTCAATGGTTGGCAGTCATTACAGAAATTGCAAAATCTTGTGGTCGAATTAAAAAAGGTGAACTCGATCGATGAACCCTTGCGATTGCTAAACATGCCCATACTTTTTGCGGCTCAAATCGGCTTTTGGCGATCGCATCTTTTTGTCAGTCAAGGATTGCTTGATACCCTTGATCGCGAACACCTAGAGGCTGTTTTATGCCATGAACGCGCCCATGCTCATTACCGCGATACCTTTTGGTTTTTCTGGCTCGGCTGTCTGCGGCAAGTGATGCCTTGGTTGCCCAATACTCAAACCCTATGGGAAGAGTTGCTACTATTACGAGAACTGCGCGCCGATCGCTGGGCCGCTCAATATGCAGATGGGTTATTGCTAGCGGAGTCCTTATTAACAATGGTTAGTGGTAATACTATGCCGACCCAAACCTTTTCGGCGGCCTTTGGTTCGACCAATACCAGCGATCGCCTCGAAGAACGGATTGACTTTTTATTAGCCGAGCCCGAGCCATTACCACAATTTTCTTGGCGATCGCTATTTTGGATTGGGTTTTCTCTATTGCCCCTTGCGGCTCTGCCCCTGCATTATTAATGAATCTCAAGATGAGAATGGTGGCGCGAAGCGCCACCATTCTCATCTTGAAAATTGCGAAGCGTGCCAAGGGCTTTTTCGTAAAGTAACGTGAGTTCGGGATAATTTGAAACGGGCTTTGAGAAAGGCTTTGCGTAGCAAACCCTTTCTCAAAGCCCCAAATTAAAAGCCTTGCGTAGCAAGGCTTTTAATTTGGGGCTTTTAAAATTTGCCAGCTTAACCCGAACTGACGTTAAAGTATTTAAGATTACTATATAGATTTTGGGTTTTTGGGGTTTAGTTGGTATAAGTATTAAATAAATCATCAGATCGCCACCATTATCCAGACATGGTCATAGCGAGCGAACATGAATCAGCCCAAACAGCCAAGGCAACAGTTTATCCGCATTGATCGAGGCATTAGTCAGTTTAATCATGACTACTATGCGGCTTTGGGACTACCAATCATTAGCAGTCCTGTTTACATTCGTCATGTCTATTTGAGTATTGCTCGCATCTTGCACCCTGATGTTTATGGATTTGCCCCCGAAGAAAAGGAAGTTGCTACCCAATATTTAGCCAAGCTCGTTAATCCTGCCTATAACGTTTTGATGCAAGAGGAAGAGCGCAAAGCCTATCAAGGGATCTTTCAGCTTCTTGCCAAGCGCTTAATGCAAAAATCTCGTAATGTGCCCATACATTCTAAGATTGCCTGCGAATTGATGATGGCTCCTAGCGATGGTTTTTACGAGCGAGCGGTCTCGATGATTGCCAAGGTGCAATATCAATCGCTCACAAATATTTTGGAATACACAGGGCAGATCAGCGAACTAAATCTGGTTTACATTCTCTACAAAGAGGGCTATCAGTACGGTGCAGTAAACATGCCGCCCGTACTCGCGCCGATGTCTGCAACCAAAAATACCAGCTCTTACGGCGCTCCCAATTATCCGCCCCCACCCATACCGCAGCCTCAGGTTATACCGCCACCTAAAAGTATCAAACCCTATACCGCAAGCTACCCTGCACCACCACCCAAGCCCAGCTATGCGAATCCCTCTCCCTATTCCTATCAGCCCCCTATTAATCGGCAAGCGGACTCCGACGATACCGTAATTCAGACCAGAATTGAAGGCAATGATAATAGCGCGATCGCTGATCGCCTCAAGATTTGCGAAATTTACATGAGTCAGGGAGATTGGAAATCGGCGCTCAAGGATTTGCGAGAGATTCTGCAACTCGATAAAAATAACAGTCAGTGCCACGCCATGCTCGGAGTGGTCTATATCAATATCAATCAACTGCAAATGGCAAAAATGAGCTTGACGCGATCGCTACAGCTTAATCCGCAAGAACCATTGGCCCTAAAACATATGCAGGAGGTTAATAATCCTGCCCCCCCAAGCATCCTCCCTAAGAACAATAAAAGCACCAACCCCAAGCCCGATGCTCCCGTAACGCCCAAGTCCCCTCTCCCACCTCCCCAAAAACGGGGCTGGCTCTCCAATCTTTTAGGTTGGGCAGATAATGACAAATAAAATTAGAACTACGGTACGATAAAAGGCGAAGACTGAGAGAATTGTATGGTGCATCAACTGCCGACTGGCGCAAAAGATTTACTTCCCCTAGACGTTGCTCAAAAGCGTTGGATCGAAAGCCGCATTCAACAAGTTTTTCAGTTATGGGGTTATCAGCGGATCATTACCCCCACGATCGAGCATTTGCGATCGCTTACCGCAGGTGGAGCCGTCGATCCCGAATCTGTCATCCAACTGCCTAGTAACAGTAGCGATGTTTTAGGATTGCGTCCCGAATTTACTGCCTCGATCGCTAGAGCCTATGCGGCTCGTTTGGGGAGCCATGTGGCAACCTGTCCACAGCGCATTTATTACAATGCCAATGTATTTCGGCGCAGAGGCAATAATACTTCTGAAGAATCATTTCAAGCAGGGGTAGAACTGCTCGGCGCTTCAGGGCTAATGGCTGACGGTGAAATTCTGATGCTTTTAGCCGAAAGTCTCGATCGCTTAGAACTACAAAATTGGCAAATTATCCTCGGCGATGCCAGACTGACGACCGCATTACTCGATCTCCTACCAGAACAATATCGTACCAAGGTACGTCAATGCCTTGCTAACCTCGATCGCGTTGCTATTGCCGAAATGGATTTGCCCACCGATGTTAAAGGCTATGCCATCGAACTGATCGACTTGCGCGGCAAGCCCAAGGATCTGTTGAGTCGTTTGTCCACCAGTGCATGGACATCGGGACTGACTGGCGAAATTAATTACCTGAAATCCTTAATCGATCTATGGGAAAGTACGGGGGGCAATAGCGATCGCTTAATCCTCGATCTCAGCTTTATGCAGACCTTTGACTATTACACGGGGATCGTGTTTGAAGTTGCTTGCGATAATTATGTCGTCGCCCAAGGCGGTCGTTACGATCACCTTCTTGGGGTTTATCACCCTCACAATGTCAGCTATCCTAGCATCGGTTTCTGCCTTAACCTTGAAGAACTGCAACAGGCTTTACAGTCGCGATTACCCCAAACCCTGACAAATTCTAGTTATTTAGTGGTGGCGAAGGAACCCGATGCGGTTCAGGCAGCCTTTGCCCATGCCGCACAGTTGCGGCAGTCATCCGATCTCGAAGCCGTTGAATTAGAGTTGCAGTTTCGCGCCGTTGAGGCAGTTCGCGACCAAGCGCGATCGCGAGGCATTCCTAAGATTGCATGGGTTAGTAGCGATGGCGCGATCGTCTCAGAAACTCTCAATTAAAGCCTAAAACATTTAGCTCACGCTACGCGTGAGCTAAATGTTTTAGGCTTTAATTGCGCCTATCTATTTATAGTTACAGTCACTTGACCTAGGACAAATCAAACCCCAAGAATTGATTGGCGGCGCGAAGCGCCGCCAATCAATTCTTGGGGTTTATGTCCTATTACATTTGGCGACAGCTATATCATGTTCCATTGCGATCGCTTCATGCAAAAATCTCTATTCAATTTGAAGAACTTAGGGTAATCTATTCACTCAATCATCTATTTTGCTAGAGATTTTGATATTGATTAGGTGCGCGTGAATGAGATTTCCAGAGACTGCAAAATCGGGTACAAGTTTAGCATTTAGCTTAGGGCTAATCGCGTCAATTATTGTGGTGGGCTGGTACTACGTCATTTTGCCCTATCAAAGACATCCCCAAAGACCCACTTTTACCAATGATTTAAAGGCTGCACCCGTCCCCACATCGCCGATCGCCGAGATCAAAGTACCAGTGATGCCCCAACCGACCTATAAAGCTAAGCCCAAACCCAACGATGCCAAATATTTAGGAAAAGTAAATGCCAGCATTGGACTAGTATTTCGGGCCGATCCCAGTCAGTCAGCCAAAAATGTGGGCGGTGCAGACTATAACACTAAGGTGGCGGTCATGAGAGAAACCCCCGATCGCGAATGGGTTTACGTCCGCAACGAAAGCACCAAAGAAGAAGGTTGGGTAAGAATTGGCAATATCACCAAAGAGTAAGCTAAGGAATATAGCCCCAAGAAGACAGGTGGCGGCGCTAAGCGCCGCCACCTGTCTTCTTGGGTTTGCGCCACAATGCTTAGGCAAACATCTATGACAGCCATCCCTGAATGGTCTGGATGATTAACCAGATATTTAAACTAGCAATAATGATGGCTATGGCACTAGCCACGATCTTGAGCCAACGAGGATTGACAAACTCACCCATCAAACGGCGATCGCTAGTAAACATTACTAAAGGGACTACGGCAAAGGAAAGCTGCAAGCTCAGCACAACCTGACTCAATAGCAGTAGTTGTCCCGTACTTTTTTCACCAAAAATGACGATCGCGATTAAAGCAGGGATCACGGCAAGGAGTCGGGTGGCGAGGCGGCGCAACCAAGGAGGTAATTGCAAACGCAAAAAACCTTCCATCACAATCTGACCTGCCAAGGTCGCCGTTAAAGCCGAACTTTGTCCCGAAGCTAACAAAGCAAAGCCAAAAATGGCACTAGCTGCCCCCACTCCTAATAAGGGGGAAAGTAATTGATAGGCATCCTCAATCTCGGCAACATCCTGATACCCATTGGTATGAAAAGTAGCAGCGGCAACTATGAGAATTGCGGCATTGATAAATAGGGCGAGCGATAACGCTAAGGTTGAGTCGATCGTGCCAAACTTAATCGCTTCCCACTTTTTTTCCGAAGTTGCTTCCCAAGCACGAGTTTGCACGATCGCAGAATGCAAATAGAGATTGTGAGGCATCACCGTTGCTCCCAAAATCCCCACAGCAATATAGAGCATTTCTGTGTTTTGTAAGATCTGATGATCGGGAATAAAACCCGTAAGAATGCTCCCAAAATCGGGACGCGCAAAAATAATTTGGGCAATAAAACATCCTGCGATCGTGGCGACAAGGGTAATCACCAAGGCCTCAACATAGCGAAATCCCTTGCTTTGTAGAAGCAGTAAGACAATGACATCTAGCGCCATAATACATACCCCCCAAACCAGCGGTATCCCCCAAAGCAGTTGCAAAGCGATCGCACTTCCCAATAGTTCAGCAAGATCGCAGGCGGCGATCGCTAGTTCGCACAATACCCAGAGCACCAAGCTCACCCTAGGACTGAAATAATCCCGACAAGCTTGGGCGAGATCGCGTCCTGTGGCAACCCCCAAACGGACACATAAGGATTGCAGCAAGATCGCCATTAAATTTGACAGCATAATAACGCTGAGCAATGTATAGCCGAATTTTGATCCGCCCGCAATATCCGTCGCCCAGTTGCCAGGATCCATATAGCCTACGGAAACTAAGTACCCAGGTCCCGCATAAGCAAGCAGCTTACGCCAAAAACCTCGCTGGGGAATGGGGATCGTTCGATGGACTTCTGGCAAGCTTTGGGGTCGATCCAACATGGGCATTTTCAAGCTAACGTTTCATAATCGTTTCATAATCTAGTTTATACCACTTGCTTCTAATTCTTACTTTTTCCGTTGTCTTTTTATGCCAGCATAACCATAACCGTCAAGGCTCAATAGGTGTTTCGGGGAGATCAAACATACTGAACGCTTCAATGCTTTTCATGACAAGCGTTTCAGACATCGAAGACCTCCGAGGCTAAAAACATTTTGCATCAAGTATTTCAGCCATTTAAGCTAAAGCACCTCCCCGAAACACCTATTGAGCCAATCACTTTCTAGCGACGCGTTTGGTTATGGTGTGCTTGTTTCTCTCTCAATTCACGCGCTCTTTGTTCGGCAAGACGTTGCGCTTCGAGGCGACGTTGCGCTTCGAGACGACGTTGCGCTTCGAGACGACGTTGTTCTTCGAGACGACGTTGTTCTTCGAGACGACGTTGTTGTTCTCTCGTTACAGAAGCTTGGTATTGAGGCTTATTGTCTCCAATTCCTACAGCAATATTGCTTTGATGGTTTGTCAAATTGATGTTTAGCTCGGCTGCTGATGCTTTAGTGGGATTGAAGGCTACAGTGCTGAGTAAGGTAACGGCAAGTAAGGCGAGGCTTGAAACTTTCATGGTTTATGCTGCTTGGTGAACTATGCCCTTTTAGACAAGCCCTCATAAATGTTGGTTCAGTTAAAACCCGTGACTTTTTTCCTATCATTTGATGATGGCGATCGCAATAGATTTCTTGTCCCTAAGCGATCGCCTTTCTATCCAAAAGTTGATAGATTGCAAAATCCTAAGCCCTAGGTTTGGTTCTAAGTAGCGTGAGTTCGGAATAATTTAAAACGGGGTTTGAGAAAGGGTTTGTATAGCAAACCCTTTCTCAAACCCCAAAAGTAAAAGCCTTGCTATGCAAGGCTTTTACTTTTGGGGTTTTAAAGTTTGCCAGCTTAACCCGAACTGGTGTTATACCAATTCACGAAAGTGTGACAACACTTTTGTGAATTAAAAACTAAACCCTAGTATGGGTTTTCAGGTTAAGAAATGGCGTAGCCATTTCTTAACCTAGTATTACTTAGCTGTCTTCGCAGCCACAGGTATACCCAAAATATCCTCAATGCGAGGCATATCCTTGAGCGCAATCACCCGACCTTGATCTTCAAAATTGGCAATCTGGTCAAAGTTGAGATAGCGATAGAGATCATTGGCAAAAGGATCGATCTTTCTGGTGACGATCGCTTTGTATTCTTCCACCGTGGGAATGCGTCCGAGTAAGGCACAGACCGCCGCTAGTTCTGCCGAACCAAGATAGACGCGAGCATCTTTGCCCATGCGGTTATTAAAGTTGCGGGTGGAAGTCGAGAAGACAGTCGCACCATCAGCGACCCTTGCCTGATTGCCCATGCAGAGAGAGCAGCCAGGAACTTCCGTTCTTGCGCCAGCAACACCAAAGGTACTGTAAATCCCCTCTTCCTTAAGTTGGAACTCATCCATGCGGGTAGGTGGGGCGACCCAGAGACGCGCTTTGACAGCGGCTTCTTTTTCGAGAACCTTAGCAGCGGCGCGGTAATGTCCGATATTAGTCATGCAGGAACCGATAAACACTTCATCCACGCGATCGCCTGCTACTTCCGAGAGCAACTTCACATTGTCTGGATCGTTTGGTGCGGCAACAATGGGCTCCTTGATCTCATTGAGATCAATTTCGATAATTTCCGCATATTCGGCATCGGGATCGGCTTTCATGAGCAAGGGATTAGCGAGCCATTCTTCCATTTTGGCGATACGGCGCAAGAGAGTCTTAGCATCGCTATAGCCACGGGCGATCATATTCTTCATCAAAGCAATATTTGATCGCAAGTATTCAGCAACTGTTTCCGTACTGAGCGCGATCGTACTACCAGAGCAGGAACGCTCGGCAGTGGCATCGGTTAACTCAAAGGCTTGCTCGACTTTCAGATCGGGTAAACCTTCAATTTCCATAATTCGCCCAGCGAAGACATTCTTTTTGTTCTTCTTCTCCACGGTAAGCAAACCTCTTTGAATCGCAATATAGGGAATCGCATTCACGACATCACGGAGGGTAACACCAGCTTGCAATTCACCCGTAAAGCGGACTAAGACCGATTCGGGCATATCGAGGGGCATTATGCCAAGAGCCGCAGCAAAGGCGACTAATCCCGAACCTGCGGGGAAAGAAATACCCAAGGGGAAACGGGTATGGGAATCGCCACCAGTGCCAACGGTATCGGGCAAGAGCATTCTATTTAACCAAGAATGGATAATGCCAT
Organism: Pseudanabaena biceps PCC 7429; assembly: GCF_000332215.1. Classification (GTDB taxonomy): domain Bacteria; phylum Cyanobacteriota; class Cyanobacteriia; order Pseudanabaenales; family Pseudanabaenaceae; genus Pseudanabaena; species Pseudanabaena biceps. The sequence continues at coordinate 8,602 of NZ_ALWB01000045.1, forward strand.
CATTGGGGCGCAGGGCAACACCGCCACGATTAGAGAAGAAATCGGGAAGTTCTTTGTGGGTTTTGATGTCGGTGGGTTTAGGATAGGCGGCGGTATGACAGAAGCTCTGAATCACCAGATCGGCACTAAATCCCAAACAAGCGAGTTCCTGCAACTCATCACGGGTCATCGGACCTGTTGTATCTTGAGAACCCACGGTCGTCATCAATGGTTCACAGGAAGTGAAGGGACGCACCCCAACAACACCGCAAGCTTTGCCCACGATCTTCTGCGCGAGGGTATAGCCCTTGCCAGTATCAGCAGGGACAGCAGGAAGAATAAAGATATCGCTTGCGGGTAGTCCGATCGCATGGCGCGTTTTAGCGGTCAAACTGCGCCCAATTAGGAGGGGAATCCGTCCACCCGCACGCACTTCATCGGCGATCGTATCAGGAGCGAGACTAAAGGTGGAGAGGGTTTCACCAGCCGCATTGGTAATTTTACCTTCGCGAGTATGGATGGTAATTACATCCCCCATCTCTAAATTTGAGACATCGCACTGGATCGGCAATGCTCCCGCATCTTCAGCAGTATTAAAGAAAATCGGAGCGATCGTACTTCCCAAAATCACACCCCCCGATCGCTTATTGGGGATAAAAGGAATGTCATTGCCAATATGCCATAACACCGAGTTAATCGCTGATTTGCGCGAAGATCCCGTTCCCACAACATCGCCAACAAAGGCAACGGGATGCCCCTTTTGCTTGAGTTCGACGATCTTTTGCAAGCCTTCAGGCATCATCGATTCCAACATACTCAATGCATGGAGGGGAATGTCAGGACGTGAAAAAGCCTGAGAGGCGGGAGAAAAGTCATCGGTATTGATTTCGCCTGTTACTTTAAATACCGTAACTGTCAAGGTTTCGGGCAGGACAGGACGACTGGTAAACCATTCTGCGGCAGCCCAAGACTCGATCACCGATCGCGCTCTAGCATTAGTTTTTGATAGTTCTAAGACTTGATTAAAGGCATCAAATACTAGGAGAGTTTTCTTCAAGGCTGTGGCGGCAAGCTCTCCCAACTCATCATTGGTTAATAGCTCGATTAAGGTCTGGACGTTATACCCGCCCACCATCGTTCCCAGTAGTTCCACGGCCAAGGTTGGCGAAACTAGGGGTGACTGATGCTCACCTTTAGCGATCGCCGTTAGCCAGCCTGCCTTGACATAGGCAGCTTGATCAACTCCAGGGGGAATGCGATCGCGTAGCAACGATAATAAAAATGCCTCTTCGCCAGCAGGAGGAGCTTGTAACAAATCGCAAAGCGCTGAAGTTTGCGTTGCATTTAAGGGTAAAGGGGGAATGCCTTGCTGGGCACGTTCGGCGGCATGGTCGCGGTAAGCGGATAACATAGGTATTTATTCTTGATTTTTTACAAATACTTAATCTATTATCCTATTACTGCCACCCGTTTCGATTCGGTGCATAAATTACAATCCTGTAGCAATGCTTGAATTAGTTAACGTCAGTTCGGGTTTGCGTAACAAACCCTTTCTCAAAGCCCATTTCAAATTATCCCGAACTCACGTTAATTAGCTTGTGATTAAGAGCTTTTATTTGAGAGCTTTTATTTGAGCTTTTATTTGAGCTTTTATTTGAGCTTTTATTTGAGATTTTTTTCGTAACAGGATGAGCAAATATAGCAACGTAAGAGATAATACCAATTCACGAAAGTGTGACAACACTTTTGTGAATTAAAAACTAAACCTCGTAAGGGTTTGCAAGTTAAGAAATGGCTACGCCATTTCTTAACTTGGTATAACTAGGACAAATCAAAAACCAAAGGCAATAGGCGGCGCTTCACGCCGCCTATTGCCTTTGGTTGCCTCTATCAACTTGTCTGCAAAGTAAAATGGAAGCTAGTACCAATAGAACAGGATAAATCTAGATTTGCTCTCAATTGCTGCGTTAAAATCCTCACTAATCTCAATCCAAGAGAAGTTGTCGCTTTAAAATCAACAGTCTGCGGAAGCCCAATTCCATTATCACGAATAATTAAATGCAAAATATGATCTTCTATAGAATTATATAAAACAACTTCAATTAGCCCCTTATTGTGATTTGGGAATGCATATTTAAAGGAATTAGTTAATAATTCATTCACAATCAACCCCATCGAAATTGCCGTGTCAATATTTAACAATGTGGGCTTAATATCTAACTTTAATTCAATATCACTAGCATTAAAGTTTGTAGAACTATAGAGATTCACAACTAACCGTTGGAGATATTCACAAAAATCAACCTTATCCACATCCTGAGATTGATATAACTGTTCGTGGATGAGTGACATTGTATGAATCCGTCGCTGACTATCGGAAAGGGATTTCAGGGCTTCCACATCGCTGACATGACGGGCTTGCATTGATAGCAAACTATCAACTACACTTAGATTATTTTTAACTCGATGATGAACTTCTCTTAACAGGACTTCCTTCTCAGCAAGGGATGATTGCAATCTCGTTTCTACTTCTTTTAATTCCGTAATATCCGATGCCGCACCAATAATTTGCTTCACACTACCATCATCATTATGCAAGAAAATAGTTTCCTGACTGTAAAACCATTTCCATTTGCCCTGAATATCTTTCATGCGATACTCAATAACAAATAGGTCTTCCATTTTGTTATCGCGGATATCTTGATAGTGTTCGTTTACCTTAGGTAAATCATCGGGATGAATAATGCTGGGAATCATCGATTCCCCCATTGCTTGTATTTCGGAAGGAGTATAGCCAAGCAAATGGGTAATTGCTTGATTGCAGTAAATATTACGACTTTCTTCAATATCGTAGATATAGAGAATATTAGGAGTCGTATCGGCGATGCGTTGAATGAATTGTTGGCTACTTTTGAGCGCTTGTTCTGCTTGCTTGCGCGTTAAAGCGATCGCAATATAAGTAACAATAGTTTGGGTTAACTGGACTTCTTCTTCGGTGAACTGTCTCGGTATATCGAAATAAGCAACTATGTCGCCTAAATGTCGATGCTCGTACTCTAGGGGAAATACGGCTAAGGCTCCGATATTTTCATCATGGCAAATCCTTTGTAAAGTTCGATCGCTAGGTAATATGGCACAGTAAGGAAAAGTACGATGTTTTAATTCTTCGCGATTGTCAAAGCCTTCAAAAAAATTCTCGATTTCCCGCTGGTATTCTTGACTAATCCCCACGGATTCTCGGTAACGCAGACAATGCCTAGAGTCATTAGTGAGTATCGCAGCTCGGGAAATTCGTAGAGCAGGACAAATTCCATTGAGAGCAATTTGATAGATTTCATTAATAGTCTGGGCTGCATTCAAAGCTGACACAAAATCACACATCAACCTTAATCGTGTCAACTGCAAGTTGAGCCGATCCTCTGCTAGCTGCTGATTAGCGATCGTTTGCACCAACTGAAAATTAACTTCTCTGAGTTCAGTTTTTACTCTAGCCATGGTGCTCGCCTCCCACAATCGCATTCTTAATTCTCAAACTTGGGGAACCACAGCCAACCGCCAAACCACTTTGTCCACCCTTGCCACAACCTCCCGACTCGTCCCATATAAAGTCGTTACCGATCGCCTCAATATCCGCTAAAGTCTCAAAGGCATTGCCTGAGATGGTGACATCTTTTACGGGTTCAGCAATTTTTCCATGGCGAATCATCCAAGCCTCACCTGCGGTAAAGGTAAACATTTCACCATTGGTCATTCCTCCCTGCCAGTTTTTGGCATACACACCGATCGGAATGTCGTTAAACAAGTCAGCAACAGGAATATTTCCTCTGGCAATCCAAGTATTAGTCATGCGGACAATTGGAGGATAGTGATAATCCAAACATCGAGCATTGCCTGTAACCCTTTCACCCAACTTTCCCGCAGTTTCTCGCGAATGTAATCTACCAACTAATACACCATCGGCAATTAACTGAGTTGTAGTTGCTGCTACGCCTTCATCGTCATACAGATAACTACCACGATGTTCGGCGATATCCGCCCCATCAAAAATCTGTAAATCGGGCGAACCAAATTTTCGACCAAGGCTCATAGTTTCTAACATGTCAGGATTTTCATAGAGCATGTCAGCCTCCGAAAGATGCCCAAAAGCCTCGTGAACGAACAATCCTGCTAAAATCGGGTCAATCACAACTGTATAAGTATTACCCCGTACCATTGGTAGATCCAAGGCTGTAACGGCTCGCTGAGCCGCACCGATTACTTGTGGCTCTAAATTCAGCAGATCGCCATAGGCTCGTCTGGAGCCAAAGGTTTCTCGACCAGTTTGAACGATATCGCCATTTCTGGCGATCGCCGAAGCTCTTAATTCCCAGTCAGCCCATTCCTGCTCGATCGTCGTTCCCTCTGAGGTGACCAAGAGGACTTGCTGCGTGCAATCCCCATAGCGGACTGAAGTACTCACTACGCGATCAGAAACTGATCGCAAAATATCGCTGTAATGAGAGCAAAGATCTTTTTTGTCAATCAGGGGAATCTGTTGGGGATCTTCTTTAATGAGGGATACTTTTGCCTGTAAAGGCTCTACTGGCGCTAATAAAGTTTCGGCGTTACCGACCCATTTAGCTGCCGCGATCGCTTCTTTAATTTTTAGTTCTAAACTATCTAGATCGTTAAAGCTAGCAAATCCCCAACCACCTCGATGACAAGCCCTCACCTGTCCACCGATCGAGATCCCTGTACTCAAGGTTTCGACCTTGCCACTGCGTAAAAAAATATCAGCCCCTTGCGATCGTTCTAATCGAATCGCAAAAAAATCTACCTGAGACTTATATTTACTAACCCAGTCCAAAATGCGATCTTTAACTTGCCATATATGCATATACAAAGCTCACAGGAAAAGCTATTTACGCGTTCTCTTTTGAATTATCGCACAAAAATATCGTCTTTATAGATAAATTAGGTATAACTCTAGCCAGGTTAATTAAAGCAAAAAATAAGAGAGTTGTGTTACAAAACACCCCCACTCACATTAAGACAAATCAAAACCCCCAAGATGAGTGGCGGCGTGAAGCGCCGCCACTCATCTTGGGGGTTTGATATCCTAAGCAAACCTTATACCAAGTAAAGAAATGGCTACGCCATTTCTTTACTTAAAAACCCTTACTAGATTTAGTTTTTAATTCACAAAAGTGTTGTCACACTTTCGTGAATTGGTATTACATTGCTATAAATAAAAAAGCTCCCCTTTCGGAGAGCTTTTTTATTTATCTAGATTTGGACTAGAGCATCGTTCGGGATTAACCGTTGATAGCAGGAGCAGCCATCGCAACAGGTGCTACATCAACAGCAGCCAAATCGAGAGGGAAGTTGTGAGCATTGCGCTCGTGCATTACTTCCATACCCAAGTTAGCGCGGTTGATTACGTCTGCCCAAGATGGTACTACACGACCTTGGCTATCAGAAATTGATTGGTTGAAGTTGAAACCATTCAAGTTGAAAGCCATGGTGCTTACGCCCAATGCGGTGAACCAGATGCCGACTACTGGCCATAGAGCCAAGAAGAAGTGCAAGGAACGGCTGTTGTTGAAAGAAGCGTATTGGAAAATCAAGCGACCGAAGTAACCGTGAGCGGCAACGATGTTGTAGGTTTCTTCTTCTTGTCCAAACTTGTAACCAGCGTTTTGGCTTTCGTTTTCGGTGGTTTCACGGATCAAGCTGGAGGTTACCAAGGAACCGTGCATGGCACTGAACAAGGAACCGCCGAACACACCTGCTACTCCCAACATGTGGAAAGGATGCATCAAGATGTTGTGCTCTGCTTGGAATACGATCATGAAGTTGAAAGTACCAGAGATACCCAAAGGCATACCGTCAGAGAAAGATCCTTGTCCGATTGGGTAGATCAAGAATACTGCGGTTGCGGCGGCTACTGGTGCAGAGTAGGCTACGGCGATCCAAGGACGCATACCGAGGCGGTAGGACAATTCCCATTCACGACCCATGTAGCAGAAAATACCGAGCAAGAAGTGGAAAATTACCAATTGGTAAGGACCACCGTTGTATAGCCATTCATCAAGGCTATCTGCTTCCCAAATGGGGTAAAAGTGCAGGCCAATCGCGTTCGAGGAAGGAACGACTGCGCCAGAAATCATGTTGTTACCGAATAGCAAGGAACCTGCTACTGGTTCACGGATACCGTCGATATCAACTGGAGGTGCAGCGATAAAGGCGATTACGAAGCAAATGGTTGCTGCCAATAGGCATGGGATCATGATTACGCCGAACCAACCGATGTATAGACGGTTGTTGGTGCTTGTAATCCAGTTACAAAACTGATCCCAGATAGATGCGCTTTCGCGTCTCTGTACTGCTGTTGTCATTTTTGTGTTTAGGTTAAGAATTTATTAGTGCAAACTTGCGTTCACATTAACAAATATATCAAATTGTTAAGAATTGTCAATAATCCTTTTTGTAGAGATGGGATAACCGATCCATAACATCACCGTAATTAACATTGACGTAATTAACATTGACAAGTATAGCCATTATATAAAAGCCAAGAGGGTAAGGGCTGCGCGGTGCACAGCCCTTACCCTCTTGGCTTTTGTATATGGGGTTTTGATTTTGTCCTGACGCAAGTGGCGACAGTGATAAGTAACTGGCGCAATTAAATATAAAATCCAAAAACCTTTAGCGCACGCTGCGCGTGCGCTAAAGGTTTTGATTCTGGGTTTTAATTATGCCCAGCTACTTACTTATTCGTAAATCCAAGCAGTTAGGCTAGGTTTCCACTCCACTAACTCTTCGGGCTTAAACCACAGCGCAATCTCCGTTTGAGCAGTCTCGATCGCATCAGAACCGTGAATGATATTGCGTCCAATATTTACACCGAAATCACCACGAACTGTTCCTGGCTCAGCGGTCAGAGGATTGGTCGCTCCAATAATTTTACGTGCTGAAGCCACTACACCATCCCCTTCCCATACCATTGCCACAACAGGACCTGAGGTAATAAAGTCAACCAGCCCTGCAAAAAATGGTCTTTCTTTATGTACTGCATAGTGGCTTTCGGCTAATTCACGGGTGGGTTGCAACAATTTCAGTCCGACGAGCTTGAAGCCTTTAGTTTCATAACGACGAATAATTTCTCCGACTAGGTGACGTTGCACGCCATCGGGCTTAACTGCCAAAAAAGTACGTTCCATGATCTCTGTAAAAGTATTCCTAAAAGTATTAAGCAATTGTAAAGAAGTTTACAGAAAGCATTATTTCATTTTAAGGAACGCAAATAAAATAAAGTTATGGCAATCACCCTAAGTAGCTGGGCATAATTAAAACCCAAGATCAAAAGCTGTAGCGCACGCTGCGCGTGCACTACGGCTTTTTGCCTAGCTACTTAGATACGATCAAGGACATTTTTTTGAAACCATCGCTTGATCTGAGGTTGCATTTTGAGTTCCAATAAATAAGCAATACCAAGAGTTAGCGCCAGCCAGATCAGTAGGCGAATTATAAAGCTGCTGGGGGAGGCACTCAAAGCAGGAAATCTATGCATAAAATTCAGTATCGGCATATGTAAGACGTATATACCGTAGGAGATACTGCCAAAAAACGTCAGCTTGGAAAATATATCGGGACTCATTTTCCAGCCCCAAAGCCCAAAGCCCAAGAACATTTGCACTGCGGCAATTACCCAACCCTCAGCGTTAAAAAGTTGTTTGGTTGCGAAAAGATAGCTGGTTTGAAATAGGGGCAAAGCGATCGCGATCGCACCAATCAGACGTAAATGAGGAATTTGGCGTTTGGTGAGGGCAGCAAACAGCAAGACGCATAGAGGAAAGTAAACAAAGTCGGTAATACTAATTTCTGGCAGAGCAATTCCTGTAAAACCAAGGTTAGCGAGTAAGGTTTTACCAATGGTTAGCTTGTCTGTAGCGATAAAGAGCAAGATGTAAGAGACAATTGGCAATTTCGCAAAAGATCCAGAGCTTGGCTTTTTCCAAGCCAACCATAATCCAAATAACCAGAATAGCCAGCCTGCGGCATAACCCGAAATAATGGAGGGAAACCAAGGAATCCAAGGAGATACGATCGCTACTGCTAGAGAGCCAAGCATTAATGGCATAACTTGGGGACGAAAATACCAAATAGCGAGAAAGACTATGTAGTAAACGATTTCATAATGTAAAGTCCAAAGCACTCCATTGCCAGATAACAATGCCGATACGCCACCTTGCAAGAAAAACAAATTGCCAACGATCGTTTTCCATGAGTCCGTCGGAGAAGACAGTACACCTAAAATAATCGCAATTATATAGATAGGATATAGGCGAATAAATCTTCTTAATAAATACCGAATGGCATTGGATTTGGTAAAGGGTAATTGATTGGTGAGTCCAATTACATAACCAGATAAGGCAAAGAAGATTAAAATCCCACCATGAGCTGCGTTAAAAAGGGAGCCGAAGGAAAAGGTGGGATGGTAAGCAGGATCGAGCTTAAATTCGTAGAAAAATATATGCGAGTAAGCAACCCAGAGCGCCGCCAGTCCTCTTAAGCCTTCTAAGGCGTAGTCATAAATTTTGCGACCTTCAATCTGGGTATCAACTATTGGAACAAAGCGATCGCGCAAATCAGCATCATCGGAAATTTGATTTTGCATGGGTCTCATATTTATCCCCATCCATGTTCCAGCAAAAACTCTGGAGTAATTACCGATTTGGGCTGGGGCAAAGCTGAATTATTTGCTACTTTCAGAAATTTTTCGACATATTTACCCAGTAGATCGCCTTCTAAATGCACCAAACTACCGATATCTAAATCCTTTAAAGTAGTGTTTTCGTAGGTATGGGGAATGACAGCAACGCGAAAATTTGTACCTGATTCATTGCAATAGGAGACGGTAAGACTAATTCCGTTAATCGCAATACTGCCTTTAAATACAATGTAGCGAGCGACTTCGGGAATTGCTTCAAAGCTGAGTTCCCATGAGTTACCGACAAGGAGGCGATCGCTTAGTTTCCCCATACCATCAATATGTCCCGATACAAAATGCCCGCCAATTTTATCGCCCACTGCTAAAGCGGTTTCGAGGTTCACATATTTCAAACGGCGATCGCCAAAGTTAGTGCGACCGAGAGTTTCGGGCGAAACATCGGCAACAAAATTGGTAGCAGAAACTTGAGTTGCGGTCAGACAGACCCCGTTCACTGCGACGCTATCACCGATCGCAATTTTATCGACGAGATCGGGACAATAGATCACCAAGCGATCGCGATCGCGATGTTCGATGATACCGATGGTTTGCACAAGTCCTGTAAACATTATTAGTAGAGAAATATTAGTAGAGAAATATTAGTAGAGATAAGAGAGAGCAGTGGATAAGACCTGCGGCGCAAGCTGCGCTTGCGCCGCAGGTCATCTGGATTGGAAATAGGTAGAGAGGTGTTTGTATGGGGTTAACCCAGTAAATCAGTTAACTTATTAATACTGCGGGCTGCTTGCTTTTGGGGATCGTTAGAGTGGGAGGCGTTAGCAATAGAGCGATCGCGATTTAGCCAAAAAGCATTCATTCCTATCGATGTAGCTCCTTGATAATCTTCACTAAAACTATCGCCAATATGCCATGCCAAATCTGGCGATCGCTCTAGGTGATGTTTGGCAAGGGCACTCTGGAAGATCAAGGGATCGGGCTTGGCAGCACCGACCTCCGTCGATATTGTAATGGAATGAAAGTAATCTGCTAATCCTAACTCTGATAGTACGGAATAGAGACGACTGTCAAAATTGGATAGTAAGCCGAGGGAGATACCTTGCTGTTGCCAAAAATCCAAGGCGAGGAAGACCTCTTCATAAACAGACCAAGGCGCAGCCGTAGCAAAGTAAGCATAGAGACTCTGAAAGAAAGCATCAAAATCGGAAAACTTCGCAAAATCCCCTGTTTGCCTAAAGGTCTGCTCCGCAAGCGATCGCCACCATATATATTCAGCCTCAGCAATATTAGCCCCATGCAAATGCGGAAAAGCCATCCTTGGAGCCGCTTGAAAACTTTGATAAAATGCACGATTAATTAATGTAGGGTCGAGCTTAACATCAAAATTCACCGCAACCTGAGCATACTGCAAGCCCACACTACCATCCACCCCAAACAAAGTACCTACTGCATCTATATAAATAACCTGAGGCGATCGCATTATATTTCGGGGAAATTACTGAGATAAATTACGAGTTGTACTGATACAATGACAGCCAAATCTTGCAAAAACTGCCTCTAAATATTGTACAAGGGTCAGCCTATTATGGCAGATGTTCATTTTCTAAGGATGAGATGGTTGGATTAAGGAGTACTTTTATGCATATATCTCAATTTGGCAAATTAATTCTATTTACAGTCATAGCTTGTACTCCTTTACCGATTTGGGCGCAAACAAACACAAACCAAACTCCATCAACATCACCCCAGCCTCCTACTTCTAATCTCAAGCCATCGGCTCAGTTTAATCTGGCTACCCCCAAATTAAACGTGGGCGAATCTCAGGATTCCTTTCGCTACACCCTAGGTGCTGGAGATACCATTAAGATCGATGTTTTTAATGTCCCCGAACTATCGGGAACCCAAACGATCGCTCCCGATGGAACTATTAATATTTCTTTAATTGGAGCCATTAAATTAGAGGGATTGGGACTCGATGAAGCCACTACGTTACTCCGCGCAAAGCTCGACCCCTTCCTCGTTCGCAATATCGTTAATATATCCTTGCTCACGCCTCGCCCCCTCAATATTGCCGTCGTAGGAGAGGTAAATCGCCCGGGACCAAGATTTTTGAATTATGCTGGCACCGCATCCACGGGAGCTAGTGCGGCAACTTTAACTAGAGCGCTCGAATCCGCCTCAGGAATCACCTCAAGAGCCGATATTAGCAATATTCAAATTTCTCGTCGTGATGGCATTGCAGGTCGGCGCATTATCAAGATCAACCTCCAAGATTTATTGGAAAAGGGAGATATTAGCCAAGATGTTCGCATTCTTGATGGTGATTCGATCCTCGTGCCACCTCTAGCTGAGGCAAGTGCATCGCAGACCCGACTGGTTGGCAATTCCACCTTTTCTCCTGACACCTTCACCATTCAAGTGGCGATCGTGGGTGAGGTGAATCGAGTCGGTCCGCAAACCTTAGTCTACTCAAGGAATGGGGTGCTTTCCACAGGGCTTACGGGGGCATCGACCTCGGCGGGAACTGCCTCAGGTGGTGGACCAGTTACCCTCAGTCGCGCGTTACAAGCCGCCAATGGCGTAACGGAAATTGCGGATATTCGCAACGTCCAAATTTCAAGACTGAATGATAAGGGACAGCGCACCATTGTTAAAGCAAACTTGCTAGATCTAATTACGAAAGCAGATCTCAGTCAGGATATTACCCTCACCGATGGCGATCTGATCACCGTTCCACGGTTAGCGAAAACGAACCCCTCTGAATATCTACAGGTTGCTAAGGCAACATTTTCTCCGACAACTATTACCGTACAGGTCGTAGGGGAAGCCGTGCGTCCTGGAGCTTTGCAACTCAGACCCAACAGTTCGTTTACGGAAGCGATCTCCTATGCAGGCGGACTCACCAATGACGCAGACTGGCGGGCGGTCGAGCTTTATCGCGTCAATCCCGATGGCACGATTATGCGTCGGGATCTGGTTGCCGATCTCAATTTACCGATGAGTGAAGAATCTAATCCTGGATTGCGCGATCGCGATGTCATCGTCGTGCGTCCATCCTTTGGCTCTAGCTTACTGAACTCAACCACTAGATTTTTGGGCAATATCATCAATCCCTACTCTCTCATCAATAATGTGTTTAGGAAATAGTTTAGGAAATAGCTTAGGAAATAGTTTAGGAAATAGCTTAGGAAATAAGTTATGTAGGCGCAATTAAAGATAAAACCTCAAAAAACGTAGCGCACGCTACGCGTGCGCTACGTTTTTTAATATCTGGCGAAATAATATCTGGCGAAATATTGTTAAGTATCTCAGCATAATTAAAATCCAAATTTAAAACCTGCGGCGCACGCTGCGCGTGCGCCACAGATTTTAGGGTTTTATACAAGTTATCAATCATTTTTGTTGTCAATCATTTTTGCAAAAAGAAATTCATGAAAATCCTCGTTACAGGCGGTGCAGGCTTCATTGGATCACACCTAGTCGATCGCTTAATGACCTCTGGTCATGCAGTTATATGTATAGATAACCTCTACACAGGCAGAAAATCCAATAATGCACAGTGGCTCGATCATCCCAACTTCCAGTTTATCGAACATGACATTATCAATTCTATTGCGATCGAAAATATCGATCAGATCTATCATCTAGCTTGCCCAGCCTCACCCGTTCATTATCAATCCGATCCGATTCAAACTGCTAAAACCAACTTCTTAGGAACTCTCCATATGTTGGAATTAGCCAAACAATGTAGAGCCAGACTTTTGCTCGCTTCAACTTCTGAGGTTTACGGCGATCCGCTCATCCATCCTCAGACTGAAGACTATTGGGGCAATGTCAACTGTACGGGGATTCGTAGCTGCTATGACGAAGGCAAACGGATTTCCGAGACATTAGCATTTGATTACCATCGACAATTTGGGGTAGAAATTCGGGTAGCGAGGATTTTTAACACCCATGGCGCGAGAATGCTCGAAAATGATGGGCGTGTCGTTAGTAATTTCATCGTTCAAGCCCTTAAGGGAATCCCGCTCACTATTTATGGAGATGGTTCCCAAACTCGCAGTTTCTGCTACGTATCTGATCTCGTCGAAGGATTGATGCGCTTGATGAATGGCAAATACATTGGTCCCGTGAATTTGGGTAATCCTGGTGAATATACGATTCTACAACTAGCGCAGACAATTCAACGGATGATCGATCCGACGGCGGCATTAGTGTTTAAACCTTTACCCCAAGACGATCCTCAACGTCGTCAACCCGATATTTCACGGGCCAAGTTCCACTTAGGCTGGGAGCCAACTGTCCCCTTGGAAGAAGGGCTGTCAAAAACGATCGCCTATTTTCGCGATCGCCTAGCAAATTGAGCGAGCCAGAATTTCTCCTCAAGCTCCAATTGCTGGATTAAGATATATTTAAATGGATAAAAAAGTATGCGTGTTTGTGTAATTGGAACGGGTTATGTCGGCTTAGTCACAGGTGCTTGTCTTGCCTACATCGGACATGATGTGATCTGTGTTGATAATAACGAAGAGAAGGTTAAGCTGATGAAATCGGGACAGTCGCCGATTCATGAACCAGGGCTACCAGAAATCCTCACCGAGTCAATACGTCAAGGCAAGATTGAATTTACAACGGATATCGCCACAGGTGTAAAGCATGGAGAAGTTCTATTCATTGCCGTGGGCACACCTTCACTTGCCGATGGGCGCAGTGATATGCGCTATGTAGAAGCCGTAGCTAGGAGTATCGGCGAAAGTCTGACGGATGGATATCGTGTAATTGTCAATAAATCCACCGTTCCCATTGGTTCTGGGGATTGGGTGAGGATGATCGTTCTTGATGGCATGGCTGGTCAAAGTAACGATCAAATTGAATTTGATGTGGTCAGCAATCCCGAATTTCTCCGTGAAGGTGTTGCGGTTTATGATACGTTTAATCCCGATCGCATTGTGGTTGGTAGTGATAGCGATCGCGCTCTCCAGCTCATGCAAGAACTCTACACACCAATTATCGATCGCTCTTTTGCGGAAAACAAAACCCTTGCGCCAGTGCCTGTAGTCGTTACCGACTTGAACTCCGCCGAAATGATCAAGTATGCCGCAAACGCCTTTTTGGCGACCAAGATCAGCTTTGTCAATGAGATCGCCAATATTTGCGATCGCGTCGGCGCAGATGTCAAAGAAGTGGCTCGCGGTATCGGGTTGGACTCGCGGATTGGCTCGAAGTTCTTACAAGCTGGGATCGGCTGGGGAGGCTCTTGCTTTGGTAAAGATGTATCGGCACTGATATATACGGCGGCAGACTATGGGTATTCTACGGAAATCCTCAAGGCTTGTGTGCGTGTGAATGAGTTACAGCGCATTCTGGTAGTTGAGAAATTACAGCAAGCGCTGAAGATATTAAAGGGCAAAACCATTGGTCTATTGGGAATGACCTTTAAACCCGATACGGACGATATGCGCGATGCTCCTGCCCTGACCTTAATCGATCAACTCAGTCGTTTAGGCGCAAGAGTAAAAGCTTACGATCCCCTCGTTTCACAATCAGGATTGCGACAAGGTTTTTCCAATGTCATTGTGGAAACCGATTTAGAGCGTTTGGCTGATGGCTGTGATGCGGTAGTCCTAGTAACGGATTGGCAGGAGTTTTTAGCGATCGATTATGCCAAGATGCTAAGACTCATGCATCATCCTGTTATTATCGATGCCCGCAATTTCCTTGATGGCAAGGCTCTCAAAGCCTTGGGATATCAGTATATTGGTATTGGGCGTTAAATTTTTTCTAATCGCTATTTCTAATAGCGATTAGAAATAGCTAAGTAGCTGGGCTTAATTAAAAACCAAACCTTAAACCTGTAGCGCACGCTGCGCGTGCGCTACAGGTTTAAGGGTTTTATATTTAATTGCACCCATTTACTTATTTCTAATAGATACAGTCACTTGACTTAGAAAAAATCAAACCCCAAGAATTGATTGATGGCGCACCGCGCCGCCAATCAATTCTTGAGATTTATGTCTCAGTACAGGCGACAGTTACATGAGTAGCTAAATCCCAGCCATTTCTTAACTTGAAAACCCTTACTAGGTTTAGTTTTTAATTCGCAAAAGTGTGATTACACTTTCGTAAATTGGTATAACAAGGAGCATAAGCATATGTCGAAATCTAAGAAGCATCATGGCGACAAGTCTGCGAAATCTGAGCCAAGGCGAGAAGAGAGTTTATTAGATTTAGGCAATTCGGAGTTGCCAGCACATAATCCGAACCCGTCTAAATTATCAGAGTTACCCAAGCTGTCCAAAAAGATTTACGAAAAGGAACTAAAACACTTACAGATAGAACTCGTCAAGCTACAGGAATGGGTGAAACATGAGGGATTGAAGGTAGTTGTGCTCTTTGAGGGAAGAGATGCGGCTGGCAAGGGTGGCGCGATTAAAAGCATTACCCAATCTCTCAATCCACGGATCTGCCGAATTGTGGCTCTGGGTAAACCTTCCGATCAAGAACGTACGCAATGGTATTTCCAGCGTTATACGGCGGAATTACCTGCGGCGGGTGAAATGGTGCTGTTCGATCGCAGTTGGTATAACCGTGCAGGGGTCGAGCATGTCATGGGATATTGTACCCACGAAGAATATGTGGAATTTTTGCGTTCCTGTCCTGAGTTTGAAAACATGATTCAGCGATCTGGCATTATTTTAATTAAATATTGGTTTTCGGTGAACGATACCGAACAGGAAGCTCGATTTCAAGATCGGATTAAGGATCCTCGCAAGCGATGGAAGTTCAGCCCAATGGATTTAGAGGCGCGATCGCGTTGGGTAGAATATTCTAAAGCCAAGGATGATATGTTTAATGCTACAGACACTCAGCTATCGCCTTGGTATGTAATCGATGGCGATGACAAGCGACGGGCAAGACTCAACTGTATCAATCATCTATTGGCGAAAATTCCTTACGAGGATGTTTTGCCCAAGCCTTTCGATCTCCCACCTTTGCAGAATAAGATGACCTATGTGCGTCCTCCCCTCTATTTACAGAACTTCATTCCCGATGTAACTTCCCATTTATAGCTATTTCCTCTCAAACGAACCACAAGAAATTTTTTTCAAGGTTTGCAAAGCAAACCTTGAAAAAAATTTCTTGGTTCGGATTTTAGCGCAAAGCGCTGTAAAACATAACAATGCAAGTTTTACTTAGGCGATCGCCATTGCCTGAGGCAAAAGCGCAGCAATTACGGCCTCGGAGTTTGCCGTCCAACCAATGATGCCCCCTTGCGCACGGAGCATTTCAATCGTTGAGGTTTTAAATTCTGGGAAATAGCTGGCAGTTCCATCCTCAATTAATAGGCATTCATAACCGCGATCATTGGCTTCGCGCATGGTTGTCTGCACGCAAACTTCAGTAGTTACCCCTGTAAACAATAAGTGCGTAATATTTTCTTTTTGCAAAATCTCTTCCAAATTTGTTCGACAAAAAGCACCCTTACCAGGCTTCACAATTACAATTTCATTCGCTAGTGGAGTCAGTTCGGGAATAATATTATTGCCATCTTCTCCCACAATTAGGATCCTACCCATGGAACCTTGGTCGCCAATTTTGAGATTTCCTCGCCCACGATTGAGCTTAGAAGGTGGACAGTCAGAAAGATCGGGAGCATGAGCTTCGATGGTGTGGATGACTGGGAAATTTAGCGATCGGAATGTTTCCAATAGTTTCTTAACAGTGGGGACGATGCTTTGTAGCTGCATCACATCATTGCCAAGGGCATCACCAAAACCGCCATGCTCCAAGAAATCACGTTGCATATCGATAATAA
This sequence comes from Pseudanabaena biceps PCC 7429, assembly GCF_000332215.1. Classification (GTDB taxonomy): domain Bacteria; phylum Cyanobacteriota; class Cyanobacteriia; order Pseudanabaenales; family Pseudanabaenaceae; genus Pseudanabaena; species Pseudanabaena biceps. Next base: position 25,107 of record NZ_ALWB01000045.1, read on the forward strand.
CCAGAGCAATTTTTCCCTCGGACGGTAATTCATACTCGTAGGGATTTGCGGCGATCGTAGACATAAGATGTTCCTCGTAAAAATTTGCAGAGCGACGATAGACAATTGATTACAGGTCATTACCTATTCATCAAGAATTACAGGTCTTTCCCACACAATGAGAACGACACAGCCTTCTTCACTAAAGACTTGATGGCTGGTATCAGGGGGATTGATGATTACCGCACCTTTGGTATATTTGCCATCGGCATCGGTTTGCGAACCAGACAAGACAAATATATGCTCGTAACCCGAATGGGAATGATGGGGAACCTGCGCTCCAGCCTCATAGCGCAGAAGTGCAGCACTTGCACCCATATCATTTTTATACAAATGATATATTTCCACTCCTTGCCGAAATGGTTCCCACGATAGATCGTCATAACTAGACCGCGTGAGCAACTCAGGAAAGACTCTAACCTGTTGGTTGATAATCATTAGTTAATGTCCCGCCATTTTCTGTCCAATCTCCGCTAAATCGACATTAGCGCTATTGCTTTCGTAAGCGAATTTACCATCGCTCATCACCAAAATGCGATCGCTTAAGGTCAAAATCTCATCGAGATCCTCACTGACCAAGAGCACGGCTACGCCGCGATTACGCGCTTCAACAATTTGATTATGAATATACTCAACGGCGGCAAAGTCCAGTCCAAAGACAGGATTAGCTACGATCAATAATTTAATTTGCGTAGCAGATAGCTCCCTAGCGAGCACGGTGCGTTGGACATTTCCACCTGAGAGATTACCAACGGGGGTATCTGGGGATGGCGTTTTGATCGAAAAGACCTTGATTAAATTCTTCGCAGTTTCGCGAATTGCTTTAAAAAGAAGCAGAACTCCGCCTTTCGATTGGGGTTGGCGATCAAAAGTGCGGAGAGCCAGATTTTCAGCAACACTCATATGGGGCACGCAGGCATTGCGCAGTGGTTCCTCTGGCAACGAAAAAACCTGATGGCGATACATTTCCTTCCGCGTAGCCGTATAGCGATCGCCATTTACAAAAATCTCGCCAGATGTAGCAATGCGTTGCCCTGAGAGAACCTCCACCAATTCTCTTTGCCCATTTCCAGATACACCAGCAATGCCCACGATCTCGCCGCTTTGAATCTGTAAATCAAGCCCTGCAACTGCCTCTAAACCATTATCACGATCCGCATGAAGATTGCGGACTTCCAGCACTAAACTACTGGCTTCGATTTCTGTTTTAACAACTTGACGCGCTTCTTTCGCCTCGCCGAGCATCATCGCCGCCATATCAGAGACCGATAGATCCTTAGTGGAGCCATTGCCAGCAAACTTCCCTTTACGCAATACCGTAACATCATCGGCAAAGGCCGTAATCTCGCGAAATTTATGGCTGATCATCAATACGCTCAGCCTGCCTGCGGTCACTTCCTGTCGCAAAAGCCCTAATACTTCATCAGCTTCCTGTGGAGTTAAAACCGATGTGGGCTCGTCAAGGATGAGAATTCGGCTTTTGAGATAAAGCTGTTTCAGGATTTCTAGCTTCTGTTTTTGTCCTGCCGCTAGTTGAGAGATCGGTGCATGGAGATCGATTTTAAACGGAGCCGAAGCCATAAATGCATCGAGCTTTTCTAACTCATCTTTCCAATTAATGATGGTAGGGCTGTCAGGACGCACCAGCAGGAGGTTTTCCGCGACAGTCATGGCGGGAACCACGGTGAAATGTTGATAAACCATCCCAATACCATAGAGATAGGCATCGCGAGGGCTATTGATATCGCGGGATTGTTTGTTAATTAAGATATCGCCGTGACTCGCCGCATGAAAACCCATGATGCACTTCACCAAGGTACTTTTACCCGCACCATTTTCGCCAAGGAGGGCATGAAAAGTTCCTGGTGCAAGTTTAAGCGAGACGTTATCGACCGCAACAAAAGAGCCGAATCTCTTGGAGATATTCACTAATTCTAATTCTGGAGGCAGATGCGATCGCAGGGTATCAGCGGAAACACTAGATGGAATAGTCAAGGGTGGTATCGACTCTTTCATAAATTCTTCTTCAACCAGATTATCAGCTAGATCGCTTCCAAGATCGTCAGGCATCGGTTTTTCCATAGCAACGTATAGTGAGCGTATTATTACAATTCAACTAGAAATTTTTCTTAATAGCTGTAGTCAATGCTTCAGAATCGCTGACGGCTCCAAATACACCACCTTGCATTTCAATCATTTTGAGCGCGGCAAGATGATTGCCGTAGTCAGTTGCCCCAGTACAGTCCGACAACATTAAGCATTCATACCCGCGATCGTTGGCATCGCGCATGGTTGTATGGACGCAAACATCGGTGGTAATGCCTGAGAGAATAATATTTTGAATACCCTTACGCTTTAAAATTAGGTCGAGATCGGTAGCATAAAAAGAGCCTTTCCCAGGCTTGTCAATAATGGGTTCACCAGCCAAGGGGTAAAGCTCAGGAATAATGTCCCAACCCTTTTCCCCCCGCACTAAAATTTTGCCACAGGGACCATCATCACCAATGCCAGCACCAATTCTTTGCGATCGCCAGCGTTTGTTTTCAGGCAGATCCGATAGATCGGGGCGATGACCTTCGCGGGTGTGAATTATCAAAAAGCCTTTTTCACGAAAAAGGGTTAAAACTTTTTTGATCGGCTCAATGGGGGCACGGGTAAGACTGAGGTCATAGCCCATCTTGTCCACATAACCGCCAACCCCGCAAAAGTCAGTCTGCATATCGATGATAATCAGAGCAGTATTGTCTGGTCTTAGATCCCCATTGTATGGATATGGATAGGGTGTGGAGTCAATATGCATAATTGTCTAAATTTCTAAATTAAAGTTGCCAAGGAAAAGTTATCAAGAAAGTTATCAAGGAACAGTTGCTAATAGTTACTAAGTAGTTCGGCAAGTAGTTCGGCATAATTAAAAAACCAAACCAGAGAGCATGCCGCCCGCTGCGCAGGCGGTATGCTCTTCTAGGTTTTAAGTTTACTTATGCCTAGCTACTTAAATAATTGTTGTGGATTGGATTGATGCAGACTGTTCCTCAGCAACTTAATAAGTAAATCATTAGTTAACGTCAGTTCGGGTTAAGCTGGCAAATTCT
>NZ_ALWB01000046.1 GCF_000332215.1 Pseudanabaena biceps PCC 7429
TGGGTTATTGACGTTCACTGCACTAAACTCTGTTCCATCAATAAATTTGACGCTATTCGCTGTCGTTCCTACAAACGATCCACCGATATTGAGACTTGCATTGGCTCCAAAGATAATCCCATTGGGATTGAGCAGAAACAAACTGACGGGATTGCTGCTATTTGTGGTCTGAATCAAGCCATCAATATTGGAAACATTGCCTCCCGTTACCCGACTAAAAATCGTCTTAATATTCGGTGTATTCACTAGATTAAAAGTTGCTGAACCTCCCGTCGGTACTGAGAACTGGCTAAAACTATGAAATAGATTGCCTCCACTATTGGGCTGATTGCCCTTGGTAATCGTAAAGTTGAGATTGTCGGGACTGGTGACTGTTGTTGAGAGCGTGCCATCGGCTGTTACGGGTTGTGCTGCGACAGCTATGGGTAAAAACATTCCCAAGAATAGAAAGCTAGAACCACACCACCATAGTCTTTGACTAAAATTCATTATACTCAACTACCTCTTTAAAAAGCTTTGTTTGTAACCGCTAAGAATCCCGTACAGTCGGTTATGGCTGTTTCTCTTGTGTCATTATTGGCAGCATAGATGCGCACCTCACCCTTGGCATTGATTTGCCAACCCGTAGCCTCTACGATGGGCGGTGTCACATTCGCCGATTGCTTTTCGGATTGCTTTTCGGATTGCTTTACAGTTGCTAAAGTGGAAAGATTGCGGATATCCGTCCAAGGATGATTACCACTGCGGCGATCGCTGGGATTTTCGGGCAATCCACCGCGACCTGTGGCGACAAAGCGACTATTGCCATAGGTTCGGCAACCTTGAGCAATTCGCTGACTCGGATCATCGATATTGCTTGGCAGTTGAATCAATCCAGCGGTCGGAGTAAAAGCGAGGTTGTTAATATTCACCGTACCGCTTAGCCCAAATTGCGAACTTGCCGTGATGTCACTCTCAGGGGTTAATTGCGGACGAAATTTTAATCCAAATAAGCCTTGCGTAGTGATATTGATATTCCCACCTGCTCCGCGTAACGCATTCGCAGTAATGTCACTATTTTCCGATGGAACCGCTACGATAAATGCCCCCTTGATGTTGATATTACCTCCTGTGGCATTCCCTGTGGCATTGGTGCTAATTTGGCTACCATGTCGCAGCAACAGCACATTAGTGTTAATTGAGATATTGCCGCGATCGCCTGCGGAGACTTCCGATCGCAGACTGCCACCGTAATCCAGTTGAACGCGAGAAGCGCTAACGCTCAAGTTGCCCGCATTTCCACCACCAGTATTACTAACAGAAATTTCCGCCCCATTGAGTACATCAAGGCGATCGCCAACTATATTTACCGAACCCGCATCAGATTTGGTAGAAGAAGTCGCGGCGATCGTGCTGGTCAGAATTTGACCATTAGAAAGGGTTTTAGAGACATTATCTACCGTAATGTTCTTGACTTGTAGATTGATACTACCCGCAGCCCCATTGCCATTAGTTGAAGAGGTGATTTGACCGCCATTGAATAGTCGCAGGCTATCTGCTGTCAGGGAAATATTTCCACCTGAGCCTACCGCGTTAGCCCCCAGAGAGACCGTAATACCTCCAGGTAAGCTGCTGAGAGCATCAATTTCTGGATCACTGACGGTCACCTCTTTCGCTTGAATGTTAATATTCCCCGCTTTTCCTTTTCCCGATAGCGTACTCCGCACAGTCCCCCCGTTAAAGATTTGCAAACTGCCAACATCAATCGAGATGTTTCCCGCTTCCCCATCTGTTGCCCCAATTCTACTACTCACTCCAGATAGCAGTTTGTCAGGTGTATATCCCGATATTATAAGGCTCTCTTTTGCGCGAATCGAGATATCTCCAGCCTTACCCGTAGGACGAACAGGACTTACGACAACCAAAGCCGTACTGATAATTCCCCCATCTTGCACACGAATCCGATCTGCATCGATGGTAATTTTGCCACTCTCATTATTCTTACCAACAAAGAGATTGGAGTTTATAGCGGTAGGCGAGGCAACAAATGGATTAGCTCCCAATACATCCACATCTTTCGCTTTAACGGTCACATTGCCCGATCGCGAATTATCGCCATTAGAGGATGACTGAAGCCAAGCGCCATTACTCAACCGTAAACTCCCCGTCTCAACGGTCACATCCCCCGCTTGCCCACTTGCTGGAGCGCCAAACAATATACCCACAGAAGTCGAAATTCCCGGAGCAAATTGACCAATATCGGAAGCACCCATCAGGTCAACAAAGTCTGTGGTTTGGACGGTAATCCCCTTCCCCTGCCCAGCCGAAGTAATAGAACGAATATTTGAGCCATCCTGCAAGGTCAGACCCCGTCCACGGATATTGATTGCTCCGCCATTGGTTCCACTTGCATCAACTAAGGAGGTTTGACTGAGCGAAATATTTCCCCAATTCACAATGCTAGGATCAGAAGCAAGTTGCCAGCTCGCTTGATTGTTGAGGGCGATTTGGGCATTCTGAGCTGCCCACATTTCCACTCGTCCATCTGATGCGGTTAGGTTGGCTCCTTTCATGTCGATTTGACTGCCCACTAAAGCCAAGGTATTTCCCTGCGCCACTTGCAGGTTAGCCATTGCCTGTAAACTAATTGCTCCTGCATTTGCCTCAAGTTGTAGCCCAATAGGAGCGCTTACAGTTAACAGGGGGGGCGAGGTGAGATCGTTGGCACTAAACTTTACTCCATCACTAAAAATGACGCTATTGGCTGTCGTACCGATAAATGATCCGCCGATATTTAAACTAGCATTGGCTCCAAAAATAATGCCACTGGGATTGAGCAGAAACAAACTTACAGGATTATTATTATTAATAGTCTGAATCAAGCCATCAATGTTGGAAACACTTCCTCCCGTCACCCGACTAAAAATCGTCGTAATATTCGGTGTATTCACTAGATTAAAAGTTGCCGAACCTCCCGTCGGTACTGAGAACTGACTAAAACTATGGAATAGATTCGCTCCACTATTGGGCTGATTGCCATTGGTAATCGTAAAGTTAAGATTGTCGGGACTGGTGACTGTTGTTGAGAGCGTGCCATCGGCTGTTATGGGTTGTGCTGTGACAGCTATGGGTAAAAACATTCCCCAGAATAGAAAGGTGGAACTATACCACCATAGTCTTTGACTAAAATTCATTGGCTACTACCTCTTTAACTTTAAAAAGATTTGGTGCGATCGCTAAGAATCCCGCACAGTCCGTTACGGTTGCTTCTCTTGTGGCATTATTTGCAGCATAGATGCGCACCTCACCCTTGGCATTGATTTGCCAACCCGTAGCCTCTACGATGGGCGGTGTCACATTCTCGGATTGCTGTTCGGATTGCTTAACAGTTGCGAGAGTCTTGGGATTGCGGAAAGTGGCGGGGTCGCGGATATCTGTCCAAGGATGATTACCACTGCGGCGATCGCTGGGATCTTCGGGCAATCCACCGCGACCTGTGGCGACAAAGCGACTATTGCCATAGGTTCGACAACCTTGGGCAATTCGCTGACTCGGATCATCGATATTGCTGGGCAGTTGAATCAATCCAGCGGTCGGAGTAAAAGCGAGGTTACTGATATTTACCGTGCCACTCAATCCAAATTGCGAACTTGCCGTGATGTCATTCTCCGAGGTCAATTGCGGACGAAACTTCAATCCAAATAATCCTTGCGTAGTGATATTGATATTCCCACCTGCTCCGCGTATCGCATTCGCAATAATGTCACTATTCTCTATCCCCACAATCACAGGGGAATTAATACTAATATTGCCGCCATTACCAGCCCCCCCCGCTTCAGCGCTGATAAGACTACCATGACGCATCAATAGGAGATCGCGAACTTGCAGGTTAATATTGCCACCTTCACCAACTTTGGTAGAAGTGGAGAGGCGACCATTATCGAGTTGGATGGTATTCGCATTTATTGAGAGCGTACCAGCATCACCAAAAACTTGGTTCTCCGCAATCACAGTTCCTCCATTGCGAACCATCAAAGTTGGCGTATTAATTGTGATATTGCCTGAATCGGCCTGGGAATTCGGATTGTTAGTCAATACAAATGTACGTGCCACCGCACCTATGTAACTTGGGTTCTGACTATCTTTTACCCCACTGACATCGATCGACTCCGACGCATTGATCGTGAGATTGCCCGCACTTCCAGTACTCACCGTAGAAACTGAAACCAGTCCACCATCTTGAATTGATAATGTGCGCGTATCGAGCTGAAGATTTCCCGCATGACCAGAACTAAAAGTATTTGCAGATAGGAGACTAATAATTGTCGAATTATTAGGAAGGGCATCCAAACTCGACACCATCACCCTATCAGCAATGACATTGGCATTCCCCCCATTCCCCTTACTAAAAGTTCTTGTGCCAACATTCCCACCGCCAAAAATAGTCAGTTGATCAGTAGAGAGAGATAAATCTCCACCCTGACCAGCACCAAAGGTAGCCGCGATCAGCACCCCAAATATCGGATTAAGAGCAGGATTACCAGGTTGAATCCCCCCAACGCCTATTTCATTCGCTTTAACGGTTATATTGCCACCTTGGGCATTACCGAAGGTACGATCCATCACGATCGCCCCTTTATCAATCATCAGTTGGGGGGTAGTAATGAAAATACTGCCCGCTCCTCCAGCAGCCGTAGTTTCATTCACCACACCACTAGAACTGAGAAAATCTGAAGACATGCCAATTACTTGCAGGGATTCTGTGGCATTGATCGTAATATCGCCTGCCTTTTGATTGCCGAGGTTTTGGACAACTGCGATCGAACCACCACTGAGATTAACCTGTTTCCCTTGCATTTGAATTGAACCAGCACTAGTGCCACGAACTGCTACTAAGGCGCGTTGACTCATCTGAATATTGCCAAAACTATTAGCCTTGGGATATGCGAGCGTCAATCCTTGCGACGTTGCATCAATCTCAACATTGCCTCCAGTGACACTTCCCAATTCAATTCGCCCACCTAAAGCGGAAATCACACCCCCCTCCAGAGAGAGATTTCCAGCAACCAAAGCCAGTGTTTGACCAGATTGAACCTGTAAACCACTTAAATTTAAATTAGTCAGATTGGAAACAGACGATGCGCCATTTAACTTAGCGTTACTGCCATTCCCCTGTACGGTGATATTTCCCGAATTGCTTCCCATATTTAAACCCATTGGCGATGCAACCGTCAGCAGGGGATTAGAAGTGCTGTCGCTAGCGATAAATTCCACCCCATCCGCAAATTTGATACTATTTGCCGTTGTACCGACAAAGGAGCCGCCAATATTTAATCTGGCATTGGGACCAAAAATAATGCCACTGGGATTGAGTAGAAATAAACTTACGGGATTGTTGTTATTAATTGTCTGAATCAAGCCATCAATGTTGGAAACACTTCCTCCCGTTACCCGACTAAAAATCGTCGTAATATTCGGCGTGTTCACTAGATTGAAAGTTGCCGAACCTCCCGTTGGTACTGAGAATTGACTAAAACTATGGAATAGATTCGCTCCACTATTGGGCTGATTGCCATTGATAATCGTAAAGTTGAGATTGTCGGGGCTGGTAACTGTCGTAGACAGCGTACCATCGGCTGTCACGGGTTGCGCTGCAACAGAACAAGCTAGGGATAGATACCCCAAAAGTAGATTGCCACCTAAATAAGATAGTCGAAAAATAGAAATCATAGATGCTTTTCCCCTTCTCATATAAAATAAATAAAATCACCAGACAAATATCTTTAGTAAAATCTTATTAAGAATATTAAAAGAAAATAAAAAATCATTAATTAATTAAGCAAATACTAAGTAACTGGGCATACTAAAAAAAAGGAATTAAAACCCGCATTTACGTTGTGTGTATCATGGATTTTAGATTTTATACCTAATTATGACTAGATACTTATAGCATCTTGCTAAATTAATTCCCGCTTAATTTATGAAACAAAAAACTAATCATAGTCAAGGTTTTACTATTTTATTATACCTATGGCAAAACAAAAAAACTGCTATAATTTCACAGGTCAGTTGGAAAATTCATGTACTATCAAATATTACCTGATTTTACTTATTATGGATTATTAATATTGCCAGACTTAAATTATCTTAAAAAGCAAAGAAATTACTCTTAAATATATGGATTTTTGTAATATTTTGTTGTGTAATTGTCTCGCTCGCACTTTGCCATTCATGAGATCTACGATTATTTTAATAGTTGTAAGTTTGTCTTCAGAATTGTCTGCGATCGAGGCAAGTGAGCTTAATCCTGCATTGAATAAACAAGGATTATTTACACAACTTGTCGATCATACCGATCACGTCGATCATGTCGATAACAATGTCAGAACCAAAGTCAACACAAAGCACGATGCTTCTCAATTCCCCATACAATCACCTCTTGAGCAGAGCCCAAGGGATGAGCCATTGCTCACAGCACAGAGGGTTGACCCTAATCTTTCTAATCCTTTACAACGGATTAATCCCTCTCCTAATCAACCTGTTTTGCCCCAAGAAACACTACCTACATCACCAACCTTAGAGCAGTCAGTACCTAAAGTCCCTGAAGGAACAGAGACTCGTCCAAGTACTTTCCCCGCTAAGTTTTTTGTCAAACAAATTGAGGTAATTGATAGCACAGTATTTACTGCCGAAGAACTGGCTGTAGTGACTAAGTCTTTTACGGGTAGGGAGTTAACATTCGCGGAATTACTACAGGTGCGATCGGCTATTACTCAGCTTTACATTAGTCGTGGTTATATTTCTTCAGGTGCAATTATTCCTCCCCAAACCATGTCAAATGGGACGATCAGAATGCAGGCGATCGAAGGCAGTTTGGAAGAGATTAAAATTACGGGGCTACAGCACCTTAATGCCGACTATATTCGGAGCCGTCTGGAATTAGCGGGAGCAAAGCCTTTAAACATCAACCATCTACTGGAAGGGCTACAATTACTAAAATTAAATCCCTTAATTGAAAATATTTCCGCAGAGTTGCAAACGGGCGATCGCCCTGAAACGCGAATTTTATTAGTGGAAGCTAAGGAAGCTAAAAATTTCAGCGTTATTCCTACTCTGGACAATGGGCGATCGCCTAGTGTGGGTAGTTTTCGTCGTCAGATTCAACTCGTTCATGCGAACTTGCTTGGGCTCGGTGATGGATTGAGATTGGGCTATACCAACACCGATGGAAGTAATGGCTTTGATTTCAGCTACACTATGCCGATTAATCCTAGCAACGGCACGATCCAATTAGCAGCTGGCACTACGACTAGTAATGTAATTGAGTCTCCCTTTGACGTACTCAAAATTTCGGCTGTCTCGAAATATTACGAAGTCACCTATCGCCAACCCTTGATTTTACGCCCCCAAGAGGAGCTAGCCCTAGGACTGTCATTTTCAAGGCAAGAGAGCCAAACTTCCTTAGGTATTGACAATATTGGACCATTTCCCATCTCTTCTGGTGCGGATAGTCAAGGTAGTACCCGCGTCTCCGCTTTACGCTTCTTCCAAGAATGGACTAAGCGCAATGAACAATCGGTAATAGCTTTTCGCTCTCAATTTAGTTTTGGACTTGGGGGATTATTTAATGCCACTGTCAACCAGCAGGGAGTTCCCGATAGCAACTTTTTTGCTTGGCGAGGGCAAGGGCAATGGGTACAGTTACTTGCACCAGAGACGCTTTTTCTATTGCGGGGAGATATTCAGATCGCCGATCGCACATTACTAACCTTGGAGCAATTTGGCTTAGGGGGAGCCACCACTATTCGCGGCTATCGCCAAGATTCTCTCTTAACCGATAATGGGGCACAGATTTCTGCCGAAGTTCGTCTACCAATTTTTAGAGATGTCGATTCTAAAGGGATCTTGCAATTAGTACCCTTTATTGATGCGGGCGCTGGGTGGAACAACAATGGCAGCAATCCTAAGCCAAATACTTTAGTAGGTCTGGGGATGGGGCTATTGTGGCAACAGGGGGAAACTTTATCGATCCGACTTGACTGGGGGATCCCTCTAGTTAACGTAAACTCGCAGGGCAATAGCTCACAAGAACGGGGCTTATATTTTTCTGCTACGGCCCATTTTTAAGCCCTTCACCTGTATAGCGGTTTTCCAATGAGTGCATACTCACTTGAAAACAAAAAATCAATCCTAGTATGGGTTTTGAGTTTTCATTTTGCCGTAGGCAAAATAAAAAACACTATCAAAAACCACTATAGATGAAGGGCTTGAGAGGGCAAAGGTCTACATGAAGGTTCAGAATTTAGTTCAGAATTTAGTTCGGAATTTAGTTCAGAAATTTAGTTCTTCTCGGAGGGGTTTTCAATTTCATGAACGGGGATTTCAATAGTAAACTCCGTTCCTTCTGATGAGGTATTGGTTAGCATCAATTTTCCGCCATGGGTTTCTTCAACTATCTGGCGACTAATGGAAAGTCCGAGACCACTTCCTTTACCCACGGGCTTAGTGGTAAACAGCGATTCAAATATTTTGGACTGTAAATGGGGAGGGATTCCTAGCCCATTATCTCGAATAGCGATCCGCACTATATCATGCAATTTAGGCTCACAATGGATCCATTCAGTCTTTACCCAAATAGTAGGCTGCTTAGCTTCACCCCGTTTGACCATTGAGGCAGTGTAACCACTAGAATGCAAGGCATCGATCGCATTGGCTAACAAGTTCATAAATACCTGATTCAACTGTCCCGCATAGCAATCTATTTCGGGCAGCTTGCCATAATCCTTAACGATATGAATTTCTGGAATTTGATCGACAGCCTTGAGGCGATGCCGTAGCAGCATTAGGGTGACTTCAAGCCCTTCTTCAATTCTAAACCTCACGCGACGTTCGGTATCAGATCTAGAAAATATGCGCAGAGAATTAGAAATATCCTTAATGCGATCGCATCCTACCCGCAAAGATTTAGTGAGTTTAGGTAAGTCCGCAATCAGAAAGTCTAGATCGATTGATTCAGCATGGTCGAGGATCTTATCGTTTGCCTGAGGAAATTCCGCTTGATAGAGTTGGAGATGATCGAGCAGGTTCGTAAATCCTTCTTGAGCCAAGGATAGGTTGCCGTTGATAAATCCTAGGGGATTATTAATTTCATGGGCAATTCCAGCCATCAACTGACCAATACTAGACATTTTCTCGCTCTGCACCAATTGCAGTTGGGATCTTTGCAAGGTTTCTAAAGCTTGAGTTAATGCAGCCGTACGTTCCGCAACCTGCTGTTCTAAACGTTGATTTTGTTCAGCGATAGTTTTGTTGAGAAAACTCAACCTCAAATGCAGATTGACCCTAGCGATTACTTCTTCTTGTTGAAAAGGCTTCGTAATATAATCAACGGCTCCAAGTTCAAAACCCTTAACTTTTTCCATGGGATCGGCGAGGGCGGTCATAAAGATCACAGGAATATTCTGGGTTTTGGGATTAGACAGCAGAGTTCGACAAGCTTCAAAGCCATCTATTCCTGGCATCATTACATCCAAGAGGATGAGATCGGGATTTAGATATTCAGCTTGGGACAGAGCATTTTCGCCATCAATCGCTACTGAGACCGTAAAGCCGTGATTTTCCAATGTTGCAGACAGGACTTCCAAATTGGTGGGATTATCATCCACAACTAAAATAGTACTCGTTTGCAATTGCTGCGAGAGGTTGTGATGTTGATTAAAAGTCATAAAGTTTAATAAATTTCTTTAATAAGTTTCTAAGGATTGATCGGTATATTGCTGAAGTACTTCTTGCAATCTTTTTATTTGATAGCTACTGGCAAGTTGGCGGAGTTGGCTAGTAAATGGCATAAGATTTAGATCTTTTTGCTCTAAGGTATCCAGTTGTTTAATGAAATTTTTGAGTAATCCTTTGAGTGCCAAATCAAGTAAGATAAGCAGATCCTCAGACTCAGGTAAGACAATTTCAGGGGCGGGAATTGATGAAGTCCCCGTAGCGGTGATAGAAAGATCATTTTCCAGAGAATTTTCCATGGATTCCATCGAACTGATAACTGAATTGCCCGCAAGGGGAAAGGAATTCATAGGTGCTTCGTAGATCCACTCCAAATTCAAATATTTCTTGAGCTTTAAAAATAGATCTTTTGATTGAATTGGTTTGGGAGTAAAGTCCGTACAGCCAGCAGTCAAACTTTCTTGCAGATCGTCATCAAAGCTGCTTGCTGAGCAAGCAATGATTGGTACAGAGGCAAATCCCTGTTGCTGACGAAGCCGACGCGCCATCTCAAAACCATCCAAAACTGGCATGACCAGATCGAGCAAGATTAAATCTGGATGATTGGCGATCGCCTGTGCCAAGCCTTCTTGACCATCCTTAGCCTCAAACAATTCAAAGCCAATGCTTCGGAGCAAGTTAACCAAAAATGAGCGGTTGTCCGAGCGATCGTCTACAACCAAAATCTTCATTGGAGCCCCTTGATAGCCTGTGATTACTCGATTGGATTGAAATTGATTATTCTTCCAGCCCGATGCCAGAGGAAATTCTAGATCGATCCAGAAGGTACTTCCCTCACCTAAACGGCTACTAACCTGAATGGTACTACCCATCAATTGCACGATTTTTTGGCTGATTGCCAAGCCTAGCCCCGTACCTTCAGATTGCTTCTTTTGATCTCCCACTTGTTGAAATGGAGAGAAGAGCTTATTTAAGTTTTCGGCACTGATGCCTACCCCCGTATCTTCGACTTGAAACCGCACTGTGGCAAAGGACTGGCTTAGGGCTCCATTGCTTGGAGATGATGACCTCGTTCCTACTAAAGATACCTTCATGGTTACTCCTCCCACATCGGTAAACTTCATGGCATTGCTGAGTAAATTGAGGAGAACCTGTCGTAGCCTCTTTTCATCGGAACGAATGCCTCCAGGAATATTGGGGCTAATCTGCACCAAAAAGCTTATGTCTTTCTGGGAAGCTCTGACGGTGAAAATTTCGGTCACATCTTCTAAAAAAGCAGGCAGTGGCAAATCGGATATCTCCAATTCAATTTTCCCTGCCTCAACCTTAGCCAGATTTAGGACATCATCGATTAATGTCAGCAGGTGATCCCCACAGCGCTGAATCACCTTAATCCCTTTTTGCCCATCTGCGTCGAGAGATTTAGATCTTTGCAAGATTTGCGCATAGCCAAGGATGCCATTGAGGGGCGTTCTCAACTCATGACTCATATTTGCCAAAAATTCACTCTTAGCGCGATTAGCTTTATCAGCGGCTTGTTTTGCTAATTCAAGGTCGTGAGTACGTTCTTCAACTTTAACTTCCAAGTTTTTGGAGTAATCGAGGAGTTGATTGTTGAGGATTTCCAACTGTTGATTGGTTAATTCCAACTTTTGTTGCTTATAAGCATTGGTAATAGCGATCGCACTCATAATAAAAGCGCATAAAGGTGGCATGATCGGCACTAAAAGCCCATTCAGAAAAGACAAGTAGCTAAAGCCAAACAACAATCCAATCGATACGAAAGCCCCCCAGACCGCTCGCTCGCCTAAAATTCGCCCTTTGCCTTCGGCAAAGCTAATTAAAATCCAGATCCCCCCTGTCCCCAGCATTGCCCAAACCACGATCCAGATTCCCTGCTCGATGCTAGACCAACTATGGAGCCCTAATCGACCATCCTTTGCCGAACGAATTATCTGACTGGCTATATTAGCGTGAACTACAACTCCTGGAGTACTTTTAGTTTGGGCGAGATTATCATAGGGGGTGGCGAAGAAATCATTAGTGCTAGGAGCCGTAGAACCAATTAGCACAATCCGATCGCGAATCAAATTGTCGGGAATACGTCCTGCTAATACTTCGCGCATAGAAATAGTAGGAAAAGAAGATAGCGAACCTCTCCAGTTCAGGAGGATCTGATAGCCACCCAAGTCTTCATTGCTATATCCTGCTTCCCTATCCCTCATTGGTAGAAAAATGGTTTTCCCCAATCGAAACTTTTGCTGAGTCGCATCAACAGGTTCTAAGGTGATTTTCTCTGCTTCTAGGTACTTCAGAGCCGCTTGTGTGGCTAGTCCCGACTTAATCGTTTTGTTGTCTCGTTGGTCTTCCGCCGTGAGCAGAGCCCGACGCACTTTCTGATCGCTATCTAGGACTAAATCGGCAAGCGCCACCTGTTCTTTCTGTTTTAACACCGCTGGCGGATCGACGCGATCACCAGTCATTTTCTCGACCCCAATCAGGGTCGGCGTGGTTTGAAAGATTTGCAGGAGTTCTTGATGTCCTGGCTCCTCTGGTAAATTGCGATAGAGATCCATCCCAATCACTCGAGGATTTTGCGATCGCAAATTTTCGATTACCTTCGCTAATACGCGATCGGGTACTGGCCAATTGCCTGCTGTTTTGATATCAGTTTCGTCGATCGTCACGATCACGATATTATTTTCGACGGACTCCCCAGGTCGCCATTGAAAGAACTTATCTCGAATCGCCCATTCTAGTAAATTAAAAACACCGAGCAGGTTGCCAACAATGACAATAGCTGAAATGCTAGAACCTATAATTAAGACTCTTTTAGAGTTCCCGATAAATTTTTTGAGTCCTAATCTCATACTTACCTGTGTTTAAATTTTGAGTAGCCTAGTTAGCAACATAGAGAAGAAAGATGGTGATTTATAACCATCTTTCCCCATTTTCCTATAGAAATCTTGGCTTCATCAAAAGTTTGATTTTACTTTGTGATAGCCAAACTGGTAAATTGAGACAGTTGAACGGAGTCCAAAAGCTCTTTCCATTCCTTGGCAAGCAATTGATCGCTTGGCTGAGCCGTCCGCAAAGAAGACAGGATTGAGGCACTATCGTACCAAACTCCGTTAGCTGCCAAAATCGATGATTGCTGTAGAGATGTTTTGCCCTCTAAAGATTTAGCGAGATCAGCACTAGGCGTAATCCGCTTAATCCAACCGTCAACAAAGGGACTGTTAGGGGTCAAGTTGCCTTCAAGTTTGAGGGCAAAAAACCACTGATAGTTTTTGTCAATTTCTAGAGCAGGTGCGTTCTCAGGCAACTGGATTGCCACAATCCCCGCTTTTCCTGACACTGGCACAGACATCTGATAAACCGTTTGCTTTGATTCATCCTTCAGACTAAAGACTGCCTCTTGAGCAGAACTAGCTGGGAGGTAAACCAAAATCGCAGGATGGGCAGATAAGGTTGTGCCATAGAAGGTTTGAGGTAGGACTGCCGCCATGAAAACAGGGCGATCGCCAATCAAATAAGAGCCGTAGGCATTGGTGCGAGAGGCTCCACCCGCTGTGCCAATGGGAGCGGAACTGCTAGGAGGAGGCGTAAAAGAGCTTCTAGATGCCCCACCAGCAGTTTGGGTTGGTGCAGAACTAGTAGCAGGAGGTACAAAAGTACCGCGAGATGCCCCACCAGTAGTTTGAGTTGGTGCAGAACTGGTGGCAGGAGGTACAAAAGTACCGCGAGATGCCCCACCTGTAGTTTGGGTTGGCGCAGAACTGGTGGCAGGAGGTACAAAAGTACCGCGAGATGCCCCACCTGTGGTTTGAGTTGGTGCAGAACTAGTAGCAGGAGGTATAAACCCGCCGCGAGATGCGCCACCAGTAGTTTGGGTTGGTACCGTATTCTCTGGTGGAGGGCTAAACGTGCTGGACTGAGCTGCACTCGGAGAAAATCCGATTGAGCTAGCTAGTAGGGACATTATTCCTACAACGCTGCCAAATCGTCTATGGTAGCTTGTAATCATTAGAATTCTTCCTTCAAATAAAGTTACGAAAAATCCACTTTTGTTACATGTAATTCGCTTATTTCCATGTGCATTATAAGTTTACCCGTTAATTTTTTTCATAACGTCAATTACATTGCAATTCCTTTAATTTCATTACAAAACAAGTCAAATTCAAAAGATACATAAAAAATGTGCGAAAGATTTACGAAAAACTTATTTTAATGGATAGAGTAAACTTTAAAATACTTGCAAGAAATCAATTGAAAATACTATGCAATAATCCCAATTATTTTAGTATAGTCAAAAAAATACATATCAAAGTCAAAACGATTAATTAGCAACCATTTCAGGTATTCTGGATTTACACTTGATCATGGTGAAATGCTGAATAAAAACGTCTTATTTTAGTCATTTATACAGTTTATTAAGGAAGAAATTATTGACATAATATTGACATTGAGTAAAGCAATTTTTGAAGAATGACTTTTTAGACAAAAAGAGGAAATATTGATTAAATATTAAAGACTTTTTAATGATAAAGCCTAGATGGCTACGATCAAATACGATCAAATATGTGAGAATATCCTATAGCATCTCAATTGGATTTCAATAAATCTTTGTTATTCAGTGGCTTCGACTCCGCTCAGTCAACGTTAGTTGAAGTTAGTCGAATGGGTAGGGTAATTGTAAATTTTGTACCCATCCCCATTTCACTTTCACAAAGAATTGTACCTTGGAGATTCTGGGTTACGAGGTTATAGATAATATGGAGTCCCAACCCGCTACCGCCTTTATCTCTAGCGGTTGTGAAAAAAGGTTCAAAAATTTTAGCTAAATTTTCATTGGGAATGCCAATTCCGTCGTCGGAGTAAATGATGATCGCTTTGGCATCTTGCTGGGTAATCGTAAATTGTAACTGACCGACTTTATCTAAGCCTTGATAGGCATGGGTTAAGGAATTTATCACTAAATTGGTAATGGTCTGAGACAATGCGCCTGGATAGCTCTGCATCGTAATATTGGCATCACCTTGGACGATTACTTGGTGGGGCGTATATTTGAGTTGAGGTTCTAGGCTAGTCAAAATCTTTTCAATATAGTCTTTGATGGGAAAGCTCCGTTGCTCTAGGCTCGAACGATCTACGGCAACTTGTTTAAAGTTTTGGATGAGTTCGGCAGCACGATGTAAGTTAGCTGATAGGATTTCACTACTACTTTTGGCTTTTTCTAAATATGCTTGTAAGCTAGATTTTTTAAGTTCGCCACGATTGAAAGATGCATTAAATTTATTGGTGGCATTCTCAAGGATGGAAGCTGCCATTAAACTATTGCCAATAGGGGTATTAACTTCATGGGCAATACCAGCCACCATGCTACCGAGTGAGGCATATTTCTCTGATTCCACAAGTTGTTTTTGGGTTGCCTTTAACTCGTCTAAGGTTTTAGCTAATTCGGCATTTTTTTTGTGAATTGCTAACTCCGCCCTTTTGCGATCGCTAATATCGCGGATCGTAAATAGCACTTCATTGGCTCCACTAACAACAATCCGAATTTCCTCATCGCGGTACTTGCCATCAAAGTAGACGCACTGTTCGTAGGTTTGTAATTCCCCAGTGCTTAGTGCTTGATGAATATAAAAAAGATGGCGATCGCTCAATTCTTGCGGCAGGATTTGAGAAAGATGCTTACCGATATTTTCAATGTCGGGATATAACGACTCGATACTACTATCAAAGTTAACCTGCCCTAGATAAATTCCATCGCCATTGACGTTGAACATCAAGTCGGGAATAACCGAAAGGATAGCGCGTCTACGCGCTTCGCCTGCGCTGAGGGCTTTATAACCCGTGATGACCATCGTCGAAGTAAATAGGGCAAAAAATGCAGGAACAACTGGAATCCACCATCCCTGTAAAAATAGAATATAGCTAGCAATCAATAGACTCGTCCCTAAACCAGCGATCTCTAGAGCTAACCTAGGGATATGGAAAGTGAACTTCGACCGTTTCGTTGGTTTGGCATGGCGACGGCTCCAGCACAATAGACCACTAGCAAGTGACCAGATGACAATCCATAGACTTTCTATCGGTTTTGACCAGACCCGTAAAACTGGACGCTCGCCGAGGGCATTCGCAATTAATTGACTGGCGATATTGGCATGTAAGGTCACACCACTAGTGACGGGAAAAGAATTCCCTAAAACCGTGCTGTTATAGGGAGTAATAAAGTAATCGGTGTTACTTTCAGCGGTAATACCGATCAAAACAAGGCGATCTCGCAAGATATCCTGAGGAATATCTCCATTTAAAATTTGCGTTAATGAGACTACATGAAATCCATCCTGAAAATTGCGAAAGTTCGATAATATCTGATAGCCCCCTAATGGTTGGCGAACATAGCCGCCATCATTTTCTTCCATAGGCGAAAAAATTGCTTTCCCTAATTTATATTCTTGTTTTTGGGAGTCAAGTACTTCTAGTTTAATATTTTCGGTTTTGAGATATTGGAGCGCTAGGGCAGCGCTCAAACTGGTAATCGTCTTCCCTTGCTTATCTTTTAACGATAACAGTACTCGTCGGATTTTGCCATCACGATCGGGGGGCAAGTCATTGGCCGCAACTTGATTGAGCTTTTCCAAAATTGGAGAAGCAGCCACGCCGTCGCCTTCTCGATTGGCGATCGCTTTGCGAATACCGACGAGATTGGGTGTGGATGTATATATACTCAATAGTTCTTGGTATCCAGAATTATTTTTTTTCGGTACTGGTAAATCGCGGTAGAGATCTAATCCGATCACTCTAGGTTCCTGCTGTTTGACCGCTTTGAGAAGGTTGACGAGGGTGTCGTCGTCAATGGGATAACCAAATTTCTGAATATCCGATTCATTAATTGCAACAATCACAATGCGATTATCTATCGGTTCTAATGGTCGCCACTGAAAGAACAAATCGTATAGGGATAATTCTAGGGGCTGAAGTAAGCCCAAAAAGCGAATTCCTAGTAAGATCCCTGTGGTCATGGGGATAATTACACAGAGTTCTTTATATTTCCAAATACTTTTTTTGAGAATGCTCCGCATAGATAAATTTTAAAATGGATTTGCAGATATTGAGAAATAAATCCCATTTTCCTGTAAAGTTCTCTTTTCTGCGGAAATTCGACTCAGGGGCAAGCCTAAATCGAGACGAATGGTGAGGCGATCGCTCATTTGAAATCGCAATCCCATGCCTACCGAGACGAGAGTGCTCGGATCGGGGTTTGTATTTGCTCGCTGATTCCATACCGTACCAAAATCACAGAACGGAACAACCTGTAAAAGTCCATTAATGTCGGGAATTTGCAAGATCGGAATCCGTACCTCCGCCGATAAGACTAAGCCATTATCACTGAGCAATGCATCTTGGCGATACCCCCGCAGGTTATCTTGTCCCCCCAAACTAATTTGTTCCTGAGACAACAGGGGGCGATCGCTAAGTTGGAGATCGGCTCGCAACAGTAGCAGCGTTTGCGGTGCTAGTAGCCGCAAATATTGAGTTTGCCCTCGCCAAGTCAGAAACCGACTATCTGGAGACAGATCGTTAATGGTGGAGCCAAGAGCATTTAGCCCTAAACTTAGTTGCGATCGCACTGCAAATACCTCTTCGGCACTACGCTGGACATATTCTTGAAAAAAGCGCAACGCTGTAACTTTAGTTTGACCATTATCATCAGCACCAAGAGCAGGAAAAGGAATGAGCCCCCCTAGCAATGATGCTGAACTTTGCCGATGACTCAAGGTTAAGCCTAGGGCGAGATCTTGGGCAGGATTTTGGAGGATAGGTTGGCGAATTGTCAATTCGTAATTGCGGGAATTAGAGGCAATATCGAGAATGTTAAACGGAGATTCGATGACATTACTCGATGAGGTTCCCAAACTAAGCCCAATCGTGCCATTGTAAGGATTGAAAGGAATTGTATAACTTGCATCAAAAGCATTGCTACCATCGGTATTGCCATAGGAGAGACTGAGGCGATCGCCTAGCCCTGTTAAATTCGCTTCGATCATTTGGATTTGGCGGCGTTCGGAACCGACGCTCGGAGCGCGACTATTATCAAAGGTAATCGGAAGGCTGAAGGTCGGAGCCTCGGTTACCTTAATTTCTAAATCATTTAATCCTGCCTCCAAACTTGGCGATAAATTTGCCGATATACTCTCAATAAGAGGATTGATTTGCAATAGTTGTAATGCTTCGAGAAGACGATTGCGGTTAAGCGGCTTAACTGTGGCGATCGCAATCCGCGATTGGATGTAGCCTGCATTCAGTCTGCTCAATCCTGTAATCTTAATTCGATCTAATCCACCTTCAACGATTTGAATCTTAACGGTTCCTGTCTGTAAGTCCTGCTCTGGGAGGTATGCACCAGAGGTAATGTAACCACGCTCTAAATACAGTTCCGTAATCTTGGTTCTAACTTGAAATAATTCGACAATGGAAATTGGCTTATTAGTATAAGGATTAGTAATTTTTTCTAATTCGCGATCGCTAAAAATGCTGCTACCAATCACTGCAAATTTCTTGACTACGATCAATTCAGAATTACTATGGCGAGGCATTTGCGAATCTGATGGCGTTTGGGGATTTTGGGGATTAAATAGGCGATCGGGCGGCGGCAGTTGAAAAGGTTCCGTTGGCGTTTTCGGAGTTATTTTGGGGGCAAGCTCGCTAGGGGTTGCCAAACTAGGAATAGATGGGGATTGAGCCGCAATCTCTTGATTGTAGAAGTTTAAGGAAATCACCAATACTGAAATATATGTTTTCTTGCCTAAAAGTATGGATATGTAATCATATAATGCTTTCACGATAACCACTTACAGATTTCACTAATTATTTATTGAGGGGAAATATTCTTCATTTGGGCGTAATTTAGCTGCATATTTTATAAATATATCATTGGTTAGAACCTTGCTATTTACTCAAGAAACTATAAGTAACTCAGCATAATTAAAATCTAGATCTAAAACCTGTGGCGCACGCTGCGCGTGCGCCACAGGTTTTAGAGTTTTATATTTAATTAAGCCCACTTACTTACATATTCGTGAATATAGCAATACCTGCGTTAGTTATTACAAATCAAAGATATGATTTACTCATATTCATTTACTCATATTCAACTTCTAGACTTTAAAATTATTTATTCTCAGCTATCCAGTTAACTGGATATATTAACTGGGCATATAAATCAGCATAAAAAACATTATAAAAACTGTAGTCTGCGCTACAGTTGTGGGGAATTTATATTTAATTGTGCCTAGCTACTTACTTATTTAATATTTACTAAGTAGTTCGGCATAATTAAAAACCAAAACCAGAGAGCGTACGGCCCGCTGCGCGGACGGTGCGCTCTTCTAGGTTTTAAGTTTACTTATGCCTAGCTACTTATTGATTTTTGAAATACCTACAAAAAGGAATTTAGATAATGAAACACTTGTCATACCCTATCTATATTTCTTGTCTAGTTGGTGTATGTCTCTTGCCCAATACATTCTCTGTGTCTGCCCAGATTGTTCCAGATCGGACTTTGCCGATCAACTCTATGGTAACTACAAGAGGACTAACCTCTACAATTAATGGGGGAACTGCTAGGGGAGTTAACCTTTATCATAGTTTTCAAGAATTCTCTATCGCTCCAAATAATACTGCCTATTTTAATAATGCTGTCAATATTGAAAACATCGTGGCGAGAGTTACAGGAGTTTCTATTTCTAACATTGATGGCATCATTAAAGCAAATGGAAAAGCTAATTTATTTTTGCTCAATCCTAATGGTATTACATTTGGAACCAATGCCAAACTAGATGTCGGGGGAACTTTTTTGGGCAGTACCGCAGGTAGCCTCAAATTGTCCGATGGCAGCGAATTTAGTGCCACTAATCCCCAATCTCCCCCTTTGTTAACCACCAGCATTACTCTAGGATTACAGTATGGCGCGAGTAATGTGGGGGCAACGATCGCCAATCTTGGCAACCTGTCAGCCAAACAAGATTTAATCTTAAATGCAGATAGATTAGACTTACAGGGACAGTTACAGGCAGGTCGAAACTTAACCTTACAAGCGCAAAATACTTTAAAAATTCGTGATACAGCTAGCAATCCATTTTGGGCAATTGCTGGTCGAGAAATGCTATTGCAGAGCAATCAATCGATCGATATTTTTGCTTTAAATCATTCTCGTAGTGGCTTTTGGTCGGGAGCGAATATGGTGTTGCGATCTCCCAATCCTGCGATCGGCGACGCGCATTTCTACGCTGGGGGCAACTTAAATATTGAGAATCTCAATGGAACTCTCGGTAATCTCATCAGTCCCAACGATCCCATCATTTTGGTAAATGGCGATGTAAATTTAGGAGACTATACAGGGGCCTCGCTGCATATTCTGGCAGGGGGAAGCGTTACGTTGGGCAATGTGACGATCGCTGCTACAGGGGGTACTAGTACCACCATCAATCCTAGTAATTCAACCCTATTTAATGCCACAAAAAGCTATGCCGATCTCGCAACGGTCTATTTGACTGACTATCAAACAATTAAAAACAGTGACGGCTCAGTTCGGGATATTGTCCCCATCAAAATCCCTATTACAGTTGATGGTAGCAAGCAAGCAACTTTAGATGTACGATCGGGTGTAGATTGGACGCAACTCGGTGGCTTACCAACTAGTCCCCTAGTTTCAGGCGCGATCGCTCCACCGCTTAGCTATATCAATTCTCCGACTAGTGCTGACATCACGATTAATGGCAATATTCGCGTAGATATCCCCAGTGGATTAGTGTTATTGACCAACCAGTTTGCTCCCAATAGTTTACAAGGTAAAATCTCTACGCAAGTAATTGATGTGAGTACAGGTATTGTCGGAGCGGATGCTGGGGATATTCATATCTATGGACGAGGGGACATTGCGCTGAATTCCGACTTAATTGCTTACTCGGAGCCATTGATTGGTAATGCTGGAAATGGTGGTGCGATCGCCATTTCTTCTTACAATGGGGACATTACAACAAGGGCGAATTTATACACTGACTCTTTTACCTTTGTGGGCGATACGGGCAATGGTGGCAAGATTTCGCTATCTTCCTATTCGGGCAATATCATCCTCGACCAAGTATATTTTGAAGCATCTGCTTACGTTTTCTTGGGTGATTCGGCAAATGCGGGAGATGTGTCTCTCACTTCCCATTCAGGCAATATCATTGTAACGGCTCCCCTTTGGAAATCTCCATCAGTATCCATATTAGGGGCTTCAGGCAATGGGGGGAAGGCTTCTGTCGCTACTTATTCTGGTAACATCACAATTCAAGATGCCAATAGTTTCTACGGTGGTACTGGTACTTATTTAGACACAGGGACATACTCTGGTTTTAAGTCCTCTGGTAATGGTGGAGCATTTTCCTTAGCTTCCAATTCTGGCAATATTTCGCTGATTAAAGCCCCCTTAAATTCCTCTACTGCTTCCTATTCATCATCAAAATTGAATTATGCAGGAAATGGCGGCGCAATTTCCTTAGCAACCGCTTCGGGTGATATTAACCTGAACGACTTAAGCCTATATTCCTACTCTTTTTCCCCCTCAGCAAATGCTCGCAATGGCGGCGCAATTTCTTTATATTCTGGCGCTAGAAATATTAATCTGAACAATTCCACATTGTCAGCTTACTCCTTCGCACCTGCGGCAGCTTCTCAAAATGCAGGAACGGTATCAATATCCACTCCCAAAGGCAACATTGCCAGTGCCTTAACTAGCTATATATTGTCATTCTCCATTTCTAAGCTAGGCGCGATTAGTGGCAATGGGGGAGAAGTTAATTTGGTTGCTAAAAATCAGATCAAAAACCTCGGTCTTTTTACCTCATCGGCATTTGGGCGGGCGGGAGCAGTAAATATTAAGGGCTTGGGCGATTTAGCGATCGCTGATCTTCGGATCATTACTAGTAAAACGGTCAACTTCCCCCAACGCACTTACGATATTAACGATCCGAATACTTTCATTACGACGATTTTTGGCTCTGGACAAAGTGGACGATCTGGCGATGTCAATGTTATGGGTACAAATAATCTCACCTTTGATAACACGCTGATCCTGAGTACGACCCAAGGGGTAGATCCTGCGGGTAATATTTCCATAACCAGCCCTAAATCCATTGTCTTCCAAAACAGCCAAATCTTGAGTAATACCAGTAGCCTAGGCGATGCAGGTAATATCGCTATTGTCGCAGGGCAGGATCTCACCTTCAAAAACAATAGTCAAATTACCGCTCAAACTAGTAATAACGGGAAAGCTGGCAATATTGACATCAAGGCAGGAAATTCTATGCGCTTTACCGCAGGTACTGGCTTATTTGCTAATACCGCCAAAGGCTCGAAGGGGGATGGTGGCAATATTGAGATCGATGCGCAGTATGCCACTCTTCAAGATGGCGCGACGATCGCTGTGGGCAGTTTGGGCGCTGGTATTGGTGGCAATATCAATATCTCATCAAATTACCTCTCTCTGTTCAATGGTTCCTCCATTAATGCTTCGACCGCAAGTACTAATGGGGGTAACATCAGTTTGCATATCCCATCGATATTACTTCTGCGCTATGGCAGTGATATTAGTACTACCGCTGGAACCGCTAATGCAGGGGGGAATGGGGGCAACATTAATATTAATGCAGGATTTATGATCGGTGTTAAGGGAGAAAACAGCGATATTTTTGCGAATGCTTTTACGGGTAATGGTGGCAATATTAATATCACTACGAATGGTATTTATGGATTAGAATTTCGATCGCAACTGACTCCCTTTAGTGATATTACGGCTAGTTCCCAATTTGGATTGCAGGGAAATGTAAAGGTGACGACCCTAGACATCGATCCTAGTCACGGGCTAACTGCTTTACCGATCAATCTCATCGATCCATCGAGGCAAATTAGTCAGACCTGTGGAGTGGGCGGCAAACTATCTAGCCGTGATAATAGCTTTACGGTTTTGGGTAGAGGCGGTTTACCCAAAAGCCCTCGCGACGAGCTTTCCAGCACGCAACCCTTGGTAGAATTAGCTGAGCTTTTACCCCGTGCCAATAATAGTGCCAATAATAATGCCAATAATTCGACCTTAGGATTGCAAACGCAACCAGAAATAAAATCAGATATAAAACCAGATATAAAACCAGATATAAAACCAGATATAACTAAAGAATTTCCCAAAGCTATTATTGAGGCAAATGCGATCGCTAGAGATAGTCGTGGTAAGTTGCGATTAATTGCGGCGGCGAACCCGCTTAGCCCTGCCATCCCTGAGCTTTCTTGTCCAAAATAACTCAAAGAACAGGTTTATGAGCTATTCAAAGCCCAAAAGCAGCAGGCTCCTCCGCTATCTCATTATGGGGTTCTGCGCGGCAATACTTGTCATTCTCTTAGGATGGAACGTGCAACCCAGTCAGACCCAAAACATTCCCAAAGACATTACTAAAAACATTCCCAAGCCCTCTAGACAAGACTCACTTAACGCTTCGGGTATCTCTATCAGTCAATCTTTTCCCAGTAATCCTGTCGCTATCGTCGATATCGGGAAACAATATTTTCAATCAGGACAATATGCTCAGGCGATCGCGACTTGGCAACAGGCTGCCGATATCTATGCCAAACAAGGCGATCGCCTCAATCAAGCTATTGTCTGCCAAAATATTGCCTTAGCCCATCAACAGCTCGGTCATTGGCAAGAGGCAGAAAAATCAATTGTACTCAGTTTAGAAATTTTCCAATCCCATCTCCCACAACCTAAATTACTCGCGCAGGCTCTCAATATTCGGGGGAGTATCCAGATCTCGCAGGGCAAGGCGCAAGAAGCATTAGCAACTTGGCAAAAAGCCGCAGTTATTTACGAACAGATCGGAGATAAAGAGGGAGCCATTCGCAACAAAATCAATCAAAGTCAAGCCATGCGATCGCTTGGGCTCTATCCCAAAGCCAAAGATCTACTCAAACAAGTTCAATTGGCGCTTCAAGAGATGCCAGCCTCTTCCCTTAAACTTTCTAGTCTGATCGAACTCGGTGATACCCTGCGTCTCAATGGGGATTTCGCTGAAGCCGTGACGATCCTAAAAGAAAGTCTAGCGATCGCCCAAAAGCTCAACGATACGCCAACTATTGCCGAGATTTTCCTTGGGTTGGGTAACGTCAACTCCAGCCAACTGGAGGCTGCAAGTGCAGGAGATAGTAGAGAGCGTCAGCAAAAGAGTACCGAAGCGATCGCCTATTATCAACAGGCTGCTCAAATTACGACCCGTCCCATCACTCAGGTAAAAGCCCAAATAAACCAATTGCGCCTTGAAATGGAGTTAAAACAATTTGAGGCAATCAAGAGACTATTACCGACGATCCAAGCCCAGTTACAGGACCTCCCTCCCAGTCGGGCTTCGGTATATGCGAGGGTGGGTTTTGCCCAAGATTTAATGAAGCTAAACTCTGGAGCAAGCGATCGCCTAGGAAGCGATCTCCTAGGAAGCGATCGCCAAATTATCGCCCAATTGCTTGCTAAGGCTGCGCAACAATCCCAAGAAATGGGTGATCCGAGAGCCGAATCCTATGCGATCGGTTATCTAGGAGAACTCTATGAACGATCCCAACAACTTACTGAAGCTCAGGAACTCACCGAAAAAGCGCTTATTCTCGCCCAAAACCATAATGCGGCTGACATCGCCTATCGCTGGCAGTGGCAATTAGGAAGGATTTTTAAAGCCCAAGGTAAACAGTCTCAGGCGATCGCCGCTTACAATGAAACCGTCAGCACCCTTACTTCTATTCGAGGTGATCTTGTCTCTAGCAATGCTGACATTCAATTTTCCTTTCGTGATGGGGTCGAGCCTATCTACCTCCAGCTCGTAGACCTCCTCATGACCCATGAAAAAGGGCAAGCATTAAGCCAAGAAAATCTCATCGCCGCCCGTAAAGCGATCGAATCTCTCCAAATAGCAGAATTAGATAACTTCTTTAAAGAAGCTTGCCTTAAAGGACTCTCGACCCAAGTTGACGAAGTCGATTCTCATGCAGCCGTCATTTACCCCATCGTTTTGCCTGATCGGGTAGAAGTGATCGTTTCACTTCCCGATCGTTCCCTCATCCATCGCACTACTACAATTTCCCAAGATAGCCTAAACCGACTTTTGAGCGAACTGTGGCGATCGCTAAGGCGCACATCCCTTGAAACTGATATTCAAACAAGCTCAGAGAAAGTCTACAATATCCTCATTGGTAAAGAATTTGAAGCTATATTTACCACCCATAAAATTCAAACTCTTGTATTCGTTCTGGATGGAGCCCTGCGGAATCTGCCCATGGCAGTTCTCTATGATGGCAGGCAGTACTTAATGGAGAAATACAATCTGGCTCTCACCCCAGGATTGCAACTTCTCGATCCTCACCCTCTCAAGCGTCAGCAACTAGAAGTGTTTATCGGTGGCTTAAGCAAAGGGACTCAAAATTTTAGCGCATTACCTAATGTCGAAAGAGAAATTCAGCAAATTGCGTCCATAGTATCCGCTCCCACACCATTGCTCAATGAAACCTTTATAAGCGAATCTATCAAAACACAAATCAGTAAAAATTCTTTTCGAGTAGTTCATTTAGCTACCCACGGTGAATTTAGTTCTGACGCAGAGAAAACCTTTATTTTAACTTGGAATAATCGTCTTGGAGTTAAACAGCTAGGAGATTTGCTACAAACCAGAGATCAAGACCAACTGAATCCCATTGAGCTATTAGTACTCAGTGCTTGCAAAACTGCCAAAGGCGATAATCGAGCCACCTTGGGTCTGGCGGGGCTGGCGGTGCGATCGGGGGCGAGGAGTACGCTCGCCAGTTTGTGGTCAGTTGAGGATAGTGCCACAGCCACCTTCATGGAAAAGTTTTATCAAGAACTCATGCTCCTCGGTACCACCAAAGCCAATGCTTTACGAAAAGCGCAAATCGGGCTTTTAAACAATCCCCAATTTACTCACCCCTTTTACTGGGCTCCCTTTGTACTCGTGGGCAATTGGTTATAAAGCCCTATAGAGAGTTGCGGCGCTTCGCGCCGCAA
>NZ_ALWB01000047.1 GCF_000332215.1 Pseudanabaena biceps PCC 7429
CTTCCTGTTCTGTTTTGTCTGCTGCTGCTTAAAAAATTTACCGATCTCTGGTGCTACTTCTTTGAGCAAGTGGTCTCTGACTGCTAATTCTATGCTGTTAAAGCTTTTTAGCTCTTCTTTTGGGGTATTATTCAATAGAATTGCCGCCGCAGCTTTTAGATGTTCTTTCAGAACTTTGCTTTCTTCGGGTGTCATCTTTTTAACCTCATTTTTTATTCATTTTCTCATATGCCATCTATAAGTAGAAATACTCATTGCATTAGTGAGATGCTCCCAGTAACTTGCTATCCATATACCTAATTTCAAATTAGATTTAAGTTAATGCTTTGTTTAAGGAAAGTTAGAACATTTGACATAAAATCATTAAAGTAATTGTATTCTTGTCCTCTAAATGGAATCACTTTGTAGTTAGCTTTGATTTCATCAAAAAATTTCGTCACTTCTTGATATCCTTCAACTTCTAAAACAGTCCAATTTACTTTGCATAACAAACAATGAATATCTTTCATTACTTGCAATTTATACACAGATAAATCAGGACATATAGATAAGTCAGGTCTATCCTTATAATCATGTATAAACATAGCATTACTTACTTTATCTAGTATAGCAACTAAGTTACTATCAATATTTCTTGGCACAGTTACGATGTGAATGACAAAAGTAAAACCATCTTCATTTATTTCATAGGGACAAACATTTTCATTAATTCCAATCAGATGATCTTTACGATATTTTTTGTATTGCGAATAATTTAGATCTTTTATTTCTTGGTATAAATTGTCAATATAAGATCCATCTTTATTTCTCCAAGCAATAAAATTATCAAAAGAGTCTATTTTTATAATTGGCTCGTCTTCAATTTCCAATATTTCTGTTGTTTTAAAACAAGGTAAATCTATTAAATCATTAATTAAAACTTTGACATGAATTTTTTTGTAAAGACTATCGAAAACAATTAATTTATTGTAAATAAATGCCAATCCAAATTCATCAAATAGACTTTCTGCAAATTCATAATGAGAGAATCCAGCCATATAAGTAACGAAATTACTTCTAGATTCGGATAATTTATCTCTTTCTTTTAATGCCTCTTTTAAAGTTATAACTGTAGGTTTTTTGCATTTATTAAAGATATCTAAGAAATGGTTGTTCATAAGTCCCTCTTATCTACTTGATAAGTTCCTCTTATCTACTTGGACCAGAAGTTACGATAACATCATTACCATAGTGAGAAAGCCATTCATCATATGGCATAGGTGTTCGAGTTCCTAATCCCATTGGATCGTAAACCATCCCATCTTTTACGAAAACATCATGATGCCCCCATGGAATATCATCTGGAAATCCTGCTTGTGGTTCAGGCAGAAAAGGTGCGTTATGAGCAGGTTTTATGGTAATAATTTCTCCAGTCTCTCCTTTTCTCTTGAAATAGCTTCTAAACTCTTTGGCAATACTAGTACAATCTGCATTGTGAACCAGAATGCCTAAATCAGAGACGAAATAGGTATGGAAGCCTTCAACCTTGAAATTATAAACAATGAAGTTACCTTCACGCTTATCAACACCATCAACATCAATAATTCTACCATCTTCAGTTTGCAAAAGACTTCCAATATGTAAATCTTTTGCCTCAACCCAACCAAGATCAGGAGTCCAGAAAGGATGCTCACCTGTAGTAGAAATTATTTCACCATCAATGTAAATACTGGAGTTTAGACTAAAAAAGGAAAAAAAGGCAGAGTAAAAGAGATACAAACTGCCTAAAGTAGATGAAAAAGAAAAGCACATCTACAGTCATGATTATTGATAAACTACAGAACTTTCGTCAACAGGCATATAATTTTTTAGGAAATGGAAGAGATGCAATATTTGACTTAATGGATGCAGTGTTAACCAGTCCAAGCGTGAAATCATTTGCAGAATTATCGTTATCTGCGGTGTATCGGCGGAAATGGTCAAGCCTGTATGAATCACTAAAAGATAGTCGTCCGAGACGAGGAAGGCTTAGACGACTATGTGTAGAACAAATACCCAAAGATATTCGCCCCTTGCTAGCAGGAGACCATACAGGGTGGGGAAGACCCCATGCCAAAACGCTAAAAGACAGGAGTTTTGTGCATCAACCGAATTTGGTTGAAGGCAACAAACCAATTGTGTTGGGGCATGACTACAGCACCTTGGGATGGGTACCAGAAATGTCAGGGAGTTGGGCAATCCCGTTATGTCACGAGCGGATCAGTAGTTTTGAGACAGCAGCCCAAAGAGCAGCCTTCCAACTGAGGCAAGTATGCCGCGATTTGTCCGTAAGACCGATCGCTACTTAGGGCTTGCTGAAAAAGAGACTAAGCGGAAAGGAGTGTGCAAAGAGGAAGGGGATAATACTTTGACTGTCTACTAGGAAATTGCCAAGAAAAAGAATTAAAGTTAAAGAGCGGTTTCCGCGAAGGAAGAACAAAGAGTTGCCAGCAAAACAAAAACCAAGAAAAACCGAAAAAAACAATCCGCTTGAGCAGGGCTTCCAAATTCATCACCAAGAAAGTGATAGCGATCGCTGTTTCCGAAGTATTTGCTAACTTGGTCATGACACGATTTAAACTGAACCGTCGTTTAGCCTGTCCAAACTTACCTTCAATTCGATTGCGAACCTTAGCATCTTCGAGAGTTTGCTTGCGAATAGTCGCCAAATCATCAAGTACAGGTCTGCCCAAAGGCGGAGCCGTAATCCGAATACCCAGATTTCGACAATAGGCGCGATTGCTGCGAGTGCGGTAGATCTGGTCAACGTAAACCGCTTCAGGATAATGTCCAAAGCGAGATTTAAATAATTCTACTTGCTGCTGCAAATCCCCCGATTCATTGAAGTTAGCCCAACTGAGATGGTCGAGAAATGCATGACCATCCACACAACTAACCGAGAGTTTAGCGCCAAACTCCACAGGTGTTCCTGACTTACCTCTGACAATCGGACGTACATGAGGTTGAGTAATACTGACGATGCGGTCGTCTATGCGATGACAACCTTGCTCGTACATCAATTGTTGTTGCCGATATACTTCACTAACGACCAGTAAGTTCCGATAGAGATTCTTCTTCAATTCTGATAGCATTGCCCCTGCGGCAATTAGGGTATCAATATGGGCAAGATTGCGACGGACATAGCCCAACTGTTGGCGTAATGCCTTGCGAATCTTTTTAGAATTGGGTTTGCGTTGTTTGGCAATTTGTAGATAAGCTGTCCTTGCTTCACGACGATAGGTGCGTGGTTTCTTCGGTAATTGTTCTTTCACTTGTTTGTAAAGAGCATCAATCACAATTTCCGTTTGTTCTCTTGCTTCGTTCAACAGTTTAATGTCAGTGGGATAACGGATGTCGACTGGTGCGACTGTTGCATCTAGCAGTAATTTTCCTTGGTTTGCTGGTTCTGTTTCTTTCTGTTTCTTTTCTACATCCTTCTCTTCCTTCTTTCCCTGCTTTCCTTCTATCTCTTTTTGTCCCGATTCCTTAGGAGGCTTCACAATCCGTTCGTTGATTCTGCCCACGATCTCTAGGTTCAATCGTTTGCGGAAATGTACCATCATGCTTGATTCAAATGGTGCTTTGTCGCTGTACTCTGATAAGCCTAGGAAGTATTGTAAATATGGATTCTCGCGGATCTGTTCCACTGTCTCTTCGTCGCTTGTTCCTAACTTCTCTTTGATTATCAGCGCCCCAAGTGCCATCCGAAAGGTCTTTGCTGGCGCTCCTTGTCCTTGGCTAAATTGTTCTGCATATTCACTCTCAAATTGTTCCCATGGTACTAGTTCTGCTAATCTTACCCATCGATTTTCTCCTGACAGTTTGCCACCAAATGGTAAGTAGAAATTCTCGAATGATAGCTGTCCCGTGGGAGATTGTCGGTACATGAAATTTTATTTGTGCAAGGGTTTTACTTGCTTTTCCTGCTTTTTCTTGCATTTTATCAGTTTTCGATCTCCTTGGAAACCATTGCTTGTATGCTTTTCTTGCTTTTTCAGTAAGCCCTAACTAGTCTTCAGGCAAAAAATCCTCATCTAGCGTTTGCTCAGGAGTAAAGGGAGACTCCATTGGGAAAGTCGCGATCGCTAATCCTGTTTCGGCACTGGTTAACTTCCTTGCATTTAGATAGCAATCAGCAAACTCCTGCAAAAAATATCGCTTCAAGCTAGGACTATGTTTAAAGGCTTTGTGCAATCTGAGGCGATGTTCGATAATCGTATAGCGCCAACTATTAGAACGCTTTTCTGATTGATACTTATATTTGAGAAGATGCATCAGCAAAACTTCTAAATTACTTTCGATCGCTTGTTTTTGACTGCCACCCATTCCTTCAAGTTCTGCAATTAAATTCTCAAGATCTATCTCTGCAAAATTCTGCGATCGCAAGAAATCCACTGCTTGCTCTAACCACAAAGCATAATCCTGCTCATACAATGTGCTATGAGTGCCAGCCTGAAATGGATTAGGTAGAGCAACAGTCATAATCTTTAGGCAAATCTTACCGCAAGTATAGCAAATGCTGATTGGTGAACGGTTATGTAAACCGTTCATCTCTAATACCAATTCCCAAAATGGCAACGCCATTTTGGGAATCTCAAAACCTTACTGGGCTTGTTTTTTAATGAACTGAAGTGAGCCAACACTTCAGTTCATTGGTATAATATTACTGACTATAGCTATAATTCACGAAAATGTGATAACACTTTCGTGAATTGGTATAAAAAATCTGTGATGCGTTTTGGAAAACTTCTGGCATAATACTAGGGATTTTTTGAGGCGCGAGATGTCCGAACTACGAGACTATCAGCAACGGGTCATCGATGAAATTTATGCAACTTGGCAACAGGGCAAGCGCGCTATCTTGTTAGCCATGCCTACGGGTTCAGGAAAGACCCGCACATTTAGCGAACTCGCCAAAGATTTTTGCGATCGTGATCGGCGTGTCCTCCTATTGGTACATCGGGAGGAACTACTCTGGCAGGCTAAAAAAACCTTAGAAAAAATCCTGCGATCGCCAGTAGGTGTCATCAAAGCCGATCGCCCGATGCAGCTAGAGTATCCAGTGCAATGCGCCTCCGTGCAAACTTTAGTAAAACGGCTCGAAAAACAAGAAATAGATTTAGGGGCGATCGCTTTAGTAATTATCGACGAAGCCCACCTATCCCTTGCACCCAGCTATTTATCTATTTTGAGGTATTTCCCTAAAGCTTTGATTTTGGGAGTGACGGCTACCCCTTCGCGATTAGATGGGCGTGGTTTCGATCGCCTTTATGAGGCTCTTGTTATCGGTCCTTCCGTATCGGAATTGATCTGGCGAGGATTTCTCGCGGATTATGAAGTTCTTGCTCCTGAAAGTTTTTTGCCAACCGAAGAAGGAATTCGCATTGCAGGTGGTGATTTTAATTCTGCCGATCTGGCTGAGCGTATCGATCGCCGCTATGTCGCTGGCTGTGCTGTGGATGCTTATTTGCACCACTCTTGCCAGAAGCGCTGTGTCGTATTTGCCATTAACTTAGATCATTCCAAAGCGATCGCTGAACGTTACTGCGCCGCAGGTATTGTTGCCGAACATATCGATGGCGAAACTGCTCCCAAAGATCGCCAAGCTATTCTCGAACGTTTCCGCGCTGGTGAAACTCAAGTTCTTTGTAATGTTAATTTGTTTACTGAAGGTTTTGACGTTCCAGAAATTGAAGTTATTCAACTTTGCCGTCCCACCAAATCCGTTGCTCTCCATTTGCAAATGCTCGGTCGGGGGCTGCGCCCTAAGGGAGGACGGAAAGCATTGATTCTCGATCATGCGGGAAACTGTTTGCGCTTAGGAGGGGCAAAAGCAGACCGATGCTGGACGTTGCAGGGATTAACAGAGTCTATTCCCGCCCCCGAAGCATTGATAAACCCTATAGAAGAGGCGATCGAATTTATGGCAGAGGCGATCGAACCGCCGATCGCCTTTTCTAAGACGCAAATCGATCTTCCTAATTTGCCCAAGCGGCGCGTCGAAATTTATGAAACTGATGTTGATTTCTTTCATCTGCCCACGCATACCGAACTCGAAACGCAACTAGCTCATCAAACCTATAGTCAATCCCAACCAGCGAGACCGATTTCGAGCCGATCGCCGAGAGTACCATCAGATGCACCACAATCCTCTCCCCACCGAGATCGCCGCTCCGCTCCCAATCGCCAAATTCCGCCTCAAGCTTCACCTCAGGTTTCCTCAAAGAGACGCTCTAGCCCCCCAAAACGTCATTTGTCACCTTTGCAACAGGTGAGCAAAGCGGCGATCGAGCTAGCGGAAAGGATGGAAAATATTCTCGTATGGATCTGGCGATCGTGGTTTCCTCCCAAGCGCAAACGGGTCGAGATTCCTCGCAGATCTAAACGCCCTCAAAGTTTTTGATTTTATGAAACAACTACTAAAAAGCACTTTGCGTCGGTTTGGTTACGACCTAGTACCTTATGTACCTGTCTCGAAAACAACCTCGGCACTCGCTTCCGTACCCGATCTATCCGAAGCTCAGCAGAGGATAATTTTAGCGGCAAAGCCCTTCACAATGACCAGTGTAGAGCGCATGGCGACATTAATTAATGCCGTAACCTATTTGTCCCAGAATGGCATTGCTGGGGATATTGCTGAATGTGGCGTTTGGCGGGGAGGCAGCATGATGACAGTTGCACTTACCCTTATGGCTCTCGGCGATCTCAGTCGATCGCTTTACCTTTTCGATACGTTTGAGGGGATGTCTTCACCGACCGACGACGATAGAAGTTTGGATGGAGTTTCTGCCGACTTGCAACTCGATCGCGATCCGCAGGGAAGCGGAATCTGGTGTTATGCAAGTTTAGATGAGGTTCGAGCAAATATTCTATCTACGGGTTATCCAGAACAAAAGATTCATTTACTCAAGGGAAAGGTCGAGGACACGATTCCGCGCAACATGCCATCCCAGCTTTCCCTTTTACGTCTTGATACGGATTGGTACGAGTCAACTAAACATGAGCTCATACATCTTTATCCCATATTGACCGAAAAGGGAATCCTGATTATCGATGACTATGGACATTGGCAAGGAGCCAAGAAGGCTGTGGACGATTATTTTGCAGAGCTTGACAGTAATATTTATTTACACCGCATCGATTATACGGGACGTATTCTGGTAAAACCAAGCAGATAGAAGAACTTTGTGCCCAATAATTAAAACCCCAAAAACTGTAGCGCACGCTGCGCGTGCGCTACAGTTTTTGGGGTTTTATATTTAATTGCGCCTAGCTACTTATAGATATTACTTTGCTGTATCCATACATTTTAACTTTGGTTAACTATGGTACAAAATGAACATTCTAAATCGGTTAACTTAATAGCTTAATCAAAATTTAAAGTTGATGACCCATTTTCATCGGGGAATTAGGTAAAGCTATGGCTGAACTAAAAAAAGCTGTTTTAATGATGCATACTGATCGAGTACAAGGGGAATTATGGAAAACAGCTTTGTTAACTCAGCAGTTGGACGTAATTTGGGAAAATATCCCCTTAGACTTAGTTGTATATCTAGAAAAATTTGATCGCCAAAAGCTACCTGACCTTCTCATTATGGATATGGCGATCAAAAGTCCTAACTCAGAAACATTACAGTCATCATCGGTTTGTCAATGGTTAAGTAAGCAACAAGTACCAACAAAAGTTGTTTTGTTTAATCCCAGACAAGAAAAAATAAAAGATATCGAACATAGTTGGGCTTTGCGGCGAGGAGCATCGGATGTTTTGCCTCGCTTATCTCCCGAAAATCTAATGGCAGAAGTTGCTAGGGTTACGGCTTTAATCGGTTGTTCGTTGATAACCCAACCCTTAGAAAAAATTGCTAGAAGCTTGGGTGCTAGCAGTTCTGGGATGATTGAAAGAGAATCGAGCGATGTAGATGAGGCTGAAAGTAAGCCAAAATCAAGATCGGAAACCAAAAACAACTCAAAAAACAACCAAAAGTCTGATGCTGGTGATGTTGTGATGTATCGCGGTGTAAGGGTTAGACGCTAAGAATCCTTGAGAATCCTTGGCATCAATGCATTGTTTATCATATAGCTGCCGCCAGTCTTGTTAGGACAAAATTAAAATCCAAAAGAGGGTTGCCGCGCTCCGCACGGCAACCCTCTTTTGGATTTTATGTCCTGATCCAGTTGACGGCAGCTATACCTTGGCAAATTAAGAAATGCTATAAATTACGTAGCGATCGCCCTAATTTTTCCCAATGTCAAACCAGTCCTATCTGCCTGAAGCTGACCAAGCTCAAGATTTTATGTTGTTTGCCCAGCATGGCTGGGCTGATACCGCCCAAGACATTGGTTATTTAGCCCGATCGCTTGTAGATGCAAACACACCCACCTATGTGCCCAATCTCGGTTGGCTCGACACTTGGCTGACGATCACTCCATTAATTGATAAAGTCGAAACGATTGCCACAGAGGCAATTTCCACCTATCCCCAACTGCCATTGCGAATTGTGGGGCATTCGATGGGTGGACTAATTTGGCTCGAAGTTTTAAATCGTCATCCTGAATGGTGGAGTAAAGTCCATAGTCTTGCCCTAGTTGCTTCTCCAGTAGGTGGCTCGGATCTGGGTAGACTATTCGATCCCTTGGCAATTTCCCCCCTGATTGCTCGCGATTTAGGTAAAAATCGTCGTTCTATCGCTGAAGCGATCGCCGCTAAGATTCCGACGCTGTCGATCGTGGGCGATCTGGGCAATAATACTGACGGTACAGTGCCCGTAAATTGCTCTCAGTTTGCCTATGCTAATTTTGTGTGCTTGCAGGGGCTCCGCCATGCCACGCTCAAAAATCATCCTCAAGTTGCAGCCGCAGTACGTCAGTTTTGGGCTAATCCTAAGATTGCACCTCTATCAACGGATATTGCCTCCTATTTAATCGCCCAACTGCGATCGCTCGATCTTACGGAAATTGACAACCAAAATTTTGCCAAAGCTAAGGTTTATCAAACCTATGGCAAGGATGTTAAGCTCTGGACATGGCAAAACCCTTTTCAAGTTTTGCATGTGTTTGTAAGTGTGGGCGAGCAATGTATTTATAGTGCCTATACGGGATGGCAAGGCAAAACTAAACTGGCGATCGCCCTCAAAAAATTGGCAGTTATTGGCAGTTATCAGTAAGCGCAATTATAGCTACCGCCAGTCTTGTTAGGACAAAATTAAAACTCACAAGGGGGGGGCACCGCGCGGAGCGCGGTGCCCCCCCTTGTGAGTTTTATGTCCCGATACAGTTGACAGCAGCTATAAATGTAAAAACCAGAGTCGTGGCGCGTTTTGCGCCACGACTCTGGTTTTCAATCCTGCATTTCGGCAATCAATTGCAAAATAATGCGCCCATCCTCTGCATAGGGAACCCGTTGCAAATAACTCTCCAGATCGATGCGAGCCTCGGTATGGCGATCGAGCTGATAACAAATTAATCCGCGATCGCGCCATTGGGTCGGTACATCGGGATTGAGCATTAGCGATCGCTCGATCGCTGCCAAGGCTTTAGTGGGTTCGCGACGACGCAGGTAGATCAGTTTTAAATTATTGAGTAAACGATCTAAAATGCGGCGAATATTTACAGGTTCGAGGTATTCCGACTGAAGTGGGATCTCATAGCCATAGAGTTGGGTCAACTTCGCCGCACAGTCCTCAGGAAATAGAATTTCGCCTTTATTGTAGGGATCGATAAATAGATCGAGATCGGGATGTTGTGGGCGAATAATAAAATGCCCAGGAAAACTGATGCCATCCATCGGAAAACCCAACCGATGGGCAACCAGCATATACACCAACGATAGGGTGAGAGGAATGCCCACACGCCTCTCCAACACATCAGTGATAAAACTGTTGCGAGGATCGTAGTAATCTCGCTCATTACCACTAAATTCCAGTTCGTCAAATAGGTATCGATTAATTTCCTGCAATACCTTAAGCGGATAACGGATTTCAGCAAGTCTTGGTTGTAATTCTCCAACCATGCGGTCAAAAATTTCTCGATAATGTCCGAGATCCATACGCGGATATTCTTCCCATGCGATCGCCAAAGCGCCCTCCAATAGATGCTCCACGGACATATCATGGTCTGGCGTATGGGCAATTTGCCAAAATTTTTGCCTTGCTGGGGAAAGCGTTAACACAATGTTTATATCAGTATCAAGATTTTCAAGCTTCAAGGTACATTTCTATATTTCTGTAAATTACCAATAAATTGCAGAAAAATCACAGAAATGCGCCTTAAAGTTCTAGTTGAGCGTATACACCTGTCCACTAAATAAGATACGGGTGATCCCCTTTTGAACGAGTTTAGGACGGGTAATATGGATCAAATCACTAGGAAATTTGATCACCCGCTGATTGTGATGGGAAAACCGCCTTGCGACACGATGGTTGTCAAAAATTGGGATGGTTTTGGCAAGTGACTCTTCGGGGGGGATTGCGCCGAGATCCTTAAAATCCTTCAATGGACGAGTAATGATCTCCGCAATGCGATCGACGACGATATAGCAAATTAGCGGGAGCTCGGCACGGTCGAGGGGCAAAATTTCAAGGCGATCGCCCGTGCTATGCCCACCCCTTAGCTCCGCAAACATTGGTAAAACAGCATCATCATCTTCAGAATCTTCAGAGAAGTCTTCTAGTTCATCCTCCCCAAGATCGAGATTATCCTCATCGACTAGATCGTCCTCGGATTCGTCATCATCATCGAGTTCATCCTCGTCAAGGTCGCCTTCAGGCATATTTAGCGTTTCATCTAGCTTTTCATCCATTGCGATCGCCGTTTCATCACCTTGGTCAAAATTAACGTTACTGTCCTCCGTCTCCACGGGCAAATCGTCAGGGATCAAAGCAAGCTGATTGACCTGAAAGCCTCCCACCTCATAATTGACCCGCGATCCTCTTTTTCCTTCAGCCTTTTTTTTGCTCACCAATAGTCGATACTCCTCAGCAGGAATTAGCTCTTGTAGCAGTCGTAAAACTGTACTCGTACTAATGCCAAACTGCTTCGCTAACTGAGTTGTGGTAGCATCAGACTCACGATAGAGGCGAAGTATTTCTTGTTTATCATCCAGCGCAAGTTTAACAGCCATTGATTTGGGATACCCCGAAACCGTATCTACGAACCAATCAATATCTTAACGCTTGAACGCATGGGTTAGAGTTTTAATAAGTAACTATTTGCAAAACTATTGGTGAAGTATGGCTTTCACAAATAATCATCTCTATGCGAATTAATGAAAAAAGCTCAATCTTAGTTACAGGCGGCACTGGCTCTTTTGGTAAAAAGTTTGTAGAACTGATACTAAACCAATTCCCTAACATTCAACGATTAGTCATCTATTCACGAGATGAATTAAAACAGTTTGAAATGTCACAGCAGTTTTCTGATACAAAATATTCAGGGTTGCGCTATTTTATTGGTGATATTCGTGACGTGCGACGGCTAACTCGCGCTTGTGAAGGCATTGATATCGTGGTTCATGCCGCAGCACTGAAACAAGTTCCTGCGGCTGAATACAATCCCATCGAGTTTATTCGTACTAATGTCTTGGGCTCTGAAAATGTCATTGAAGCGGCTTTAGACAGTGGCGTAAAGAGGGTTGTGGCTCTATCTACTGATAAGGCAGCGGCTCCGATTAACTTGTATGGGGCTACGAAGTTATGTGCTGACAAGTTATTCGTTGCGGCAAATAATATTAAAGGTTCGCGGGATCTCCATTTTAGTGTGGTGCGCTACGGCAATGTCATGGGTTCACGCGGTTCTGTTATTCCCTTTTTCTTGCAGAAGCGTCATGAGGGTGTATTACCAATTACCGATCCGCAGATGACTCGCTTTAATATCACCTTAGAAGAAGGGGTGAAAATGGTGATGTGGACGATCGAGAATGCTTGGGGAGGTGAAATTTTTGTACCTCGGATTCCGTCTTATCATATTACTGATGTTGCCACTGCGATCGCCCCTGAATGCGAGCAGCGTATTGTGGGAATTCGCGCAGGAGAAAAAGTGCATGAGGAAATGATCACGACTTCAGATTCTTTTACTACCGTTGATTGTGGTGAATACTATGCGATCTTGCCAGTTCATGGCGATCTGATCGAGCGATATTGTGAGAACGGCGCAAAAATGGTTGAGGCTGGCTTTAGTTATAACTCTGGTCAAAACAATCAATTTTTGACTGTTGATGAATTACGGATGTTGATTCAAGCCCATGTTGATCCAAGTTTTGCTTTATGAGTTCTTATATTCCCTATGGGCGACAAGATATTAACGCTGCCGATATTCAAAGTGTGATTGAAGTTTTACAATCGGATTGGCTAACTCAAGGCTCCGCTGTCAATCATTTTGAGCAGGTGGTTGCTGATTATTGCGGAGTTAAGTATGCGATCGCTGTTTCGAGTGCCACAGCCGCTTTACATATTGCTTGTTTAGCTATTGGTCTAGGCGAACATGACTATCTCTGGACTTCCCCAAATACCTTTGTAGCTTCAGCAAACTGCGGCTTATATTGCGGCGCTAAGGTTGACTTTGTAGATATCGATCCCCATACCTATAATTTGAGTATCGAGGCCTTGGAACAAAAACTAGCCAATGCGTCTAAGCAAGGCTGTCTGCCTAAAGTTTTAGTGCCTGTGCATTTTGCGGGGCAATCCTGCGAGATGAAAAAAATTGCAGCGTTATCTCAACAGTATGGATTTCATGTATTAGAAGATGCCTCTCATGCGATCGGTGGGAAATATCTAGGCAAAGCGATCGGCTGTTGTGCATTTTCTGATTTAGCAGTATTTAGCTTTCATCCTGTGAAGATTATCACTACAGGTGAAGGGGGAATAGTGTTAACTAATCGTGTGGATTTGTATGAGAAGTTGATCAAACTGCGATCCCATGGGATCACCCGCAATCCAGAATTAATGCAAGGAGAATCTCATGGCGATTGGTATTACCAGCAACTAGAGCTAGGTTTTAATTACCGTATGACCGATATTCAAGCTGCCTTAGGCTCAAGCCAAATGCAACGTTTGGAAGAATTTGTGAGTAGGCGACGATTTTTAGCTCAACGATACAACTATTTACTACAAAATTTACCGATTATTTTACCCTATCAGCATTCTGATACTGATTCTAGTTGGCACTTGTATGTAATTCGCTTAAATCTTGACAAAATCCAGAAAACCCATCGACAGGTATTTGAAGAGTTACGCCAACTTGGTATTGGTGTAAATTTGCACTATATTCCAGTACATACCCAACCCTATTATCAAAAGTTGGGGTTTAAGTGGGGAGATTTTCCTAGATCAGAAGGGTACTATAGAAATGCGATCAGTATCCCTCTATATTATGGATTGAGTGATCAAGAGCAAGACCTAGTTATTACTAATCTGCAAAAAATTTTGCATTGAAATCTACAATGAATAACATCCTTTATGAAAAAGACTTTTATACTTGGGCGCATCAACAATCAGATTTACTGCGTCAGGAGAAGTTTGATCAATTAGATTTATCTCATCTTATCGAGGAGCTAACAGATTTGGGTAATCGTCATTACGATGTAATTCTGGATTAAGATCTCGTCTTGATGAGGCGATGACAGAAAGTTGAGCTGAAGCTAGAGATTTAGCGATCGCTGAAACCGATTTACCCGATGAGAAATTCCCTGAAACTTGCCCCTTCTCTTTGGAAGAGATCATTAATCCAGATTTCTGACCAGTACCCTGAGAATAGCTTTTAGAAGTCTATCTAATGAGTGATATATATGAGTCGATTAGCATTGGGTACAGCCCAATTTGGAATGTCTTACGGTATAGCTAATAAGCAAGGAAAAATAAACTTCATATCGGCAACAGAAATACTAGCATATGCTTATGCGGCTGGAATTGACACGTTAGATACCGCAATTGCCTACGGTGACAGTGAGCAATGTCTTGGCTCTATAGGGGTTAAATCTTGGAAAGTTATATCTAAATTGCCAAAAATGCCAGAATCAACTCCCGATATATTGAACTGGGTCAAACAAAAAGTACTTGGTTCCCTTACTCGGCTTCAACTCCCCAAACTTTATGGTTTGTTACTTCATCATCCCGAACAGTTATTAAGCATTGAAGGAAAGAATCTTTATAATGCTCTAATGCTTCTTAAAGAGGAAGAATTAGTCAATAAAATTGGTGTATCCATCTACTCTGTAAATGAGATAGAACTTTTATTGAGTCAGTTTGAACTTGATTTAGTTCAAGTCCCCTGTAATATTTTAGATCGCAATTTAGTAGAGTCAGGATGGTTATATCATCTTAAAGAATTGGGGATTGAGATTCATGTACGTTCTGTATTTTTACAAGGTTTGCTACTAATGAATACTCAAAACCGCCCTAGCAAATTTAATCATTGGCAAGCTCTTTGGTATCAATGGGATGAGTGGTTAAAGAGTTCAAATATCTCAGCGATAGATGCTTGTCTTAACTATGTGTTATCATTCCCAGAAATATCAAAGATAGTTGTTGGTATAGATACTCTATGTCAATTCAAGGAGATTCTGAATGTTAAAGAAATGAATCTGCAAGTCCCTGATTTTCTCTTTTGCAACGATCCATATTTAATTCATCCCTCTAATTGGAACAATTTATAAAGATTTAATAAGGTCTGAACACTTATGAAAAGATGTATTAGGTGTGGTTTACCAGAAACTCACGAAACAATCTCATTTGACAAGGAGGGTGTATGCGGTATTTGTCGCCAGCACGAGTATAAGCAAAACAAAATTGATTGGAAGGGAAATAAGCAGAAGCTCGATGCTTTGATTGAAGAACACCGAGGTCGATATGACTATGATTGTATTATCCCTTTTAGTGGTGGTAAAGATAGTACATGGACGCTCTACTACTTAGTTAAGGAATATCGCATCAAGCCGTTAGTTATTCGTTTTGATCATGGGTTTATGCGCCCGAATCTCGAAAATAACGTTAAAAGAGTCTCCCGCAAACTTGGTGTGGATATTTTAACTTTCACACCCAATTGGAAAGTTGTCCAAAAGCTAATGTTACAATCCTTTTTAGATAAAGGTGACTTTTGTTGGCACTGTCACACAGGTATTTTTTCTTATCCAATGTGGGTGGCAATTGAAAAGAAAGTTCCTCTAATTTTCTGGGGTGAACCATCATCTGAATACACTTCATATTATAGCTACAGTCAAGTAGAAGAGGTTGATGAACAGCGCTTTAATCGTTACGTCAACTTGGGTATTAGTGCAGATGATATGTTTGTACGCCTTGAAGGAACGGTAGATGAGCGAGATTTGAAACCTTATACCTATCCGTCACTGCAAGAGCTTCGCAGGCTAAACTACCAATCTGTTTGCCTAGGCTCATTTATTCCTTGGGATGCGAAAAAACAATCAGAGATTATTAATCAAGAGCTAGGGTGGCAGGGTGACTGTGTAGAGAATGTTCCTCCTGAGTATTCCTACGAAAAAATCGAGTGTTATATGCAAGGAGTTCGTGACTATATTAAGTTTATCAAGCGAGGATATTCTCGTCCTTCACATTTAATTGCTATTGATGTCCGCAATCAAAGAATGACAAAGGAGCAAGGTGAAAAACTTATTAAGACATACGAAGGAAAACGTCCGCCTAGCCTCGATTTATTCCTTAAGTTTGTTGGTCTTACAGAAGATGAGTTTCTCGATATT
Organism: Pseudanabaena biceps PCC 7429; assembly: GCF_000332215.1. Lineage (GTDB taxonomy): Bacteria > Cyanobacteriota > Cyanobacteriia > Pseudanabaenales > Pseudanabaenaceae > Pseudanabaena > Pseudanabaena biceps. The sequence continues at coordinate 15,725 of NZ_ALWB01000047.1, forward strand.
GCGATGAGTCACCAAGTTTCACCCTATATCCATGAACCCGAAAAAACTCAATTAGGCGATCGCACTCCAGATTTTGAGTCTTGGAGTCGCGATGGTTTGATGCCAGAAGAAGATGCTAATGAGCAGATTTCACGTTGGCGTGCTTGCCAAAAATGTAATACGAATAGTTGTAATTCTTAACTAGATAGGAAATCTTCGCTCATATGTCCAACGTTGGCTTAATTGATTACCATGCTGGAAATATACGCTCAGTCGTAACTGCATTTGCTCATCTTGGAGCAGAAACTCAAGTGATTCAAAATCATGTAGATACTACACGGTTAACTCATCTTGTTTTACCCGGTGTTGGTGCTTTCAATTTCTGTTTTGAGCAATTAAAAGTTAGTGGCATGTTGCCAATGATTGAAGAATGGACTTTTGTGACACGAAAGCCGATTTTAGGAATCTGTGTTGGTATGCAACTTTTAGCAGAATCTAGTGATGAAATGGGGTTACACTCAGGTCTAGGATGGATGAAAGGCAAAGTGCAAAAACTACATAGTAATAATCCGAACATCCGCATTCCTCATGTAGGCTGGAATACTGTTCTTTTTGAGCAAGATTTTGGTGATTACCCCAAAAATACAGAGAGAGATTTTTACTTCGATCACTCTCATGCCTATTATTCTCTAACCAAAGATCAAGTGCTAGCAACAGCGAATCATGATCAAACTTTTTGTGCAGCAATTCGACAAGATAATATAGTCGCAGTTCAGTTTCATCCCGAAAAAAGCCAAATTTCTGGGATGAAATTTTTGCAAGGGTTTCTCTCTCTATAAACAATGCTAAAAAAACGACTTATTCCAAAATTTCTAATTAGGTATCAGAAACTGGGCAGTAAGATCAAACCTGTATTGATCACAACACGCTCTTTCTGTGATGAATTTACTGTGGGAGATCCCGTATCTCAAGCGAAAATTTATGAGGCTCAATTTGCCGATGAGTTGATTGTTCTTAATATTGATAGCCACCCAATTGCTTCAGATGAACTAAGGTTAAATTTGGTCGAGCGAATTGCGGATGAAGTTTTTATGCCCCTCACAGTCGGTGGTGGGGTACGAACAATGGAAGACTTTCAACTTTTATTGGAGCGCGGGGCGGATAAAATTTCTATCAACACAATAATGTTTGAAGATATTACCCTGATCTCTAAATCAGCTTATCGTTATGGCAGTCAGTGTGTTGTTGCGTCCGTTGACTTTCGGACTGACCATTCAGGTGAAGCGTATATTGTTCGAGATCGCGCAAAAATTGACACTAATATAAAACTCATCGATTGGGTGCAAAAAATTGTGGCATCTGGCGCAGGAGAAATTTTGCTAACAGATGTTGATCGGGACGGTTCTGGTAATGGATTGAATTGGACTGTCTGTAAGATGATTGCCTCAAGTGTAACAGTTCCAGTTATTATTTCAGGAGGTTGTGGATTAGCAGAACACTTTGTTGATGGCTTTCAAAAAGGATTAGCGGAAGGAGTCGCGGCAGGTACTTTCTTTTGCTTTCGTGATCAAAACCTCCTACAAACCCGATCTCAAATTTGGAATGCTGGTATTCCAATCAGAATGGAGACATAAGATATAGTTCTATATTATGAGATGATGATTGTATGATGAATGTTGGTAGAAACTCTCTATGGAAGGGTGACTCCATCGCTCTATTTGTGCTTCAACCAACAGATGTAAGTCCAAATTATGTTTCTTGGCTTAATAATCCTGTGGTTAATTGTTATCTGGAAAGTCGATTCTCAACGCATACACAAGATAGTACACGCAAATTTGTTGAAAGCTGTCTTGTTGACCCAACAGTATTATTTCTGGGTATCAGATATCTTGATTGGAGACACGTAGGTAACATTAAAATTGCTGTTAGTAGACATCACAAACTAGGTGAAGTTGGTGTTTTGATTGGAGAAAAAGATGTTTGGGGTAAGGGAATTGCATCAAAATCAATCTCAATGATCATGGAGATTGCAAAAACTGAGTTAGGTTTACGGAAGTTAACTGCGGGATGTTATGCCAGCAATCTGGGTAGTCAGAAAGCTTTTTTAAAAGCTGGATTTCAGATCGAGTGCCAAAGGAAAGATCACTTTCTGCTCAATGGCAACCCAGAAGACATGATTTTAATGGCTTCCTTTCTTCGCTAAGATAAATAATTTTTAGACTTTATTCACTATGACTATCCTTGCTATTGTCCAAGCTAGAATGAGTTCAACCCGATTTCCTAATAAGGTAATGCAACCAATTTTGGGTATGCCAATGATTGAGTTGTTACTTAAACGGTTAGCGCTTGCCAAGCAAGTGGATCGCATTATTTTGGTCACATCCCAAGACACAAATAATCAATCCTTGGTAAATCATGTTCAAGGCTTAGGCTATGAAGTCTATCAAGGCAATGAAGATGATGTCCTTGATAGATATTATCAAGCGGCTTGCATAGTCCAACCTGAAACCGTTGTCAGGATTACTGGAGATTGTCCACTTGTCGATCCAGCTATTGTCGATCGCGCGATTACCACATTCCAGCAATCCAAAGTCGATTATCTATCTAATGTAAGTCCCCCTACTTATCCTGATGGCTTAGATGTCGAAGTTTTTACTTTTCAAGCTTTAGCTCAAACTTGGGAATTAGCAACGCAAATCTATGAACGGGAGCATGTTACCCCTTATTTGAGAGAATCAGGTAAGTTTCGGTTACTGGGAATCAATCATACTGAAGATCATTCTGATAAGCGTTGGACAGTCGATGAACCAGAGGATTTTGAGGTAATCACAAATATATTTGAGCATTTTGAGCCCCGTCGTGATTTTAGTTGGTTAGAAGTACTAGAGTTACAGCAAAATCAACCAGAACTATTTACCGCCAATCAACATTTAACCCGTAATCAAGGAGCAAACATTGGTAAGGGACAGAAGTTGTGGAAGCGAGCCAAGCGCGTCATCCCAGGTGGGAATATGCTTTTGTCTAAGAGAACTGAGATGTTCTTACCCGAACAATGGCCAGCTTATTTTAGTAAAGCTAAAGGATGTCATGTGTGGGATCTCGATGGGCGCGAATATATCGATATGTCGATCATGGGGATTGGGACAAATATTTTGGGATATGGTCATCCAGAAGTAGACGAAGCTGTAAGAAAGACCATTGATGCTGGAAACATGTCTACGCTCAATTGCTCAGAAGAGGTGTATCTTGCCGAGCGGTTGGTGGAGTTACATCCTTGGGCGGATATGGTCAGATTTGCGCGCACTGGAGGAGAAGCCAATGCGATCGCGATTAGAATTGCCCGTGCGGCATCGGGAAAATCAAAAGTCGCTGTCTGTGGCTATCATGGCTGGCATGATTGGTACCTAGCTGCTAATCTAAGTAACGAAAGCAATTTAGCAGGTCATTTACTGCCTGGACTAGAACCTAATGGAGTGCCCGAATCTCTGAAAGATACGGTTTATACATTTACCTACAATTGCTTCGATGAGTTGGAGTCTTTAGTCCAAGCTCATGACATTGGGGTAATCAAAATGGAAGTATGTCGCAGTGAGCCACCAAAGAACGGTTTTCTAGAGAAAGTCAGGAAACTAGCTAGCGATCGCCATATAGTCCTGATTTTTGATGAGTGTACTTCAGGATTCCGTGAGACTCTAGGGGGCTTGCATAAGCTCTATGGTGTAGAACCTGATATGGCAATGTTTGGCAAAGCTCTAGGTAATGGGTATGCCATCACTGCAACGATTGGCAGAAGAGAGGTGATGGAAGCAGCCCAAAGTACATTTATTAGTAGTACTTTCTGGACAGAACGGATTGGACCAACGGCTGGACTCAAAACTCTAGAGGTGATGGAGCGAACTCATTCGTGGGAGCAGATTACCCAAACAGGAAAAGCGATCGGGGAAAGATGGCTAAAGCTAGCAGCAAAACATAATCTCAATGTCCAGATTGCAGGAATTCCAGCATTGATTTGCTTTGGCTTTGCTAGTCCCAATCATTTAGCTTATAAAACCCTGATCACTCAAGAAATGCTAGCTCAGGGATATCTTGCGGCAACAAGCGTTTACGTTTGTACGGAACACACACAAGATATTGTTAATGCCTATTTCGATGCTCTTGACCCAATATTCGGTGTTATTGCTGAATGTGAAGAAGGTCAGGATATTGCGACACTCCTAAACAGTCCCATCTGTCACAGCGGATTTAAACGATTAAATTAAAGTCAAGACCAATCTTGGCTCGTATCACAGACAAAGCTATCTGCAATAAGTTCTTCAAACTCGTAGGGACAATTTTCTGGAAAGGTTCGTAATGGTAAATCTGTTTCTCGCAAAGCCAAATCAACTCCCGCCTCAAAGCCATCTTCTACAGCTTCTATTATTCGAGTTTTCAAGCTAGGATTTCTAAGCAAGTGTCGATTAATGGCACGCCGCTGTTCTCGAATTGTCAGAAACCAACTGCGCGAGCGCTTTTCTGGTTGATATAGCCATTTGAGGAGATGCCCCAACAAGACAGTAAGACGACTTACCAATTCTCGATATTCCTGTCTCCCCAAAGCTTGAATTTCCTCCTGTAAATTTTGCCAGTCCAATTCTGATAATTGATGCTGTGCAAGGGCTTGTACTTGCCACTGTGTCCAGCCATAAAAGTCTTGTTGATATAGCGAGATCTCATTAATATTCATATTTATTGATGCTTAACGACAAAGACTAGAACTTTTTTATTACTATAGAAGTTACGCATTGACAGAAGGGAGAAGATTTGCAGGTAGGAGATAATTGTAATCA
>NZ_ALWB01000048.1 GCF_000332215.1 Pseudanabaena biceps PCC 7429
AGTTGCCGCGCGGAGCGCGGCAACTCTCTTTGGGGTTTAATTGTTATGCCATAGCGGCGTGCGTCGGACAAAGGCAAGAAGGCAGATCCCCACGCTAATACATAACCATCCGCAAATAAGGTTTATGAGGGGGAGCGACTGCTGGAGAACACCTAGGGATAGAACCTTACCCATGGCTTGAGAGGAGAGAAAAGCGCTGACGAGTAACATCGCTGTGCCGATTTCCCATGAATGCAATCGTGAATTAGGATAGAGGCGATCGCTTTGCAGGCTATTGGGCGCAACTAGCTGGAGAAAAAATCTGGCGATCGCGGGACTCACAAGGCAAACGCCCAACCAAGCGATCGCACTTTCCGATGTTAATTTTGAGGGCAAGGAGAAAATGAGTAAGAGCAAAACACCGACAAGGATAAATGCCGTCCCTGCCAAAATACCTGCCCCTTGCGGTAATAGAACATTTGCTAAACCTAAACTGTCCCGCTCCGTTTCCTGCTTAGCCAGATGAAACTCATCGCGGAGGGTTTTATCTAGTTGATCGTTTCGATCAACGTCTTTTTCGGTAGGTGACGGCAAATTTGTCATCACTAAGGGGATGGTAATATCGCGATTATTGCCCGTTAGCTGCATCCAACTCAATTCTCCGCCAGCTTCCTGTAATTTGACAATCGAAAGCATTGAGAAAGAGGTGATATCGATTAGATATTCGGCAGCAATTCCCCATAGCCCTGCAAACTTAAGTTGCAAAATCTTTTCGGGAGAATGTAACTGGGCTTGCCAAGTAAAAAATCCCGTTAATCCAGAAGCGGTTAAGACGATTGCCGCGATCGCCCTCAGATTGCTCGATAAGTCGAGCATTGTCCAGCAGAAAAGTCCAAAAACTATTAGTACCAAACTATTAAACTGTCTCGGTTGCTGACCAACTGCCGAGGGACTAACTAAAACTGTGCGATCGGAATAGGTAACGACATTGAGGGGTTCGGCATTAAATTTTTCCAGCGGTTGCTTGCGATCGGTGGGCGACTTAGATCTACTTGACTGTAAGGATAGGGAAGCCGCAATTCCTGTGAAAATAGCGGCTGGTAAAACCCACCAAATCGCCACAAATAATTTGCTGGTTTCGGGCGATCCCCCAAGGACTGCAATTAAAACTAGCCAATAGACCGCAATCCCCAACAATTGCGATCGCGAAAAAAGGTAATTAGAATTTTGGCGGCATACCTCTACAACGGACTTAGCCGTATATATTCCAATTATTAAACCGAAGACCAAAACAATACTGGTAATCGCCAAAAGATCTAACTCGCCTTTTGTTAATAGCCGAGCAATGGCAATGGCGAGGATCGAGAAGCCCGCAAAGATAAAATTTACAGAAATAGGATAAGTTGCTTGTCGCCACCCCCACCCAATTCTGCCTGACACCAATTGTCGTTGTGTGTGGGAGGGCAAAACTTGCATAGGCAGTAAAAGTTGGTAGTTAAGAATATAAATAAATAGCTAAATAGATAGCTAAATTAAACCGTGGCAATCGCTTCGTGACGGGCAAAAATCATCCGTCCTGCCGAAGTTTGCAAAGCACTCGTAACAATTACGATAATTTGTTTACCAAGATACTCGCGCCCCTCTTCAATTACCACCATCGTGCCATCTTCTAGATATCCGATACCTTGAGAAGCCTCTTTACCTTCCTTGAGTACCTTGATTTCGATTAAATCGCCTGGCAAGTAGGTTGGGCGCAGAGCTTGGGCGAGATCGTTAATATTTAAAACTTCCACCTGCTGTAAATTAGCAACTTTATTGAGGTTGTAATCATTGGTGATCAGAGTGCAGCTTAACTCTTGAGCTAAACGTACTAACTTAGCATCAACGGTATGTAAGTCCTCATAATCCGCAGAGTGAATGGTGATGCGATCGCTAAACTGATCGCGCATATTGTTGAGAATATCCAGTCCCCTTCGACCACGTACTCGTTTTTGATCGTTAGAGCTATCGGCGATCGTTTGTAACTCTTGAATCACAAAATGGGGAATCAATAATTGTCCTTCTAAAAAACCTGTCTCCATCAAAGTTTGAATGCGCCCATCAATTACCGTACTGGTATCGAGTACTTTCGCGGTAGCCGTACGCAAAGTACCATCAGCTAATAGGCTACTTTCGACATTGTTGGGATTGATCAAACGCAATAAGGCGCGTCCGTGGGTATCGGAGAGCGTCATTCCCGAATAAGCAAAGATAATGCTGACCAAGATGGCGGTAAGGGGTTTGATGAAATCAAAATTGTCAGGAATCGGAATCAGGAACAAGGGCGCTAGCATTAAATTCGCCACTAATAGTCCAAAGACCAAACCCACGGCTCGCCCTAAAATTGTCTCGATGGGCATCGAGCGAATATTCGACTCGATACGGCGATAGGTATTTTGCACAACCAATCCCGTGATTAAACCGATCGCAGAGCCGACACCCAATGTAACCCAGCGTAAATTTTGGATGTTGAGATGAGCGATCGAGTCCGATGGCAAGAAATCAATGCCGTGGAAGCCAGTACCCGCTCCCGCGAGGATGAAAGTAAAAATGATGATAGCGTCAATCATAGGGCGGAACTCCGCTGGGACGAATAAATATTTCAGGAAGGGAAATCAAATAATCTCTAGACTAAAGCTTTAATTGATTTTAGGTAATACTTTTCCAACTTTCTCCATCCTTTGCATACAATTCTACACAAATCCAAACGAGGATTGTCTATTTTGGTGCTTTTGGACAGCCTTCAACGGATTTCTGACCATCGGGCATAATCGCCCCGCATAAATTAGTTTCAGACATATAGGCTCCTGTCAAATCTGCCCCCGTGAGATCGGCTCCCCTGAGATCGGCTTTGTCAAGGATTGCGCCAATGAGATTGGCTTCACGCAAGTCGGCAAGTTTGAGATCCGCTGAGAATAAATTCGCATTGCGTAAATTTGCGCCACGCAGATTTGCAAAACTTAATTTTTCTCGCGAAAGATTGCATCCCGCGCATTCTCTAGTCTGTAAAACTTGACGAATTTGATTGGGATCGGCAAGGGCTGATTCGATCGCGCTAATGGAGGTGATCGCGGCAATTAACCCTGAAATAATTAAGGAAGAATGGATTGTCGGTTTCATGGTGGATCGCTCAGTTTGTAACTGCCCAATTCTCAAGCTTTGGAAGCTGGGAATTTGCATCCACCCTATCACTAAATCACTTGAGATTGCGATCGCAATCACAGGTGTATCTACCTGATGTCACTTGCCATTCTTCAATAAAGATTGATGATGTTGTTATTGAATTAATCGCTTACGGGTAATGTTCACCCACTCGGTTGGTTTGATAGCAGGAAGCAGCCTTAGCTGCTTTCATCAGAAGATTAAATCTATAGAAATTTAATTTTCTAATTCGTAGTCAGCAATTAGAGAACGCAGATTAGAGGCAGTCATGAAAAGTACAATTGTCGCCACATTTTTAGCCATTTCGGGTTTCGCCATTTCAGGTTTCGCCATTTCAGGTTTCGCTCTCGCTACGCCAGTCAATGCCCAAACAGCGATCGTCGCCGCTCTATATCAAAATCCTACGCCTCCTCATACCGAAGTCCGTTCTGAAAGTGCAAATATTAATTCCCATCAAATTATCCTTGCCGTTAATACCAGTCCTGAAGTAGTTGCGATCGCGGACAATCTACTTACAGGTAAAACCTACGATCGCATTGTTACCGTGAGTCACAAAGATAATCTCGCCTGTTTGGTTAGCGGTAAAGGTTCTATCGATGGAGCCGTTATGTGTGGTTTTATCGATCACGAATAGTTATGAATAAAAGGGTTTTCCAGTTAAGAAATGGCTACGCCATTTCTTAACTGGGTATAATTAACGTGAGTTCGGAATAATTTGAAACGGGCTTTTAAAATTTGTCAGCTTAATACCAATTCCCAAAAGTGTGGCTACACTTTTGGGAATTAAAACCCAAACCCAGTTCGGATTATACAAAATCACAAAATGGCTACGCCATTTTGTGATTTTGTATAATCCGAACTGATGTTAATTAGGGATTCGGGATCAGGCAATATTAGATATATCAGGATTATTTTTAAATTCGTTTAGTTTTTGAAGTCCAAATTGAGCGCGTTTAATTTGCTTTTCGCAGAGCTCTTCAATCTCGGAACGGACAATTTCAATCCCGTTTTGCGTATCCGTGGCGCGATCAAAAAACACGATACTATCTACCTGTTTCATGCCAATTAAGCGAAAGAGCATATCGATTACATTGTATTCACCGCATTCGAGCTGAGCATCATTGAGTTTTAGGCGATCAATATTCGCAGGAGTGCGATCGCAATAGGCGTAAATAGTTGTTTTTTCGAGTTCGGGATTATCGTGATTGCTCAGGGGGGTAAGTAACCAGCCACCTTCAATATCTTGGATCACGATATAGGTTGTATGTCTGAGTTTTTGGGCGATCGCCTTCAGAACAGATGCAATTAAACTAACCGCACTTGCCGTTTCTTCATCGGGAGTACTCTGAACTAGCAAGACAACTTGGCGATCGAGGATTTGATCTTTAGTGAGCATGAATCTAAGGAATATGATGTGCTGAGCGTTTGAGAGCGGGTTTTGCCGTAATCGATTGCAATACTTCTAAGGTCTCAAATATCGCGTCCCGCATCGTTACCTCGGTTTCTCGGTTGAGCAGGATTTGGCAATAATCGGCGATCGCTCGCTCCTGCGCCGCAGGTAAGCGATTATCGCGAACGTATTGATTGATCTGTTTAATCGCAATGAGTCTAGCTAGGTCATCGCTGACTGTAAGTTGGGCAATTAGTTGATCGAAATTATCTTGCTGACGTTGTAACCATTGTTTAAAAGCTTGGCGTACCAGAATCGCGAAAATCCCTAAGGTTGCGCCTAGTTGCAAAATGCTTGCCGCCGCTAACCAATGATTTTCTTGATTTGACCAGACTGCCAAGATCGTATAGGTCAAGAAAACTGTACTCGTGCCACTAGCCACCGATAGGGGCAAATGTCGATAGGGACTTTGCAAAAATCTCTGAATGCGCCATAAAATTACATTCCAATTCCAGTCCTGCATCACATAGACGGCAATCATCGCGCCGATTCCTGTGCCAGTGGCTGCGATTAATTGCCAGTTCCACAAAAGTAACATCACCAAAAAAACTGCCAACAAAGCCCATACTGGCAGCCCCTGTTCGCGAGCTAGTCCGCGCCAAAGCGATCGCATCAGTAGATGAGCTTGCGAAGAAGATGTTGCCGATTCCTGTTCTTGATGATGTGAGTTTTTGACCACTGGTGAAACCAATTTGTCCCTGAGGAATTGTAATAGCTACTTTACAGGATTTTAGTTCAAAAAGGTGAGATGGGATAGAGCAGCATCTCACCTTTTCATACCAAGTTAAGAAATGGCTACGCCATTTCTTACAGCGCATTGCGCTCAAACCCAAACCAAGGAAATTTTTGAAAGCGTTGCGAAGAAACGCTTTCAAAAATTTCCTTGTGGTTCGTTTGATCAATAATTGCTGTAACTTGAAAACCCTTATACCAAAGCTCAAAATGGCGTAGCTATTTTGAGCTTTGAAAACCCTATAAAATCGAGAGCTAAAACCTGCGCCGCAGGTTTTAGCTCTCGATTTTAATTATGCTCTGTTACTTGGCAGGTTTTTTATACATATTTTGTAAGCTGAGGAGTCCGACTCCACCTGTAACCATAAACACCCCAAATAATTGGATGAAATCGAGCTTGTTGCCCAAAATTGTAAATGCTAAAAATGTCGTAAATACGGGACCGCTCGCACTAACAATCGAAGCTTGAGCTGCTCCCATCAACTTTGTCCCGAAACTAGTCAGCAGATATCCACCTAGGGTAGTTAAGGCAATCAGGAAGCACATGAATATCAGTGAGCCATTGAAGGAGAGCGAAGCTAAGGTGAAGGGTAAAGTACCAAAACACAGTAACAAGATAATGGCAAAGTTAATGGATGTAAACGAAACAGGATTTAGCTGTTTGAAGCAAGCTTGCGAGGTGATGATATATCCTGCAAAAGAGATGCCTGAGAGCATCGCGGCAGCTACTCCCCAAGTATCGGGCTTAGTCACTCCAAAAATGTTATAGGTCAGCATGATCCCCAGATAAATCACGCCGATTACAAACCAACGCTCTTTACTAGGGCGATCGCCAAAGAGGAACCAAGCCATTAGTACCGTAACGGTGGGGAAGATAAAAAATAAGGTGACGGCTAATCCTGGGTTCAAGATACCTAGAGCGACATAGATAAAGGCAAAGGATGCAAATTGCAATAGCGCACTAAAGGCAACTCGCCAAAACAATAGTCGGCGACTAGGCGTTAGCAATTGTTGGAAGTCGCGCATGACATCCACTCTAAAAATAAACTTGGCGACTAGCCACATAATAGGCGTGGCAAATAGCATTCGCAACAGCAGCAACATAAAGGAGTTTGGGACGCTGGGCTTGATCAACCCGCCAAAGCTAAATAGTCCCAGAATGGTGGAGTTAGAGAAGATTACCTTGACCAGAATATTCTGGAAGGACAGCACCACCGAAGCCCCCAATACTAAAATAAATCCAAACCACCAATCATTAAGGCGCTTTGCGGGCTTTACGATCGGAGGTTCTAAATCTAGGGCTTTGAAAGGCTCTGTCGGTTCATCGTAGGGACGAGTGTCATACTGCCGAAATTGCCCGCTATTGAAGGTGGGAATTTGAACTTGGTTGTAATTGCCATTGCCGTTAGGTGTAACAGGTGCGGTGGTATTGCTACCGATCGCCCCCGTAAGACCAGAAGATGTCCCCGTGAAGCTGCTTGTAGGTTGATTTCCCCCTAGATTGCCTAGATTGCCACCGCCACTGTAGCGATCGCTGGTGGATCGGCGTAAATATTCATCAATTCTCTCAACCAGTGCCGAGAGCATCAATTCGCCTTGCTGTCTCTGGGCGTACATACGCTGCATCTGATCATCGAGATCACGCTGATAAGTATCGACATCCCGTTGTAAAGACTGAAAAGTAGCTCTAATCGCACTATCCAGATTCAGCATTAGCTGCTCGAAATTCTCAGAATGATCGTTGAGCACCTTGGAATTAGTGACGATCACATCATTTTTGAGATGAAAGGTAATTGCTTGGGCGAGTTGTTCGATCCATTGCTGGCGTTGAATTTCCTGTTGATTCATGCCTTGCTGGGCGACAGTCAACACCTCTAGCTCTTTACGTTGAGACTGGAGACGTTGAATATCGTCGGTAAGGGCATTTTTCTGGGCTTGTAAAATTAAAATTTCGCGGCTGAGCTTGCCCAAGATATTTGACCGCAGATCTGACAAGTCCTTGGTGACTCCCGCGAGGGTCTGCTCGTAAGAACTACTACGGATATTATTGCTCTCCATTGAAGAAATCACCTCGTAACAATGCCGTCTAAAATAATGCTGGCTTCTATGTTTGGCACTAATTTTTTAATTGGCTGAATTGGTTGCGTCTAGTTTGCGAACTTTATAACACTAATTTGAGCATCTGGCATATTTTGTTTTATTTGTTTGCTAGAAAATTTTCGCTAGATCTGGGGAATCGACTGTTAGCTTTTACAACGCTTTGCGCTCAAACCCAAACCAATGAAATTTTTGAAAGCGTTGCTTCGCAACGCTTTCAAAAATTTCATTATGGTTCGTTTGATCGGTAATTGCTGTAAGTAGTTCGGCATAAGTAAACTTAAAACCTAGAAGAGCATACTGCCCGCGCAGCGGGCGGTATGCTTTCTGGTTTTGGTTCTTAATTATGCCGAACTACTTATCAGGCTTTAGATATCAGGCTTTAGATATCAGGCTTTAGATATCAGGCTTTAGATATCAGGCTTCAGATTTTGCGAGGTGCATAGTATCTAGCCATTCAATTAAGTTGTCAAGCTGCTTGTCGTGGGAGAGCGTCCCTAATCCTCTAACCGTAACATTACCTTTGCTATAGACAAATCTCGGCTGTAAATGGCTGGGCAAATGCTGATGAAGTAATTTCCATGCTGGTTCTTCCATCTTAGACTCTAGAACGACATGTTGTTTGCCTTCGGGTTTAATACGGAAAAAGCCGATCCGTTTAGCGAGGAGTTTTAATTCCATGACTTTTATCAATTGCATGGCAGGGACGGGGACTTTGCCATAGCAGTCACGCCACTCTTCAATAATTTGCATTAATTCACGACGAGAGCTGACGGAGGCGACGGTGCGATAGGCGCTCATCTTGCGATCGCCATCGGGGATATATTCGGTAGGGATAAAGGCGGTAATAGGCAGATCTACTTGCGTATCCTCGACTTCAGGAATTTCGGAACCGCGTATTTCGGCGATCGCTTCTTGGAGCATTTCCATATAAAGGTCAAAGCCGATGGTATTAATTTGACCAGATTGTTCTGCGCCGAGGAGATTTCCCACACCACGAATTTCCATATCGCGCATGGCTAGCTGATAGCCTGAGCCAAGATGGGTAAATTCTTGAATCGCTTTGAGTCGTTTGCGAGCAATATCGGTAAGTTCCCCTTTTTCTTGGTAAAACAACCACGCATGGGCTTGAATGCCTGCGCGTCCGACCCGACCGCGCAATTGATAGAGCTGTGCCAAGCCAAACCTTTGGGCATCTTCGATAATGATCGTATTAACCCGAGGAATATCTAGCCCCGATTCGATAATCGTGGTGCAGATCATCATGTCTGACTCGCCACTGCTGAAATTGAGCATGGTGGATTCCAGTTCCGATTCGGGCATTTGTCCATGGGCGATCGCCATTCTTACCGACGGCAACATTTCATGCACCCTTGCGGAAACCTCTTCAATATCGTCAATACGCGATACTACATAAAAAATTTGTCCCCCGCGATCGAGTTCCTGTCTGATCGCCGCTCTCACTAGTTCGGGGTTGTAGCGCGAAAGATGGGTCATAATTGAGCGTCTTGAGGGTGGCGGCGTGGTAATTAGGCTCATCTCCCGAACTCCTGACATCGCCATATATAGGGTTCGGGGGATTGGTGTGGCGGAGAGTGTTAATACATCCACTTCTGTTTTCATGGTTTTAATTTTTTCTTTCTGCGCCACCCCAAAGCGTTGTTCCTCATCAATCACTAATAGCCCCAAATCCTTAAATTCAACATCCTTGGATAGTAGTTGATGCGTACCGACGACGATGTCTAGTTCGCCTGTCTTTAGTTTGCGGCAGATTTCTTTTTTCTCGACTTTGGTGCGGAAGCGATTGAGCAAAGCAATATTGATGGGATAGGCGGCATAGCGCTCTTGCAGACTGTGGTAATGCTGTTGCGCGAGAATGGTGGTAGGTACGAGCAGAGCTGCTTGCTTGCCTGTGGTCACCGCTTTAAAAATTGTGCGAATGGCAACTTCAGTTTTCCCAAAGCCGACATCACCACAGACGAGGCGATCCATGGGGCGCGAGCTTTCCATATCCTGCTTGACATCCTGAGTTGCCTTCAACTGATCAGGGGTGGCTTGATAGGGGAAGGAATCTTCCATTTCCTGCTGCCAAGGATTATCGGGGGGAAAAGCATAGCCGACCTGTTGCGATCGCTTAGCATAGAGTTCTAAAAGATCGAAGGCAATCTTCTTAATTGCTTTTTTGGCTTTATTCGTAGTATTTGTCCATGCCTTGCCTGTCATTTTATGTAGTTCGGGCTTACTCTCATTCATGCCGCGATAGCGGGACAGGATCGACATTTGATCAACAACAACGCGCAGTAATCCATCGTCATATTTCAGAACTAGATATTCGCGAGTTTCATTGTTGACCGTTAACTTCTCTAATTTGAGGAACTGACCGACACCGTGATTTTTATGAACGACATAGTCTCCTGGCGCGAGTTTATTGAGATCGACTTGTTTAGATACGGCTCTTCTTCGCTTCCTGACATAGTTGGGCGTGCCTAGGGCATGCTGACCAAAAAATTCGCGATCACTAATTACCACAATTCGATAGGTAGGCAAAACGAACCCTTGAATTTCCGCCGTGCCTGAGTATTTAAAAGCAACGGCGATGCGGAGGTTATGGGTTTTGTCGATCGCAGGAAAGTCTCTGACATTGGGAATGAACTGAGCTTGGCAATCATGCTCTTGTAGTAGGGCAACAGTTCGTGAAGGCTGTGCCGAAACAAGAATGATTTTATACTTCTGTTCACGATATTCGCGAATTGTTTGGGCAATTTTGGCAAATTGGTGGGGAATAGCGGGGACTGGACGACTAGCCATATTTACGCCACGATTTTCTTCTGCTAGCTCAAACAGATCGAGACGATTAAATTTGGCGATATCGAGCAAACAATCCGCAAAAGAGCGATGGAGTATTTCTGTTCCCCCCGTAAAAATTTCGGTAGCTGACTCATACCAGCGATCGCAATGGGCTTGACATTGTTCTAGCTCGTCTATAACCACCAGACATTGCTCTGGTTTGGGCAAATAATCTAAGAGCGAAGCACTAGATAAGGGATGGACTGCAAATCCTTTGCCGCTGAACTCATCTTCTAAATCCGAATCGGACAAGGGCTCATCCCCAAGAATATGCCCATAGGTAATAGGAGTGAGCAATACCGAAGGAATGCTATCCAGCGCTCTTTGGGTCGTTGGCTCGAATTCACGAATCCGTTCGATTTCATCGCCGAACCAGTCGATCCGAACGGGCATCTCACTGGATACGGGAAAAATATCGATAATATCGCCCCGTCTTGCCCATTGTCCTTCGACTTCTACAGTGGAAGTATTTTCGTAGCCCATGAGGGTTAGATTTGTCGCTAGATCCCGTAGTTTAATCTCCGAGCCAACTTCCAACATTACGCAATATTCGTTAAATTTTTGCGGGCTGGGTAAGTGCTTTTGCAATGCGCGATCAGTTGCCACGATCGCCATTTTCTTCTTTTCTCCTTCTTGCTCCTGCCAGTCCGCTAAATCCGCCAATACCTGCATTTGTCCCCAGATGACCTCTGACTCTGGCTGATATGGCTCGTAGGGCAACATATCCGAAGTTGGGTAGTAATGAACGATATGCCAACCCATCGTTTCTAGCTGTACTGACCATCGTCCCGCTTCCTCAATCGTCGAGGTAATGACTAACATCAGGCTTTCTTGCCTTTGGCTCAAAGTCGAACTGACAATGCCTTTTCCCACTCTCGATAGCCCCGAAAGTGTCAGTTGATGCGATCGCATCAATTTATTTTCTAGTTCGTCAGTGAGAGGAGAGCGCGTTAATGAACGAATGACGGAGGAAAATGGCATGAGGGGAAAGGGAAAGTTAAACAATGGCAGTAACTATAATTTTACATTACGGTCAAAGCTTATCCAAAGTAGGAAAATGCAGGCTAGGATCGATTTATTCTGTAAGTAGCTATTGCGGTTTTCATTTTGCCTTAGGCAAAATGAAAACTCAAAACCCTGATTAAGTAGCTGGGCATAATTAAAAACCAGAGTCAAAAGCTGTAGCGCTCGCTGCGCGTGTGCTACAGCTTGGAGGATTTTATATTTAATTGCGCTTAGTATATAAAAGCCTGTACCGCCCACTTAGCAGGCAGCACAGGCTCTAGTTATACCAAATCACAAAGTGGCTACGCCATTTTGTGATTTGAAAACCCTTACTGGGTTTAGTTTTTAATTTCCAAAAGTGTAGCCATACTTTTGGAAATTGGTATTATATCTAGCTTTATTATCTAGCCTTAGCAATATGACAAATCAATCTCTGCCCGATCACCATAGCCAAACTAAATCGGAACGTAAAGAAGAACTAATACTCTGCTCGCATTGCTTGCGTACTGCTACCAATGGCATTAAATGCCAAGGCATTTGCGTCGCCGATAGTAACTATTAAGGTAAGGCAAGGATGGGCGGCGCAAAGCGCTGCCCATCCTTGCTCGTTTGAGGATTTATATTTCCGCGATCGCTCGTTCGATCAATCGACGTGCAATGGTTTGTGTACCAGTATGTTCGTAGTAATTCGTCGCTACATCTAGATAGGCTGCAAGGTAATTTAACTTATCGTCTGAAAAATTAGCAAAAGATTGCAAGTTGCTAGTAATCTTTGCTGGTGACAAGTCATTTGAGACAACTAGGTTATTCATCCAGCCTTTAACTGAGTTGAAGCTTTCGCCGATAAAGCTCAGTTTGCTGGCAGAGCCTTGACCTAGAATCTCATCTTTGATGGTTTGGAAGGTTGAGTTTTGTTCTAATTCACTCGGACTGATCCGACTAATCCAAGATGATGTCTGTTGAATAAAATCGGGACCTAGGGGGAGCAAACCGTCAAAGCAAACCAAGGCAAACATCCTGATTAATGACTCACCACTGTATTCTTCTAACGATGAGACAAAATCCCCAAGGCTGTTTGGAGGAACACCGTTAATGTGACAGAAGGCGGTTGACTCTGCAACTAATTTCAGGCATAGATCGATCACTTGTGATTTTTCGGGTTTGGGAGTTACTTGGTTTAAAAAACCCACAAGAGGAATATTTTCACCAACTTTATTCGCCAAGACTGCTGCACCGAGTGCTTTATCTGTACTATCAACTGTTTGATAGAGCCATAGGGCTCGTTGGTATCCTTGAGAACGGTCGTTGTAAAGATAAATTGCTCGTTCGCCAATTTGTTGAATGAGGTCTTGGTCAGTTTCACCAGTCACGGTTTTAATGGTGTTAACAAAACCAACTACATTTTGCCACTCACCAGGAGCGATGAAATCGAGCGATTGTAAAACAGTAACGGTCAAATTACTATGGGGTAGTTCATCAACCAACTGTTGAATCGGTTTGCTCATAAAAATCCCTAAATTTTAGTTATACCGAACCAAAATAACATCAAATAAGGAGCGTACTATCCGCCTAGCGGGCGGTACGCTCTTATTCAGTAAAATCAAACCCCATAGAGAGTTGCGGCGCTTCGAGCCGCAACTCTCTATGGGGTTTGATTTCCTGACTTAAGTGAATATAGCTATAAGACACTTTTAAGCAACTTTCGTAGTTCTAAACCCTGTTTATGATTGGGTTTCTCTTTGAGAACTTTTTCTACGGTAAAAGATGCTTCTTTGTAGCGACCCGCACCATATAAACTTGCCGCCAGACCATACTCAGTATTAATTCTCTCTACACCTCCCCAAAGAGTATTTGCTTTAAGAGAGCGATTGTAAGCATTAATAGCATCGACATATTTACCCTGAGTATAAAAAATCAGCCCTTGATTGTGCCAAACCTCAGCAAAGCCCCCAGACAAACTAATTGCTTTCTGATAAGACTGTAAGGCTTCTTCATACCGTTTAGATTCTCTTAAGACATTGCCCTTTTTATACCAGCCAGCATAGTCATCAGGCTCAATTGATGTAACGCGATCGAAAGCTTTAATGGCTTCGTCATAACGTTTGAGAGCGAATAAAGTATCAGCCTTGGCATACCATGCATTAGCATAATTAGGATTAGTTGCAATAATTTGATCGAACGTATTTAATGATTGGGAGTAGTTACCTCGTTCGAGCGAGTAAACTCCTTCTATGTAGTTCTCATAAGTAATTTCGTCAATATTACTCTGAAATAATTTAATCTCAGGATTACCAAGCCTAATGCGCTTTCCTCGCTCGAAGGCACGAATTGCATCTTTATATCGACCTAATCTGGTCTTTGCTTCTGCTTCACCATAGTAAACTACATAGTCTTGAACGCTGAAAAAGTGTTTAGCTTTAATAATGTAGGATGAATTGGGAGATAGCAAAACAGAGCGTCGATAGGAGATGAGAGCTTCTTCGTAGCGTTCCAATCTGAATAGTGCTAATCCTCGAAAAAACCATACAAATCCATAGTCTGATTTGATCTTTAGAGACTGATCTAGATCGGCGATCGCCTCTTGATATCGTTTAAGGTCAAGGAGTGCTGTCCCGCGATTAAACCACCATAAATAGTAATCTTCTTCTTGTACGAGGGGTTGTGAGCGATCTACGAATTTCCCTCCTGGTTTAATTTGTAAAGCTCTATCGTAGGATGCGATCGCTTCGTCAAATCTTTTCAATCCTGCGAGAGCCAAGCCATGATTATTCCAAAGTTCAGGATCCTTTCGCCCGCGCTCATCTTGCAAAGCAATCTCAAAGCAATCTAGTGCTTCTCGAAAAAGTTCTTTTTTAAGAGAAATAGTACCTCGTATCTTGTAATTGCCAGGATGAGCGGGAAGCGAACCGATGTTACAAGTACGATTTTGACTATATGCAGTTGGAGGATTGGAGAACTCTAAAATCCCTAAAATGCAACCTGACAAAATCAACCCATAGGGTAATGAATGAAGAACCCAAGATTTAGAAGTCATAATCTTTATTGTTGTTACTTTGAGGAAATTTAGCAAGGGAAATATTTAATTTGCTGGCGGTGGTGGTGGGGCTTGTCTAGTTGAATTTGCTGGAGGTGGATCGTATACTGGCGGCGGCGTATAGGTATCTGCGGGAGGTTCATACCTTGCTGGCGGCGGTGTATAGGGCTCTGCGGGAGCTTCATACCTTGCTGGGGGTGGATTATAGGTATCTGCGATAGGAGGTGTAATATCTTGAGAAGGTGGAGATGTAATTTGAGGTGGTGGGATAATAGGAGTTACTAGTTTTTTCTTAGCTTCGTTTGCTATTTTTTGCCCCCGCTTCTGCCAGTAAGGAGTAGATGAAATACTCTTAATAGTATCGATCGCTAGCTGCCACTTGCCATTTTTAGCAGCTTGTTCGGCTTTTTGTATTAAATTACCATTTTTTGTGTTGTCCTCTTGCCATTTTGACAAAAGAAAATCAACTTTTTTGCGAATTTTTGCGCTTGCTGGAACCGCCTGTAAGATGATTTTTGCTTCAGTTAAATTACCTGAATTATCATATTTTGTTTTAGCTAAAGCAATTAGTTTCTCTGCATTTTCATTAGCTTTTTTCTCATTTTTCTCATCATAAATATGAGTGATTGCGATATTTGTTGATGTAGTGGTTAGTGCAGTAATAGTATTAGAAAATACTAGGTTTTTCTTGGTGGTTTCATCTAGTTTAATCTGTGTATAAAAGAATGTATAAAAGAAATAGGCAATAACTCCTAATCCAGCAATAACTCCAGTACCTAAAATTATGACAAGGAGCATACGGATTCTACTTTTCCCTTTATTTTTAAATGCAGCTTGAGAAGATTTTGCGGAAAATTTTGATCTCCTGTAGGTTGGTGAATTGGGAAGGTTGGCTTTAAGACTCTGCATTTTATTACTATTATTTGCTCCCATGTTTTCTCCACTTCGTTGTTTTGGTGCATCTATTTCAGGAGTTGATTCAGGAGTTGATGGGGTTGCTTGAGATATTTTTGATGGCTGAGACGGTTTAGGAAGAATAGGTAAAGGTAAGAGAATTGCAGGATTATGTGATGGATTAATATGGTCTTCCAATAGTGGTTCAATTGCGGTAATAGGTAGCTGTATGGCAAGTAGCATTTGTCCAGCATTGGCATAGCGCAGGTCGAGGGCAGGGGATAGAGCCATATTAAGGATTTGGGTCAGGCGATCGCTAACAATACAACGCTCTTCCCAATTCCACTTATTATTAGGAGCCTTTAAGTCTTCGGGGGGCGAACCTGTTAATAGTGCAATCATAACGACTCCTAGTGCGTAAATATCTGCCGTAGGAGTTGCCTTTCTCGTTAATAAAATTTCTGGTGCTAAGTAAATGGGATTGTTGCTTCCATTACCTGATAGCAGTACGATCTGCCTCCGATGCTCTTCATAGGCAATGGTCTCTAGGGAAATGGAGCCATGGGATTGTTTCTGCTCGTGCATTCTAATTAATTCAGCGATTACTTGGCACAAAATATCCTTGGCTTCTAGTTCTGAGAAGCCTTTCCCTTGTTTTTTAGCCAGTAGCGATCCATAGGTTGTATATGGAGAAAAATTTTGCATAAGTCCCCTACTCATGGTTTTTTAATTAATTACATCGATTTCGTAGATGGGCTTGCATTCCCCATAACATAATCCCACAAAATAATATTTAAGTGGCTAGGCATAAGTAAACTTAAAACCTAGAAGAGCGTACTGCCCGCTACGCGGGCGGTACGCTCTCTGGTTTTGTTTTTTAGTTATGCTACCCCCAAACCATATCAAAGCCTGCCTTACCTCGATATGCGTCTAATACTAAAGCTCAAAATGGCTACGCCATTTTGAGCTTTGAAAACCCTTACTGGGTTTAGTTTTTAATTCACAAAAGTGTTGTCACACTTTCGTGAATTGGTATAAGAAGAGAACATCGGCGCGGAGCGCCGATGTTCTCTTCGATTTTGTCCTAATGCAAGTGGTGACAGCAGGACATAAAACCCAAGAATTGATGGGCGGCGCGGAACGCCGCCCATCAATTCTTGGGTTTTGATTTGTCTTAAGGCAAGTGACTGTGGCTATAGTTAAGAACAACCCACAAATAATCGCTAAAATAATCGCTAAAATAATTGCTGATGTTGCTAATCGTTGCGGAATCTTACTATTTCTCGATTAAAGATTCTCCATAATTTACACTAGATATCTAAGCAAAATCTCAGTGCATTATCTCAGTGCATTGCGATCGCATCTGAACTAGGAAAGTTTTTTAAAGTGTTGCTAAGCAAACTGAATCAAAAAATTCCTAGGGATCTGGCGATCGCAAAAAAATTAAATATTCATTTTTCCTAAGTTTTTCCTGACTTAAGTTTTTGTAATTACTTAATAACTATGTCCCAACCTACGATTGAATCAATATTGCAAGAACGGCGCTTGTTTGAACCAACTGCTGAATTCTCGCAAGCTGCCCATATTAAGAGTCTTGAGGAGTACCACCAAATCTACGATCGCGCTAAAGCCGATCCAAGTGCATTCTGGGCAGATCTCGCGGATAAGGAGTTAGATTGGTTTGAGAAATGGCATACTGTCCTTGATTGGCAGCCGCCCTCGGTGAAATGGTTTGATGGGGGGAAAATCAATATTTCTTACAACTGTCTTGATCGCCATTTGCGTACTTGGCGCAAAAACAAAGCAGCGTTAATTTGGGAAGGGGAAAATGGGGATTCGCGTACCCTTACCTATGCCCAACTGCATCGCGAAGTTTGCCAGTTTGCCAATGCTCTGAAACAACTAGGAGTCCAAAAGGGCGATCGCGTTGGTATTTATATGCCAATGATTCCTGAAGCGGCGATCGCCATGCTTGCCTGTGCCAGAATCGGCGCGGTGCATGGTGTTGTTTTTGGTGGATTTAGCGCGGAAGCTCTTCGCGATCGCTTGATCGATGCCGCAGCGAAATTGGTGATTACCGCTGACGGTGGCTGGCGCAAAGATGCGATCGTGCCATTAAAAGCCCAAGTCGATCAGGCGATCGCCAATGGAGCCGTCCCCTCGGTTACTGATGTCTTAGTAGTCAAGCGTACGGGACAAAATATTCATATGAGTGCGGGTCGCGATCATTGGTGGCATGACTTGCAGCAAGGCGTTTCTGCTAAATGCGAAGCGGAGCCAATGCATAGCGAAGATATGCTCTTTGTTCTCTATACTTCAGGCAGTACGGGTAAACCAAAGGGAGTTGTGCATACCACAGCAGGCTATAACCTCTATAGCCATATGACTACCAAATGGATTTTTGACCTCAAGGATACGGATGTCTATTGGTGTACCGCTGATGTGGGTTGGATTACAGGACATAGTTATATTGTGTATGGTCCCCTTTCCAATGGCGCAACGACATTGATGTACGAAGGAGCGCCCAGAGCCTCTAATCTGGGTTGTTTTTGGGATGTAATTGAGAAGTATCAGGTTTCGGTTTTCTATACAGCACCCACGGCAATTCGTTCCTTTATTAAAATGGGCGAACATCATCCCAACACACGCGATTTAACGTCACTCCGTCTATTAGGAACTGTTGGCGAACCAATTAATCCTGAAGCTTGGATGTGGTATCACCGCGTCATTGGTGGTGGACGTTGTCCAATTGTCGATACATGGTGGCAGACGGAAACGGGCGGAATTATGATTACCGCGTTACCAGGGGCAATTCCTACTAAACCTGGCTCCGCGACCCTGCCATTCCCAGGGATCATTCCCGATATTGTTGATCTTGATGGCAATCCCGCTCAGAACAATGAGGGAGGTTATCTAATCGTGCGCCATCCTTGGCCTGGCATGATGCGGACTGTCTACGGCGATCCCGATCGCTTCCGTAAGAGTTATTGGGAACATATTCCCCCTAAAGATGGTAATTATGTTTATTTTGCGGGAGATGGTGCTCGTAAAGATGAGGATGGTTATTACTGGGTAATGGGACGGGTCGATGATGTAATTAACGTCGCGGGACACCGTTTAGGAACGATGGAAATCGAGTCAGCCTTAGTATCCCATCCTGCGGTGGCTGAAGCAGCCGTAGTTGGCAAGCCCGATGAATTGAAGGGTGAAGATATCTTTGCCTTTGTGATTCTCGAAGGCGATCGCCAACCTAGTGAGGAACTGGCGAAGGAACTTAAAAAACATGTTGTTGCTGAGATTGGCGCGATCGCTCGTCCGAGTGAGATTCGCTTTGCGGAGGCTCTACCCAAAACGCGATCGGGTAAAATCATGCGGCGCTTACTGCGATCGCTTGCCTCTGGTCAAGAAATTACCAGCGATACCTCTACTTTAGAAGATCGTTCGATTCTTGATAAGTTGCGTGAAGGAGCATAATCAAAAACACTGAAACCTGTAGCGCACGCTGTGTGTGGGCTACAGGTTTCAGTGTTTTTGATTTAATGTAGCCTCGCTCGTTGTGGCGATCGCGTGGCTTCACAGACGGCTAAACGCTATAATTTAAGTCAAAGCTTAAAATTTTACTTAAAATTTTAAGTAAAGTTTTATTTGAAAGTTTTATTTGAAATTTCTACTTAAAATTTCTACTTAAAATTTTTTACTTTAAAATTCAATTTTTCTAATTTTTATATTATTTAACTCATAAGTCGATAAATGGTCTCTTCGCTGCCCAATAAACTAACCACAAACTCTAATATCCCCATCACATTTCCGCTTGCGGCTGTGGTCGGTCAAGAAGCGATTAAAACCGCTTTACTGCTAGCAGCGATCGATCCTGGCATTGGTGGTATCGCCCTCGCAGGTAGACGCGGCACTGCCAAATCTGTTCTCGCTCGTGGTATCCATGCCCTATTGCCGCCCATCGAAGTTGCTGTCGATTCCCTTAGTAATTGCGATCCTACCAAACCCGACACATGGGACGATGCTCTCGTCAAGGCAATGAAGGACAAGGACAAGAGCGAAATAGCTACTAAAGTTATTCCTGCTCCCTTCATTCAAATTCCCTTAGGAATTACCGAAGATCGGCTAATTGGGTCTGTGGATGTAAGTCGTTCGGTGCGTGAAGGTCAGACCGTATTTCAGCCAGGGATTCTAGCGGAAGCTCATCGGGGCGTTCTCTACATTGACGAAATTAATTTACTCGATCCGCAGATTTCTAATTTACTGCTTTCCGTTCTCTCCACGGGCTATAACCAAGTCGAACGCGAAGGCATCAGCTACCAACATCCCTGCCAGCCTTTACTGATTGCCACCTATAACCCTGAAGAAGGCATCTTGGGCGAACATCTAATGGATCGGATTGCAATCAATCTCTCTGCCGATGGAGTTCTGTCCCTCGATCAGCGGGTGGAAGCCGTAGATATGGTATTGGGCTATGCCAATTCGCCTGAAGCCTTTTTAAGTAGCTATGACTCGGATATTGACGATCTGCGGACACAGATTATTTTGGCGCGAGAATGGCTCACTGATGTGACAATTTCTAGGGCGCAGATTCAGTACCTCGTTGCGGAAGCTGTACGTGGTGGTGTGCAGGGACATCGTGCTGAGTTATTTGCTTTACGGGTAGCCAAAGCGGCGGCGGCGTTGGAAAGTCGCACTCAAGTTAACGCCGACGATCTGCGTCAAGCCGTAGAATTGGTAATCGTACCGCGATCGCCGCTTTCTCCTGAGCAACAACAACCCGAACAGCAGCAACAACAAGCACCTCCGCCCCCGCCAAATCAAGATGATGGCGAACAGGAGCAGGATGAGAATCAAGAGGATCAGGAACAGGATCAAGAGCAGGAAGATGAATCTCCTGAAATTCCTGAAGAATTTATCTTCGATCCAGAGGGTGTAATTCTTGATCCAGAAGTTCTTTTCTTTGCTCAGTCGATGCAAAAGCAGGGGCGATCGGGAACTCGCAACCTGATTTATTCCCAAGAACGGGGACGCTATATCAAGCCAGTTTTACCCCAAGGCAAAAGCGATCGCATTGCCGTCGATGCGACCCTCCGCGCATCGGCTCCCTATCAAAAAGCGCGAAGATTGCGTCAGCCCCATCGCAAAGTGATCGTTGAGGATGTGGATATCAGAGCCAAGAAGCTAGCACGTAAGGCGGGAGCTTTGACGATTTTCTTGGTGGATGCATCTGGATCGATGGCTTTGAATCGGATGCAGTCGGCTAAGGGTGCAGCTTTACGGATGTTGACCGATAGCTATCAGAACCGAGACCAAATTTCTCTGATTCCTTTTCGTGGTGAAAAAGCCGATGTATTGTTGCCCCCCACCCGTTCCATTGAGGCGGCGCGTCGGCGTTTGGATACGATGCCCTGCGGTGGTGGTTCGCCGCTAGCCCATGGTTTAACTCAGGCGGTGCGGGTGGCGATGAATGCTAGACAGTCAGGCGATGTTGGCTCGGTTACGATTGTGGCAATTACGGATGGACGGGGCAATGTGCCTCTAGCGCGATCGCAGGGTGAACCGATCGACCCTGAAAATAAGCCTGATATCAAAGCCGAATTAATTGATATTTGTCGTAAGATTCGGGCTTTGAATTTGGGATTATTAGTCATTGATACGGAAAATAAATTCGTATCTACGGGATTTGCCAAGGAACTCGCCGCCGCAGGTGGTGGGAAGTATTACCATTTGCCCAAGGCAACCGATCAAGCAATCGCTAATGTCGCTCTCAGTGCGATCGCCGATCTGCGTAACTAAAAAGAAAGGGTGCAACGCACCCTTTCTTTTGTTATGCCTCAATTCCTAATTCTCTAAGTTTTGCCGCAAGGCGATCGGCACGTTGCTTTTCTGAGTCGGCACGCTGACGTTCCTTTGCTAGCAAATCTTGAATTTCGGCATAGTTTAAGAAAGGATTACCGTCAGCATGAAACATTTTTAAGGTTTCATCATTAATTTCAAACTGAATCCCTAATCTGGGGCTTTGCCAACCACGAACAATAACGAGAGGCGATAGGCTATCGCCTTGTCTTAGCCATACTAATAAGCGGTTAGCCTCATAGTCATAGATATAATACTCTTCCACTCCATAGCGATCATAGAATAGGAGTTTCTTATCCATTTCTTCTTGAGTATTGGATGGAGAAAGAATCTCAAATACGACCTGTGGTGGAATATTATCTTCTAACCATTGTTTGTAACAGCCTCGATGCCCTTTTGGTCTACCGATCGCTACCATGATATCAGGAGCAGTCGAGAGATCGTTGCGTCCTTGAACTGGATACCATAACAGATCGCCTGCAACAAAAATCTTCAGATCGCTATTTTGATTTTGACTAAAAAACCAGTCCAGATTTTCTTTGATTGTAACAATCCAAATAAAATGGGTTGTATTACTTGCCATGGGCTGACCATCGCTTTCAGGGTAAATAATTTCAGTTGATGAGATGGTTAGCTGCGAAACCATAGCACAACTCCATAGAAAGATAATTGACTTATTTTAACATTACGCTAAATTTTAGGATGGGCGGTGCTTTGCGCCGCCCATCCTAAAATTTAGCATGAACACATTATTTTAAAATTGCTCATGACCCGTAAGCAGAAAATCGCGATAGGCTTAGGAATATTATTAGGAATTGCGATCGCGATCGCCAGTTATTTTCTCTATTGTCCTAGTCCAACTGCGGGGCTATTTCCTCCTGCGCCCAATACAAAAACTCGCACGATTTATTTTGTGCAGCATGAGTGGCATTCGGGCTTAGCATGGGCGCAAAGTTCAGGAGAAACCTTTGGTGTAGAAGAATGGAAAGATGCTCCCTATGTAGAGGTGGGATGGGGCGATCGCCAGTTTTATTTTGCTGGCGACAAATCCATTCCTTCGATGCTGCGGGCGGTATTCATTCCATCGGCTAGCGTCATGCATGTGACAAGTTTTGCGGAATCTCCAGAAAAGTTTTTTAAATTTCCTGTATTGCTAATCGAGCTATCGGAAGCAGGATTTCAAAATTTATTTGCTTATGTGAAGCAGACCTTTGCGGTTAATGGCAAAGGCGATCGCTTAGCAGCGATCGGGAAAGGTCAATATGGAGTTAGTAAATTCTATGCGGCTGTGCCGAGATATTTCTCCGCTTTTAACTGTAATACATGGGCTGCTGAGGCGTTACGCAATGGAGGAGTTCCACTTTGTCCTAATCGCGCCGTATTAGCGAAAAATCTTGGCGAGCAAATTACAGCGCTTAGCGCTCAAACCCAAACCAAGAAGATTTTTGAAAGCTTTGCAAAGCAAAGCTTTCAAAAATCTTCTTGGTTTGGGTTTGAGCACAAAGCGCTGTAGTTGAGAATTTAGTTAAGAATTTAGTGATGTAGGATTGCTTTCCTTGCTCTGGATGTAAACAGAAAATATCCGCACTAAATCTTGAGTTTTAAAGGGCTTACTCAGATAATCATTCATCCCGACATCGAAACAAGCTTGACGATCTTCTGGCAAAACATCGGCGGTCATTGCCACAATCCAAGGATAATATTTGATATCGCGACGAATTAGTTTGGTCGCAGTCAAGCCATCCATTTCTGGCATCTGCACATCCATCAACACTAGGTCATAAATATTTTGCTGGATAGCTGCGATCGCTTCTAAACCATTACTAGCATGATCGGGTTGGTATCCCAATTTTTCAAGGATGATACTGGCAATTTTGCGATTGAAGAAGTTATCTTCTACTAATAAAATGCGTAGAGGAAATTGCTCTGCCATCAATGTATCAATTTTGAGTTCGTAGACATCTGGTTCTGCGGTTTGAGTGGTTGTAGATTGGGTGTTTGTAGAACTAGCCAATAGACCGATCTCAAAATAGAAAATAGAACCTTGTGAGTATAATGTGGGTAGCCAATTTAAGGGTGGATTGCCGCCAACGTGACCGCCGCTCTCCGCCCAGATTGTCCCTCCCATTAATTCTACTAAACGTTTAGTAATGGCTAAACCCAGTCCCGTACCTCCATATCTGCGACTGATAGAATC
This sequence comes from Pseudanabaena biceps PCC 7429, assembly GCF_000332215.1. Lineage (GTDB taxonomy): Bacteria > Cyanobacteriota > Cyanobacteriia > Pseudanabaenales > Pseudanabaenaceae > Pseudanabaena > Pseudanabaena biceps. Next base: position 23,293 of record NZ_ALWB01000048.1, read on the forward strand.
ATCGGCTTGAGTAAAGGCTTGAAAGAGTTTAGCTAGATATTCTTGTTGAATGCCTATACCTGTATCGCACACGGCAAAGGTGAGTTGGAATGGCTCAGTTTCACGATTAGGACATTGACCGCTAATGGAGATTGCGATATGTCCGCTTGGTGTAAATTTAATTGCATTGTCAATCAGGTTGAGCAAGATCTGGTACATGCGCGTACTATCACCAATAAATTTGCTGGGAAGATGGGATGCGATTGCATAATTGAGCTGGATCTGCTTATCTTGGGCTTGTTTGTTTAAGAGCTTGCATATAGCCGACAAAATATCCTCTAAAACAAATTCTCTTGCTTCTAAGGTCATCATTCCTGCTTCGATTTTAGAGAAATCAAGGATATCGTTAACAATTTCGAGTAGAGTATTGCCGCTATGTTGAATGATTTGTACGAGATTTTGCTGTTCTGCGGTTAGTTTGGTGGCGGCGAGTAATTCAGTACTACCCAACACCCCATTCATCGGTGTTCTCAGCTCATGGCTCATATTCGCGAGAAACATGCTCTTAGCCCTTGTCGCGGCTTCCGCATCTTCCTTCGCTTTTGCCAGTTGTCCTTCTATCTGATGCTTGTACATGGCTATTTCTATGACAACCCGTAAGTCTCTCTCATCAAATGGTTTTACAAGAAAGCCAAATGGCTCGGAAATTTTGGCGCGGTTAAGCGTGGCTTCATCGGTATGGGCAGTAATGTAAATTACAGGAATTTTAAATTCTTTGCGTAAAATTGTGGCGATCGCAATGCCATCTTGTGCCGAACCCCTTAAAATGATATCCATTAATACCAAGTCGGGAGCATTTTGAGACACGCTAGTTAAAGCGGCTTCGTCAGAGGTAACAGTATCGGTAACCGTATATCCCAACGCAGTTAGCTCTTCAGAAATGACTCTGGCTGTAATTACTTCGTCCTCAACTACAAGAATTTTATTTGCTGACATTACAAGCTTTTTCCCTTAAGTTGCTACAAAGTTGTCATGGATTCCTTTTATTAGTTAGGTTTTATAGTGCGAAGCGCTCAAACCCAAACCAAGTAAATTTTTGAAAGTGTTGCTTTGCAATGCTTTCAAAAATTTACTTGGTTGTGACATAAGTCGTTAAAACCTAATTACTTTTAATTTTAAATGAAATTTTAAAAACTGTCCCATGAAAATTTTCTAATAAAACTTCTCCTTTGAGCTGCTCGGTAACAAGAGAGTAAACAAGCTGTAGTCCTAATTTCTCCGCATCTTTGAGATTGATCGCCTCGGTCATACCTATCCCATTATCACGAACGATGAGGTTGTAGAAGTCATCACTATGTTTAGCGAATTCAATCATAATCTGCCCTGTACGATCTTCTGGGAAAGCATATTTAAAGGAATTAGAGACTAACTCGTTAATGATCAAGCCGCAGTAGATGGCAGTATCAATATCCACATTAACGGGCTCAGCATTTATATTCAAAGAAATTGCGGCGGATTTAGATGCATAGGAAGTCTGCAAATTCCGAGTTAAACTTTTGATATATGCGATAAAGTCTATATTTTCAAGATTTTTGGATTGATATAGTTTTTCATGCAGTAGCGCCATAGACTGAATGCGATTGCGGCTACTATTGATAATTTCCCGCATTTCCCGATCTTGAACTTGTCTGGATTGCAGATAAAGCAAGCCCGATACAATTTGTAAATTATTTTTCACGCGATGGTGTATTTCTTTCGTTAACACGACCTCACGTTCGTAGGCGGATCTTAGCTCCTCTTCTGATTGTTTGCGCCAAGTAATGTCTAGAGCAACACAACCAATTCCATTAAATTCTCCATTGCGATCTTGGTAAGGTTCTACGGTCAGATCGAAGTATCGCTTTTGACCGTTAGCCATAACAAATACTTCCTCTCTCACGCCAACCCCACTGTTAAGTACCAGTTTTTTGACGCTAGTTAGCCTTTGAGCATCTTCGGGAACTAGGAAAAGATCAAAATCATTCTTTCCGATGATTTCTTCATAATTAGTTCTTAAAGCAGGATTATAAAACCAAGTGTATCGCAACTCCCGATCTTGCATAAAAACGGTGATTGGCGAATTTTTGAGGACGAGGTAGAAGCGTTCTTGTGCAAGTTTCCGTTCGCCAACTTCAATCTCTAATTCGGCATTGGCTTTTGATAGTTCGAGGGTGCGCTCTTTTACTTTCTCTTCTAGCTCAATATTCAGTCTGCGAATCCTTTCCTCAGCCTCCTTGCGATCGCTAATATCCTTAACCCGAACCATATTAATCGCTTTGCCCGCAACATTGATCGGTTTAGTAGCAATACTGCCCCAAAAAGACCTACCTTTTCTCGTCACATATTCTATTTCACTGCTCCAAAAGCCGAAATTCTGCATATCTCCAACAATCTTACTAATCTCATTGTCGGTAAATTGTTTTTTTTGGAGGGTATGCCCTGCTATCCCAATCAAATCTTCTTTTTGATTGATTTCAAACATTTCTATAGCCCGTTGATTGCAATCAAAAATTAGCAAACTAATAGAATCGACTAAAAAAATAGCATCGGCGGATTCATTGTAAATTGCTTCCCTCAGCTCGCGACTGCGGATTAGTTCCAGTTCGGTTTGTTTGCGTTCTGCAATTTCACGTTCTAAAGCAACATTGATCGCAGCTAATTGAGAATGACTCGGTAAAGCAAGAAGTTGAGGAATCAAGGGTGCAAAACTAGCTGCGGTAAAAATCGAGACGATCGCGGTCAAAGCTTTGATTATCCCAGATATCCAGTAGGTGGGATGCCAAAGCGTCCATATCTCTATTAAGTGGGTAGTTCCACAAAGAATTATAAATAGACTGAATAATCCGAAAATCCACTGATAAGGTAAATCTTCACGCTTGTGGACAAAATAAACTAGACTAATTGGGATGGAATAGTAAGCGATCGCTATGAATAAATCAGATAAAATATGCAGCCATACCAGCGAAGGATTCCACAAATAGCAATGTCCGTGGGGTATAAATACTCTAGAATCAAAAAGCTCGTATATTAGTTCCATTTTAGATGCCTTTATTGGGTAAACTATATTCGATCGGCTAGGTTCGATCGCCTAGGGGGCTTGGATGACGATAACTTTCTGATTCTTAAAGAGGATAACAAGGACAAGGACGCAGGGGACAAAGCCAAGGATCGAGCCGCTCTTGGCTGGCAAACTTCTTGATTTGATAATGGGAATCCAATAAGTCCAGCATCTTTTTGATATAGGTGTGAACTTGAGAAGCCGTCATGCCTGCACAGTGAATTGGGGCGATCGCTGCAAACTTATCTTGCCCTTGCCATACTTGCGCCGCGATCGCATGGATTGGGGTTGAGGCTCCCGCTGCACGATAAACCACCAATACCGCCCAATATATCTTGGCAAACTCCTCAGTATTGACTACTAACTCAGGGGTTGAGGCTGAGCGTTTGCGTGCGCGGATAAGATTGCGGCGATCGCGATGGCGAGCATAGGAGCGACGGCTATAGCAAACCGTAGGATCCCAGCAATCGCCTCCATGTAATTCTTGAGCTTGATGAGCGGAAAGCATCGCACAGCGTTTGCATTTGTCAGGAATAGCCTTAGCCATAATTAATAGCCATAATTTAGCTTACGAACTAGAGATTGCGTCACTAGAGATTGCTTCTAAGATACGATCAAAGGTTTCTCGCAGTATCAATTTTTCCTCAGTGAAAATTGCAGGGGTATCATCTATTGCCTTAAGAGAATTAATATCCAGAATCAAAACACTTTCCCGATCATCCATCAGCCACTCAACCTGTAGTAATTGCGCTACATCTCCTAACTCGCTTTTCCATCCTTCCCGAAATTCCAATACGACTGGTGACTGATATCCATCGATAGGGATTAAAGCGGTGAGTTTGGTATGGGAAGGATGATCGAAATCAGGAGCATATCCAAGTTTGATTAAAGCCTGTTCTACTTGCGAATAAGTAAGCATATTTTCATAAATTTCCATAATTGCATATTAAATTGCACATTAAATTGCACATTAAATTACATATTAAATACCTCGGCATAAGTAAACTTAAAACCCAGAAGAGCATACCGCCCGCTGCGCGGGCGGTATGCTCTCTGGTTTTGGTTTTTAATTTATGCCGAGCTACTTGAATTGCATATTAATATGCTTAACTTCTTGTGTATTCCTCCTATAGCGGCTTTTTTCTCAAAGCCCAAAAGTAAAAGCCTTATGTAGCAAGGCTTTTACTTTTGGGCTTTGAGAAAGGGTTTGCGTTGCAAACCCTTTCTCAAAGCCCGTTTGAAATTATCTCGCCTGCTATAGCTACAGTCACTTGAATGA
>NZ_ALWB01000049.1 GCF_000332215.1 Pseudanabaena biceps PCC 7429
AGCCCAAAATAATGTTGCCGCGCGGAGCGCGGCAACATTATTTTGGGCTTTAATTTTTTCCAAACAAGACTGGTTGCAGCTATAGCAGAAAAAATAATAATAAGAAAAAATAATAATAAGAAAAAATAAAAAATAATAAGTATGACAAAAATTGGTGTTGGTATTATCGGAACTGGTTTCGGGCAGATTATTCATATTCCTGCGCTGCAAACTCATCCCGAAACTGAGGTTGTGGCGGTCTATCATCGCGATCGCCTTAAAGCGCAACAAATAGCAGACAAGTTCGATATTCCCCATGCTTGCGATCGCCTAGAAGATTTACTTGCGCTTCCGTCACTACAAGCCGTAACCATCTCTACGCCGCCAAGTTTTCACTACGAGCAGGCAAAAATGGCGCTTGAGGCGGGTAAGCATATTTTGCTCGAAAAACCCGTAACGATGAACGCAGGAGAAGCGATCGCCCTATATCGCCTCGCTCAAGAGAAACAAGTTGTCACAGCCACAGATTTTGAATTTCGTTATGTCCCGCAGTGGCGGTATTTTAAACATTTGCTAGATAGCGATCGCGTCGGCAAAAAACGGATGATTGCGATTGATTGGCTGGTGCAAGGTCGTGCCGATCCACAGCGCCTGTGGAATTGGTATAGCCAAAAAGCTTATGGCGGGGGCGCATTGGGGGCGATCGGTTCCCATGTCTTTGATTATGTGCGTTGGCTATTTGGCGATATTAAAAGCCTCTCTGGACAACTCAGTACGGGCATTACCGAACGTCCCGATGCCAATGGGATTATGCGTCCTGTGGATGCCGACGATACTTGCAACATTTTATTGGAACTTGCCGATGGTACTCCCTGCAATATTTCCCTCAGCACTGTCACCTATCGCGGTCGCGGTCATTGGCTCTCGGTATATGGCGAGAAGGGAACGCTAGTACTCGGAAGCTCCAATCAAGCCGATTACGTTCATGGGTTCAGCTTGCGACAAGGTAAACTCGATCGCCCAGAGATGGAAATCGTCCCCATCCCGCCCGCATATGACCTGCCGAAGACCTTTACCGATGGTCGTCTTGCGCCCGTTCTTGCCCTATGCGATCGCTGGATACAGGCAATCAAAACTGGTCAACCTATGACACCTAGTCTCTATGAAGGGGCTTGGTCGCAGATGCTGATGGATTTAACCCAACAGTCACATATCCAAAGAAATTGGATTGATGTCCCAACATCACTTTCTTAACTTGGTATTATTACAAATCAAACCCAAAAGATGAGTGGCGGCGCTCCGCGCCGCCACTCATCTTTTGGATTTTGATTCAAAGCAAAACTTGTAGATGTAGCCAAAAATTGATTGGAGGTGCGCCGCGCCGCTAATCAATTCTTGTTTTTTGAGCTGTAGCTATAGTTTTACTTAGGCTTAGTTGTAGATTCACTCACTGCGGGTGCAACTGGCTCGGCTAAAGGTGGTGGCGGTGGTGGTGGCAATGGATCGGTAGCAGTAGGTGCGGTCACTGGGGTTGTTACTGGGAGTGTTACTGGCGCTGAATCTACCGTAGCAGCCGCAGGCACAGGCTTGGTTGGCACTGATTCTGACATAGCCGAAGATGGAGTAGCTAGAGGCTCTGTTGTCGGTGCAGGCGATTTAGAGGAAGCCGCATCCCTTTGTTGACGGGCTTGTTCTGCCAACCTTCTCTGTTCTGATTCCTGTGCAGCTAGTTCGGACTCCCGACGGCGGCGCTCCTCATTTTGGCGCTGAAATTGCGAACCTTCTTCCTCAAAGGTAACGCGCACTTTAACATTAGTTCTACCGCCTTCAGGAACTGTTTTAGGATCGAATTGCCATTTACTCATTGCTTCGATAGTTTCGCGATCAGTTTGCTCATCACCGCTCGTCTGGCGCAAACGCACATTGATCACTCTACCGTCAGGAGCGATATCATAGGTAACCCTCGGCGTTCCCTCTTTTCCGCGATATTGGGGCTTGGGACAGCTTAAGCATTCAAGTTTCTGGGGTCTGGTATCAGCAGGCGGAGTTGGGACAGTTGGCAAAACATTATTTTGATTGGCGTTAGCATTGGGCTTGCCATTAATATTCCCTCCCACTACACCATCCTTTTTGCCATTAGGGCTACCATTAATTTTGCCGCCAAACATAAATCCCGTCGGGATTTTGGCATTTCCAAACCCACTACCAATTCCATCCTTAGATATTACTGTCCCCCCTCCTGACTGGATCTGACTATCGCTGTTCCCTTTAGTCAACAACGGTTTCAAATTATCTGGTGCAGCCGCATCTTTACCTTCCTTTAAAATCGTCGTTTCTGGCGCGAGGGCGATCGCTGGAGTCTCATTAATCTGGGGTTCCTCAGTTTTGGCAACTGGTTCGGGTTCCTTTGTAATTTCTGAGACTTTATCATCAGGGGCTCTCGTCGGATCGACGACAACTTCCATTGTATCCTCTGACACTTGGGGTGAAGGTCTCCATAATGTAGGGACTGGGGCATTGATCACAGCAGCATGAATACAGGCAGATCCCAAAACACCTATGAATAGTAAGGATGCTAAAGCGCGATTTTCTCGCTGTGATTGGACATCATGACGATCGGGGCGATCGGGTATATTCATAGATTGGACTCCTGCTTATTTATCTTATATTCGAGTATTCGAGTTGATATTTGAGTTGATTCTCAGATGGGGTAGTTCGCTTAGATGCACTTAGATTTAATATCGGGTGGGGATTTTTACCATGGATTTTTACCATTTAATACCAAGTTAAGAAATGGCGTAGCTATTTCTTAACTGGAAATCCTTTACAAGGCTTAGTTTTTAATTCACAAAAGAGTTGTCACACTTTCGTGAATTGATATAATTTTCACAACTTAATTTACTTAATTTACTTAATTTACTTAATTTAAGGGATGAATTAAGGGATGAAATTGACTGGTGGAATTGACTAGTTTGACTAGTTATTTTTGGTAGCGATCGCCATCTTGACGCGCGGGATTTGCTTTAGTTGATCCATGATTTGGATGATATCTCCATGCTGGACTGTGCGATCGGCATTCAGTACCACTACAAGGTCTTGGTTTGGTTCGAGCAACTGTTTAACGCGATCGCTTACTTCGCTAATACCTATTTTCTGCTTATTCAAAAATACTTCCGTCTTTTCATTGACGCTAATTGTGGCGCGAGCGGGTGTTTTTTGCATTGCTCCTGATTGAGCCTTAGGTAGATTAACGGGCAAACCCTCAGTCCGATTGAGAAACAAAGACGACAGTACAAAAAAAGTGAGTAAGGCGAACAGAACATCCAACAGCGGAACAACATTCTTAATTTCTATTGGCTGATCAGACAAATCCGCATCTTGGCGACGGCGGTTTCTTCTAGACATGGGCGCTTACCTTCTGACGATGCGCTCGCAAATGTTGCAATTCTAATTGAGTGCAGCATTGATCGAAGTAGGCAACTTGTTGAGCATAGAGCGATCTAAAAATACTCGCAGCAACCAGAGCCAACACAGCGACAATCAATCCCGTAGCTGTAGAAATAAGTGCTTCGCTGATGCCTCCTGTAACATTGAGAGCCTTAGAACCACCCACATCGCCAAGGGTCAGCGAGCCAAAAGACGCGATCAGCCCCGTAACAGTCCCCAGCAGTCCGAGCAAAGGAGCTAAGCCAACAACAATTTCAAAAATATTATTAAAACGTTTGAGACTAGGCATTTCCGCTTGCAAACGTGAGTCTAGGGCGAGGGTAAATTCCGTAGGGGTAGCATCGGGAATCGATAGAGCTTCCAAGTAAATACGGGCGATCGGCAAATCAATATGCATTTGCAGAAAATCCTCGGCTTGGCTGGGATCTTCTTGATAAATTTGCAGCGCTTTCCGCACTACTCGCTTCTGCTGTTTTTTGCTCCTCGACCAAAAAATCGTACGCTCGATCGCCAAGGCAACTACAACAAAAGAACAAATCATCAGGGGAATCATGGTAATTCCGCCCGCGACTAGGGTATCCAACAATTTAGACATGGTAATAAAAATCAAATTATGCAAATTCTACAGCATATTAATGCTAGTAATTATCAATTAGCATATATTTTTTCCGACATTTTTTTAAATAAACAGCTATTATTTTTCATTGTTTTGGGGATAGGAATGACAAATATCCGACTGGAAACCACAGCTCGACTTTACCTTAGCCGCAAATAAGCCGCAAATAATCAGTGTAAAACTCCTAGTCCGTAATCTATTCATATCTATAGCGACTTTCTTTTGAGCAATGTCTAGAGAATCATGGTATTGCCGCATTGATTGCCATATTGCTTGACTGGCTGAAAAACTTATTGAACTTTATTGAGCCTTATTGAGAAAAATACTTAGATGAAAACCGAAAGAAAAAGTAAAAAGACCAATTACTCTAAACGTACTCTGAACGACTTGCAACTAAAATCCGAAAATAGCTTGACAATAAGATCGCTGCTAGGTTAGGATAATGTGCTTATGTCTTGACTCAAAACTTGACATATACTCCGCCCACTAAAACTGCAGTCATTAGTGCATGAATAAGTCTACTCTTGTTACTCCTGCCTTCGTTCTACCAGATCTTGTAGAAATCCAGCGGGAGAGTTTTCGATGGTTCCTAGAAGAAGGACTTATTGAAGAGCTTGAGAGTTTCTCACCGATTACAGATTATACGGGCAAAATGGAACTCCATTTTATTGCCAAAGATTATAAACTCAAGCGCCCAAAATATAGTGTTGATGAGTCCAAACGTCGGGATGCCACCTATGCCGTACAGATGTACGTTCCCACGCGGCTTATTAATAAAGAGACAGGAGAAATAAAAGAGCAAGAAGTTTTTATCGGCGATCTGCCTCTGATGACAGATCGTGGAACCTTTATCATCAACGGGGCTGAGCGAGTCATCGTCAATCAGATTGTCCGTAGCCCTGGAGTTTATTACAAACAAGAGATTGACAAGAACGGTCGTCGCACCTATAACGCTAGCCTTATCCCTAACCGAGGTGCATGGCTGAAGTTCGAGACAGACAAAAACGATCTTGTCTGGGTGCGTATTGATAAAACTCGTAAATTATCTGCTCAGGTATTGCTCAAGGCGATCGGGCTAAGCGATGCCGAAATTCTTGACGCGCTTACCCATCGAGAGTATTTCCAAAAAACCATTGACAAAGAAGGTCAGTTTGACGAAGACGAAGCCCTCAAAGAGCTTTATCGGAAGTTGCGTCCAGGTGAGCCTCCTACGGAGTCAGGTGGTCGTGAACTATTGCGATCGCGCTTCTTTGACCCCAAACGTTACGACCTTGGGAAGGTGGGACGTTACAAGCTCAATAAGAAGTTGCGCTTAAATACCCCTGACACCATGCGGGTATTGACAGAGAAGGATATTCTCACTGCGATTAACTATCTGATCAACCTCAAGTTTGATATCGGCGAAATCGACGATATTGACCACTTGGGTAACCGTCGCGTGCGTTCGGTTGGCGAACTCTTGCAAAACCAAGTGCGTGTCGGGCTTAACCGTCTAGAGAGAATCATCCGCGAACGGATGACCGTTTCTGATGTCGATGCCCTCACGCCTGCATCCTTAGTTAACCCTAAGCCTTTAGTAGCCGCAATCAAAGAATTCTTTGGTTCTAGCCAACTATCTCAGTTCATGGATCAAACTAATCCTCTGGCTGAGTTGACCCATAAGCGTCGTCTTAGTGCCCTTGGTCCTGGCGGTTTGACCCGTGAGCGTGCTGGTTTTGCGGTGCGTGATATTCACCCCAGCCACTATGGTCGGATCTGCCCTATTGAAACGCCTGAAGGTCCGAACGCTGGTCTGATCGGTTCCTTGGCAACCCACGCTCGGGTAAATCAATACGGGTTTATCGAGACTCCTTACTACGCAGTCGAAAATGGCAAGGTGCTCAAGAACGAAGAGCCCGTATACATGACTGCGGATGAGGAAGACGAATTTCGCGTAGCTCCTGGAGACGTAGCCACTAACGACGATGGCTACATCTTTAACGAGATCGTCCCGATTCGCTATCGCCAAGAATGGGGTACAGCAAGTCCTGAAGAAATTGACTACGTAGCGGTTTCCCCCGTTCAAATTATCTCGGTTGCTACATCGCTGATTCCTTTCCTCGAACATGACGACGCTAACCGAGCTTTGATGGGATCGAACATGCAACGTCAAGCAGTTCCTCTCTTGCGTCCTGAACGTCCTCTTGTGGGAACGGGGCTAGAAGCTCAAGCTGCCCGCGACTCAGGGATGGTCATCGTCTCGCGAGTTACTGGTGAAGTCTCCTATGTCTCTGCTGACGAAATTCGGGTTAAGGCTGATGATACTGGACTAGAAAGTATTTATCGCTTGCAAAAGTATCAGCGCTCTAACCAAGACACCTGCTTAAATCAACGCCCTCTCGTTTGGGTTGGTGATAGTGTCGTAGCAGGACAGGTTCTTGCCGATGGCTCCGCCACGGAAGGTGGTGAGATTGCTCTTGGTCAGAATATTCTCGTTGCCTATATGCCTTGGGAAGGCTACAACTACGAAGACGCAATTTTAATTAACGAGCGTCTCGTAATTGATGATGTTTACACTTCAATTCACGTTGAGAAATACGAAATTGAAGCTCGTCAAACTAAATTAGGACCCGAAGAAATCACCCGCGAAATTCCTAACGTCGGTGAAGATTCGCTTCGTAACCTTGACGAACAGGGGATTATTCGCATTGGGGCTTGGGTAAGCTCTGGAGAAATCCTCGTCGGTAAGGTTACCCCTAAGGGCGAATCCGATCAGCCTCCTGAAGAAAAGCTGTTAAGAGCGATCTTTGGCGAAAAGGCTCGTGATGTGAGAGATAACTCCTTGCGCGTTCCTAATGGTGAAAAGGGTCGCGTGGTTGATGTTCGTGTATTTACCCGCGAACAAGGCGATGAGTTACCCCCTGGGGCAAATATGGTCGTCCGCGTTTATGTTGCTCAAAAACGCAAGATCCAAGTTGGCGACAAGATGGCAGGTCGTCACGGGAACAAGGGGATTATTTCTCGGATTTTGCCTAAGGAAGATATGCCTTTCTTGCCCGATGGCACTCCCCTTGACATTGTGCTGAATCCTCTCGGTGTGCCTTCACGGATGAACGTCGGTCAGGTATTTGAATGCTTGCTCGGTTGGGCTGCGGAGAACTTAAACGCCCGCTTTAAAATCGTGCCTTTCGATGAAATGTACGGTGAAGAAGCTTCGCGCGAGCTAGTGCATGGTCAGCTCGAACATGCAAGAAACCATACGGGTAAAGATTGGATTTTTAACGATGGATTCCCTGGCAAGTTGACCGTGTATGACGGACGTACGGGTGAACCCTTTGACCAACCTGTCACCGTTGGTAAGGCTTATATGCTGAAGCTAGTTCACCTTGTCGATGACAAGATCCACGCTCGTTCGACTGGTCCTTACTCTCTGGTTACCCAGCAACCTCTCGGCGGTAAAGCGCAACAGGGTGGTCAGCGATTTGGAGAAATGGAAGTATGGGCTTTGGAGGCATTCGGAGCTGCCTATATTCTTCAAGAATTGCTCACGGTCAAGTCTGACGATATGACTGGTCGGAACGAAGCCCTCAATGCGATCGTTAAGGGTCATGCAATTCCTCGTCCTGGTACGCCTGAATCATTCAAGGTATTGGTGCGCGAGCTTCAGTCTCTCTGCTTGGATGTCTCGGTTCACAAGCTTTCTGAGGATGGCAGTAACCAAGATACGGAGGTAGATCTCATGGTGGATACTGGCTCCCGTCGCACACCAAACCGTCCAACCTATGAGTCAGTCTATCGAGGCGACATCAACTTTGATGATGATGATGATTAATTATTAGCGTTTAGCGGTTGGCTATTAGCTGTTAGCTTTGGGAATATCCAAGCTAAACGCTAATAGCTACCTGCTAAACGTTAATAACTAACTCAAGTTTGGTGCTGAAATTCAGCAATTTGCTACGCAACGCTAGCGATCGCAATTCAATCATAGAAAAGCTAAAAGCTAGTAGCTAACTGCTAATAGCTTTCAATCTAAAGAACTTAATTTAAGGACGTTGTAACGTATGGCGAAAGTGGAACAGCGATTTGACTATGTCAAGATTGGCTTGGCATCACCCGATCGCATTCGTAAGTGGGGCGAACGAGTTCTACCAAATGGCAGTTTGGTTGGCGAAGTCACAAAACCTGAAACAATTAACTACCGCACGTTAAAGCCAGAAATGGATGGCTTATTCTGCGAGCGGATTTTTGGCCCTGCTAAAGACTGGGAATGCCATTGCGGTAAATATAAGCGTGTGCGCCATCGCGGCATTGTTTGCGAGCGTTGTGGCGTAGAAGTGACCGAATCGCGGGTTCGTCGTCATCGCATGGGCTTTATTAAGCTAGCAGCCTCAGTTACCCATGTGTGGTATCTCAAGGGTATCCCCAGCTATATGGCGACATTGCTAGATATCCCCTTACGAGATGTCGAGCAAATTGTTTACTTCAATGCCTACGTTGTCCTTAATCCCGGAATCCAGTCAGAGGTTGATGGGGAAGTCACGATGGTTAACAGTCGTGAAATTCGCATCCGTGGGGTGGATGGCATTGAAAGAGCTTACCATCTGCATCCAAAACATCTTCCCATCACTACAGAAGGGAAATTTGTCGAAGAGGGAGAAGCGATCGCCAGTGCCTACAACCTCTCTTACAAGCAATTACTCTCTGAAGACCAATGGATCGATCTAGAGGATCAGATCTATGCCGAAGACCCAGTGCTAGATGGCATTGAAGTCGGTATTGGTGCGGAAGCAATCAAGCAGTTGTTGCAAAACATCAATCTGGAAAAAGAAGCTGAGCGTTTGCGCACGGACATCGAGAACTCCAAAGGTCAAAAACGCGCCAAATTAATTAAGCGGTTGCGTGTGGTTGACAACTTTGTCGCGACGGGTTCTAAGCCTGACTGGATGGTACTAGATGTAATTCCTGTCATTCCTCCAGACTTGCGTCCGATGGTGCAGCTTGACGGTGGTCGTTTTGCAACTAGCGACTTGAATGATCTTTATCGTCGTGTGATCAACCGTAACAACCGTCTTGCCCGTTTGCAGGAAATTCTCGCCCCCGAAATTATCGTCCGTAACGAAAAGCGGATGTTGCAAGAAGCAGTTGATGCCTTGATCGACAATGGTCGTCGCGGACGGACAGTGGTAGGCGCAAATAACCGTCCCCTCAAATCCCTTTCCGACATCATTGAAGGTAAGCAGGGACGATTCCGCCAAAACTTACTCGGTAAACGGGTTGACTACTCTGGTCGTTCCGTAATTGTGGTAGGACCAAACCTGAAGATTCACCAGTGCGGGTTGCCCAAGGAAATGGCGATCGAGCTCTTCCAGCCCTTTGTAATTCATCGCCTGATTAAGACAGGTTTGGTAAATAACATCAAGGCCGCCAAGAAGCTAATTCAGCGTAACGATCCAGCCGTGTGGGATGTCCTCGAAGATGTAATTCGCGAACACCCTGTCATGCTCAACCGTGCGCCAACGCTCCATAGATTGGGTATTCAAGCTTTTGAACCACTCCTCGTTAGTGGTCGGGCAATTCAACTTCATCCCCTCGTCTGTCCCGCGTTTAACGCTGACTTTGATGGCGACCAGATGGCGGTTCACGTTCCTCTGTCGATTGAGGCTCAGGCGGAAGCAAGGTTGTTAATGTTGGCTTCTAATAATATTCTCTCGCCTGCGACGGGTCGTCCGATCGTAACTCCTAGCCAAGATATGGTTTTGGGTTGTTACTATCTAACTACTGAAAACCCCAGCAAGCAAAAGGGCGAAGGACGTTATTTTGCTAATTTTAACGATGTCGTGATGGCGTACGAACAGCGCGAAATCGATATCCATGCCAATGTTTGGGTGCGCTTTGAGGGCATCGTTGAAGGTCAAGGCGAAGCCAAGGAGAATGAGGAGCCAAAAGTCACAGTTTTGGAAGATGGCACTAAAGTCAAGGAATTTGATTTCCGCCGCATTCGTGAAGATGCGGAAGGTGGGTTGATCTCTCAATATATCAAAACCACCCCTGGGCGCGTGATTTTCAATCAAGCAATTTATGCATCTCTAGCTAGCTAAAAGCTAAAAGCTATCAAAACAGCACTTGGTGCTGCTTTGATAGCTCAAACATTTGGATTAATTACTCAGAAGATTATTTAACACAGCTTAATACCATGGCAGATTTCACGACTAGCAGCACGGATTCGCCTAACGATAACAAGCCCCAACGTTTTATCAATCGAACGATTGATAAGGGACAGCTAAAAAAGTTGATTGCTTGGGCTTTTACCCACTATGGCACTACTAGCGCCGCTAATGTTGCCGACCAATTAAAATCCTTAGGATTTCGCTATGCAACTCAAGCTGGTGTATCGATCAGCATTGATGATTTGCAGGTTCCTGCTAGTAAAAAGGCTTTACTGGCGGCGGCAGAGCTAGAAATCGAAGAAACCGAAAGCCGTTATACGAGAGGAGAAATTACTGAAGTAGAGCGCTTCCAGAAAGTAATTGACACTTGGAATGTCGCCAATGAAAACCTCAAGGATGAGGTGGTAAAAAACTTCAAGAGCAATAATCCTCTTAACTCTGTTTACATGATGGCGTTCTCTGGGGCGCGGGGAAATATCTCGCAGGTGCGCCAGTTAGTGGGTATGCGTGGCTTGATGGCTGATCCTCAAGGGGAAATCATTGACTTACCTATTAAGACCAACTTCCGTGAAGGATTAACCGTTACGGAATACATCATTTCATCCTACGGAGCCCGTAAAGGGCTGGTAGATACGGCGTTACGGACGGCAGACTCTGGATACCTCACCCGCCGTCTGGTTGACGTATCGCAAGATGTAATCGTCCGTGAAAATGATTGCGGTACTACTCGCGGCATTAGGCTTAAAGCAATGCGCGATGGGGAAAAGACACTCATTAAATTGTCCGATCGCCTATTTGGTCGTGTAGCTGCCGAAGATATTGTCGATCCGAAGACTGGCGAAGTAATCGTCATGCGGAACCAAGAGATTTCTGAGGATCTATCTTTAGCCGTGGCTAAGGCAGGGGTTGAAGAGGTATGTGTCCGTTCGGCCTTTACCTGCGAATCGACGCGATCAGTTTGTCAAATGTGCTATGGCTGGAGCTTGGCTCATGCTGAATTAGTAGATATCGGTGAAGCTGTGGGGATTATTGCCGCGCAGTCTATCGGTGAACCTGGTACCCAGCTAACCATGCGTACCTTCCACACAGGTGGTGTATTTACAGGGGAAGTTGCTGAACAGCAACGCGCTCCCTACGACGGCACGATTAAGTACAGCAAAAAGTTGAAGGTGCGCCCGATGCGTACTCGTCACGGTGAAGATGCCTTCATTGTGGAATCAAATGGTGACTTCACCCTAGAGAGTTCTGAAGGCAAGCGCGTTTATGCCGTTACCCAAGGTTCAACCCTATTGGTGCGTGACGGACAAAAGGTCAGCCAAAACCAATTGATGGCTGAGGTCTCGGCAACGGGTAAAACTTCGCGCAAAACGACAGAGAAAGCAACTAAGGCTCTCAATACTGGTTTGGCTGGTGAAGTATTATTCTCCGATCTGGCGATCGAAGAGAAGAAAGACCGCCAAGGCAATACCAGCTACGTTGCTCGTGGGGAAAAGGGTCGGGTTTGGGTACTAGGTGGTGAGGTCTACGATCTACCCCCAACTGCCGAGCCTACGGTCAAAAATGAAGCCTATGTCGAAGAGGGAGATGTACTTGCCGAAACTCGTTTAATTACCGAACATGGCGGTGTCGTGCGTCTCAGTGAAGAGGATAGCCGTCACAACCGTGAAGTGGAGATTATTACCGCTTCGGTAGTTTTGGATCAGGCGATCGTCAAGGAAGAAAGCTATCAGGGACGAGAGCATTACATCCTCGAAACTCAGGGCGGGCAGAGCTTCTCGCTGAAGGCTTCTCCAGGTAGCAAATTGATTAACAATCAAGTTGTTGCCGAGCTGATCGATGATACTTATCAAACCAAGAGTGGCGGTATTATCAAATTCGCTGGGGTAGAAGTTGCGAAGCGCAGCAAGGGTAAACAGGGCTATGAAGTTGTTAAGGGCGGCACATTGCTTTGGGTTCCTGAAGAAACCCATGAAGTGAATAAAGATGCTTCGCTGTTAATGGTGGAAGAGAATCAGTTTATTGAGGCGGGTACGGAAGTTGTTAAAGATATCTTCAGCCAAACCGCAGGTGTGGTAGAGGTATTCCAGAAGAACGACATTTTGCGTGAAATCGTGATCAAGCCAGGGGATTTGCACTTGGTAGACGATCCGCAAACCGCTATGCAAAAGAATGGGTCTTTAGCCTATCCCGGTACCGAAATCATGCCAGGGTTGGTTTCCCCTGAACTACGCTACGTGGAATATTTGGATTCTACGGAGGGTCCTGCCTTATTGCTGCGTCCTGTCGAAGAATACCAAGTTCCCGATGTACCCACAGTCCCTAGCCAAGAATCGGTGAATCAAGAAGGTCGTTCGATTGGGCTGAGAGCAGTACAGCGGATTCCTTACAAGGATGGCGATCGCGTAAAGGCGATCGATAGTGTGGAGTTACTCAAAACCCAGTTGCTATTAGAGGTCGATACCGATGCGCCTCAGTTAGCGGCGGACATTGAATTCATTCCCAACGATAGCGATCCAGGTAGCTTACGCCTACAGTTGGTAATCCTCGAATCCTTGGTAATTCGCCAAGACAATTCGGGCGATCCTACCCACACCAATTCGCGGACACGTCTATTGGTAAATGATGGCGATCACATTGAGCCCGGGGCTGTGGTTGCTCGTACCGAAATTCTCTGTAAAAAAGCTGGACAAATTCGCGGAATTCGTAAGGGCTCGGAAGTGGTACGCCGCCTACTGGTTGTTACCGATGCCGATTGCATTACCACAGCTTGCCCTAACCCCACCGTGGTTCCAGGAGATCTATTGCGATCGGGCGATGAGATCGGTGCTGGCGTAATCACCGAGGAATCGGGACAGGTTCTTAAGGTAGAGGATGGAAATGTCGTATTTCGGATCGGTCGCCCTTACCTAGTATCTCCAGGAGCCTTGTTACAAATCCATGATGCTGACCTCGTTCAGCGTGGTGACAACATTGCTTTATTGGTGTTCGAGCGCGCGAAAACGGGAGACATTATCCAAGGTCTACCTCGGATTGAAGAACTGCTTGAAGCTCGTAAACCCAAGGAAATGTGCGTGCTCGCACGCACATCGGGTACTGCTCAGGTTACCTATGACTCTGACGACAATCCCGAAGTGAAGATCCTTGGAGATGATGGAGTTCTTGATGATGACTACTCCTTTAACGCGGGTCAGAGTGTAATTATTTCTGATGGTCAGAAGATCTTGGCTGGTGAAGCACTCACCGACGGACCCGCCAACCCCCATGACATTCTTGACATCTACTTCCATACTTACAAAGAATCCCTTGGCGTGAGACAGGCTGCCCTGATCGGGCTACAGAAAGTACAGGAGTTCTTAATGAACGAAGTGCAGTCCGTATACCAATCTCAAGGTGTGGATATTTCCGACAAGCATATTGAGGTAATCGTCAAACAGATGACCTCCAAGGTAAGGATCGAGGATGGTGGCGATACTACCCGCCTCCCTGGTGAATTGGTCGAACTCCACCAAGTTGAGCAGATCAATGAGGCTATGGACATTACGGGTGGTGCACCTGCGGACTACACTCCTGTATTGATGGGTATTACCAAGGCAAGCTTAAATACCGACAGCTTTATCTCGGCAGCTAGTTTCCAAGAGACCACTCGCGTTCTCACTGAAGCAGCGATCGAGGGTAAATCTGACTGGTTACGCGGCTTGAAGGAAAACGTCATTATCGGTCGTTTGATTCCTGCGGGTACGGGCTTTAATGCTTACGATACGCCTATTGTCGATGTCGATAATGGCTACGAGCCAGATCTTGGCTACGACGAAGAAGCGGATGATGTCATTATTGATGACAATACTGCGCGCAATTACCAAATCATCGAACCTCGGATCGAGCCAATCCGTGTCGTCGATAAGCCTCGTAGTCGTCGTAATTTTGACGATGAGCTTGTGGATGACGATGTGGAATTTGAAGACGATGATGAAGAGGAAGATGATGATTTTGACGATGAAGATTAAGCCCAAGCTTAAATAATTCGTCGTAATTACAAATCAAACTCATACCCTTTTTTATAGGCACTGCTTACTAAAATATAAAACCCAATAAGAGAATGGCGGCGCTTTGTGCCGTCATTCTCTTATTGGGTTTTATACCAAGGTAAGAAATGGCGTAGCCATTTCTTACCTTGAAAACCCTTACTGAGTTTGGTTTTATTAATTCACAAAAGTGTTGTCACACTTATTAATTCACAAAAGTGTTGTCACACTTATTAATTCACAAAAGTGTTGTCACACTTTCGTGAATTGGTATAAGACATAGCGAGGACAAATCAAAACCCCTAAGATGAATGGCGGCGCTTCGCGCCGCCATTCATCTTAGGGGTTTTATGTCCTAAGCAAACCTTACGTTGCTATATAAGAACTAAGAGAACTATTGAAGTAGTTGGGCATAATTAAAAACTATAGCCAAAAACTGTAGCGCACGCGCAGCGTGCGCTACAGTTTTTTGGGTTTTATATTTAATTGCACCTAGCTACTTAGAGGCTTTCAATTTGCTATATGATCGTGATCCAAGATCCTGTAGATCTATTTAAATGTTGAAAAATACTGTATCTACCGATCGCATCTAAATATTTGACACCCCGCATGAAGTATCAAGCCCGTATATTTGTTACCTTACGTCCATCGGTTCTCGATCCCGCAGGGACTGCCGTACAGTCGGCACTTAAGCAAATGGATTACCACGTTGATTCTGTTCGCATTGGCAAGTATGTCGAAATTATCCTTGATGCTGCTGACGAAGCGGAGGCTTCGCAAAAGTTAGATGAAACCTGCGATAAATTACTGGCAAATCCTGTAATTGAGAATTATCGTTTTGAGTTAACCCCGATCGCACAGGAGGCATAGAGATGAAATTTGGCATTCTGGTATTTCCTGGTTCTAATTGCGATCGCGATGTTGCCACGGTTACTAGTGGTATTTTGCGACAACCCACAAGGCTGATCTGGCATACCGAAACCGATATTAGCGATTGCGATACGATCATTGTGCCTGGGGGATTTAGTTATGGTGATTACCTCCGCTGCGGCGCGATCGCAAGATTTGCACCAGTAATGCGTTCGTTACAGGAACATGCGGTAAAGGGTAAATATATCATCGGTATTTGTAACGGATTTCAAATTTTGACCGAGTCGGGGCTACTACCAGGCGCATTAGTGCGCAATCGCGATCTACATTTTATTTGCGATCGCGTACCTCTAAGGGTTGAGCGCAATGACTTAGTATTTACCGAAAAATATCAACAGCAGCAAATCATTGCTTTGCCGATCGCCCATGGTGAAGGTTGCTACTTTGCTAATGCGGATACCCTTAAGGAGCTAGAAGACCAAAATCAAATCGTTTTCCGCTATTGCGACGCGATCGGTAACATTAACGATGAGAGTAATCCGAATGGCTCCTTGGCAAACATTGCAGGTATTTGTAATAAACAAGGTAATGTGCTCGGAATGATGCCCCACCCCGAACGAGCCGTAGAAGGAATTCTCGGTGGCACCGATGGCAAAGCCCTTTTCGCAGGTCTCATGGAAGGATTAGGAGGTTCTTTAGTTAATGCCTAGTCTTTATCTCATCCGTCATGGCATTGCTGAAGAGCGGGAAAACTACCTTGAGGATGATACTAAACGTCCTCTTACCGATGAGGGGCGCAAAAAAACTAAACAGGTCGCCAAGCGGCTCTACGATCTGGGTTTGCGCTTTGACCTTTTGCAAACCAGTCCATTGGTGCGCGCCCGACAAACCTCAGATATCTTTACGGATGTTTTTGGTAACTGCCCCGTAGAACAAGAGGCAGAACTTGCGCCCGAAGGGAATATTGATAGCTGGTTAAAGGGAATCTCGGCATGGCTCACCCAGCATCCACAACCATCCAAAGCTTCGCTAGGTATAATCGGGCATGAGCCAGACTTGACAACTTGGGCAGAGATGCTGATCTGGGGAGAATCTAGAGGAGTATTGGTTCTCAAAAAGGCTGGGCTGATCGGTTTGTCTTTACCAGAAACTCAACCTTGGTTGGGGAATGGCGTATTGTTTTTGTCGATTCCTCCTAAGTTATTAATATAGCTACAGTCACTTGACTCAGGACAAATCAAACCGCAAGAATTGATTGGCGGCGCTTCGCGCCACCAATCAATTCTTGCGGTTTATGTCCTAACACCAATTCCCAAAAGTGTTGTCACACTTTTGGGAATTACAAACTAAACCTCGTAAGGATTTTCAATTTATAGCAATTATCGATCAAACGAACCACAAGGAAATTTTTGAAAGTGTTGCTTCGCAATGCTTTCAAAAATTTCTTTGGTTTGGGTTTGAGCGCAATGCGCTGTAAATTGGTATAAGGGTTTTCAAAGCTGAAAATGGCATAGCCATTTTCAGCTTTGTTATAAAGCACTCGCATACCAATCGCGGATTAATTGGTTGACGATCGCAGGACTCTCGTCATGGGGGCAATGTCCTGCGTTAATGTAATGTTCGGTCAAGGCTGGGTAAAACTCGCGAAACTTGGCTCCCCTAGACCGAGAATTCATCCAAGGATCGCCTTCGCCCCAGATTGTTAATAGCGGAACTGCGATCGCCTTTAATAATTCATCCACCTTTTTACCCTGAGGGCTGCTAAATACTGAGGCAAAAACCTGCGCGGCTCCCTCATCGCAGGATGGACGATAAATCTCTTCGACCAGTTGCTCGGTAACGGCTGAGCGATCTAAATACACTTTATTTAAGGTGCTACGAATGCGGGATTTTTGACGGACAAAGGCAAATAGTAACTGATTTGCCCAAGGCTGACGCAAAACCCCCTGTAGGGTCTTAGAGATTGCCTTTTGGAGCGGATTTACTTTTCGCGAGCCGAGGGGATTGGTGTCTGTAAAAGGACCAGCACTGTTAAGTAAGACGACTCCTGCCACGGATTGCGGGCGATCGGCCGCAACACATAGGGCAGCATAGCCACCGAGGGAATTCCCAGCGATCACCGTAGGACGTTGGATCTGGGTGGAAATAAAGTCATCAAGCTGATCGCGCCAGAGATCGCCGCTATATTCCCAAGCTGGTTTCTGCGATCGCCCAAAACCAAGTAGATCGATCGCATATACCTCAAATTCTTGACTGAGATCGGCAATATTTTTGCGCCAGTGATCGGTGGAAGCCCCAAAGCCATGCACCAAGAGCAAGGGCGGACGCTGAAGGTTATCACCTGCCTTCACAAAGTAAACCTTTTGGTCGCGCCACTGCCAATATTCACCTGCGATCGGTTCAGTCCCTGTAGAAATCATTGAGAAATTATTTATGTATTAATATCTACAATTGTTACATATCTTCATATATATCTTAACCTTGCCGTAGGATTATGATGGCGATCCTCAAGCAGTAAATTATGAATCTTGGCAAGCGCAATCGTTTCTCCGCTAACAAAATTACCGTCCAATTGCTACGTGAGGGCATTGTCGAATCAAGCCACTCTTGTCAAGCTGCTGTCGTTGATACGAGAGGTCGCGTGCTCTCGGCAGCAGGCGATCCCCAGACGACAACCTTTGCTCGTTCTTGTCTCAAGCCCATTCAAGCTCTGCCTGTCTCGATTAGTGGCGCACAGGAGCAGTTCAACCTATCGGAAACCGACCTTGCCATAATTTGTGGTTCGCACCAAGGGACGATCGCCCAAGCCCGACAGGTTTTTAGTATTCTGTGGCGCTGCGATGTCGAGCCGAGCGCGTTGCAATGCCCAGTACCAGAATGCCAAAAAAGCCCCCTGCAACACAACTGTTCTGGTAAGCACGCAGGCATGATCGCCATCTGCAAGCAACAGGGTTGGCAAATTTCGTCCTATATGGATCGACATCATCCCGTGCAGAAACTTGCCTTGAATACTATGGCAGATTTGCTGCATATGCCTGCGGCGGAATTTATTTGCGCCCATGATGACTGTGGCGTGCCAACTTACCTCTTAGAAATTGGTCAATTGGCAAGGCTGTATGCCCAGCTATCCGCTCACGATCAATTACATTTAGAACGCATTGCCCGCGCGATGACCCGACATCCTGATATGGTTTCTGGGGATGGTCAATTTGATACGGAATTAATGCGGCTGACTGGGGGCGAAATTGTTAGTAAATCAGGAGCGGAAGGCGTGCAATGTATTGGTCGCATTGGCGAAGGATTGGGGCTGGCGATTAAGGTGATGGATGGCTCGAAACGGGCAAAGAATGCGGTTTCTATCCACCTGCTCAAACAGTTGGGCTGGATTAGTCCGACCGTCGCCCAGAGTTTAGAAGAATCCTTTCTCTCTATCGGTAAATATAGCCGCCTTGAAGCCGTAGGCGAACTATCCCTAGCCTAAACCGCTTGGCTGATTTCAATTAAGGGACTCAATACTCCATTTTGGATCTGACCGTTGGTACTTAGTTCGCTATGACAGAGGTAGAGGCGATCGCTAGTGCGATCAAGTAAATCCCTAAGCAATCGCTGTAACCGCTGCTGATCGGCTTCGCGCTGATGTGCGATTGTCCATACCTCTCCCGCCCAGTCCTTAAGAAAAAGAGGTGACCCATAGAGAGATGCGGCTCCCCCCTGCAACCACAGGTCGGAACTAGCATCCAACCAAAATTGCCAACGATGGGAAAGCCGAGCCATCCGATATTGAAAAATCGTCGCTAGCACGATACTATTTTGGGGCAGATCGGGAGCATAGGGATTTGCCGTCACCGTACCCTGACGAATGAGTTGAATAAACTTTTCGAGAATGACCGCATCTTCGAGATCGAGCCGATAGCCTAATTGCCAATAGTATTGAGCAGTTTCGATCAATTCCTGTAGGGTGGCGGTATGTTCGTAACTCAGTTTGCGAGGTTTAAAGAAAGCCTGAATAGCGCGATCAATACATAAAAGTGGCGTATCTTTAGGTGATTGCTGCTCGATCCACTGGCGCAATTTTTCATAGGTTTGAGTGGCTTCGTAGCCGAGACGGTTCCACTGGTTATAGGTTTCGGCGGCTAGGAGTTGCGGATGCTCGGGATGGGGCGCATAGCAATAGTCGGCAAGCATTCCCGCGCGGACGGGGTCGATCGCTTCGGTAAGTACCACCAGCATTTCGGCAATGCGATCGCGGCTGCTAAGGTTGCCAAGGTTGGGATAGACCAGCGTAAGCAAGGTTAAAAGCGATCGCACTTGTGCCGAGTAGGATAGCGGGCGCTGATCCTCTAGGGGATTGACATTAATCTCTTTTTTGCGCAGGATTTCCACTAAGGCATAGTTGGCAATATTGTCTAAGCCGGGGGCAATGATGGCGATCTCGTTTGCCTTAATTTCACCAGAAGCGATCGCTTCGGCAATGGTTTCGGCAACGTTACGGAAAAGTTTGGCGCGAGAAACCGATTCAATGGAACGTAGGATGGCGTAGGGTTCCATAAACTGCAAAATTGGTTCGCTCACAAGCTGGATCGCCGAGGTCGCGATGTCAGCCCCCAAGGTGTTTTGAGAATGTGGTAAATGGATGTTTTCACATTCAGCTTTGAGTTCTTGCCAATATTGAGGATCGGCTCCCAGTCCTAATCTTACTAAACCATCGGGATTAAAGGTAAAGATACCCTGTGCGCCTTGAACGAGGATCAATCTACATAAATCGCAGGCGATCGCAGGCATCTCATCAGCGCGATCGACAATGACATATTGAAATCTCTGTTGGAGTTTGCGCTGATATTGCGAATTCGATAATAAATAATGACCGAATAGATCGGTAATAATGCCATAGGTCAGCAAACCTCTTTGCCAACAATATCCTCGCCATTCCTGTAGAGCTTCCCCGATCTCTTGCCATTGTTCGGCAATATTTTCCCCTAGCTCTTCATGATTTTCTGGGAGAATTGTCTCGATTCCAGCATTTAAAACCGTGGGGATTTCGCGAATATCTCGCCCGCCATAGGCAGCTAAGAGGAAGAGATCTAACAGTCTTCGCACGAGGCGATCGCGCCCAATCCCTTCCATCTGGAGAGTTCCTGTTTCAAGGCGATCTTTCCAGAGCATATTGGCTAATTCTTGCTCGTTCTCAACCCTTAATAGGAGCGGAAACTGGGCTTTTATCCCCAATTGCTTGACGAGCAATGTCCAAAATAGGCGAACTTCATCACGAAAAAAGCTCAGAGGTGTGACCACGGTAACGGGGTATTGTCCGTGGGTTGCCAGCATCAGTTCTTCGTTAAGCTTGCGTCTGCGTTGGGCATCAACGGTAAAAACTAAAACCGTTTGGGAAGCTGCTTGAGGATTGGACTGGTTGGCAAAATCTCGATCGACCCAGTGGCAAAACTGCTGGAGCAAAAGCTCAGTTTTGCCGCTGCGACTACCACCTTCAATCCACAAATTTGCCATAATACCATTTAGAATAGAATTGTGCTTTTTAAAGGAAGTAAGTAGCTAGGCATAAGTAAACTTAAAACCTAGAAGAGCATACCGCCCACTGCGCGGGCGGTATGCTTTCTGGTTTTGGTTTTTAATTATGCCGAACTACTTAGCACAGACCTATTCTAAATGTTTTTATGTGGCGATCGCACCTAGCTCGAAGTTTACATCAACATCGCAATCAACCCGAATCAAGATTCTTACAACTAGCAACGATGGGTTGTGATCAGCGTCCGCGCAATCGGACAGTTGTATTTCGTGGTTTTTTGGAAAATTGCGATCGCCTTAAAGATTGTCTCAAAATTGTTACGGATGAGCGCAGTCAAAAAATTGCGCAAATTGATGCTAATCCTTGGGTAGAGATCAATTGGTATTTCACCAAAACGCGATCGCAGTTTCGGATTCTCGGCAAATCGATCTTGATTAACAGTGAATGCTCGGACTTACAATTGCAAAAAGCGCGATCGGATGCGTGGAAAGCGCTCTCAGATCCTGCCAGAATGCAGTTTGCTTGGGGACATCCACGGATGCCAAGAATTGATTTTGCCCATATCGCACCTCCCGAACCCGAACAGCCGCTTCCTTCCTTTTGTCTGCTATTAATCGAACCGATAGAAGTAGATCGCCTAGAATTACGCGGTAATCCTCAAAATCGTTGGCTCTACCTTCTTGACGAGCAAGGGAATTGGGCTGAACAGGAAGTTAATCCATAAAGAAGAATGGCGGCGCTTCGCGCCGCCATTCTTGAAAATAAAATATAGCTGCCGTCAACTGGATCAGGGCATAATACCAATTCACGAAAGTGTGACAACACTTTTGTGAATTAAAATCCTTACTAGTGTTGCCGCGCGGAGCGCGGCAACACTACAAGACTGGCGACCGCTATAGATCAGGATGGGCTACCTTCTTCCATAACGAATAAAACGAATTAATCGCTTGGGAAAACTGATCAATCCTCGCCAAAATCCAATAATCAGATTTTCAATTTTGAGAACGATCGCATCGACCCAGAAAATTACCGTCATAACGGGATTATAGACATAACCTAAAAGGCTAGCATTTGCCTCAATCCAAGCCTTGAGGGGGCGATCGCTTTCTGGGTCGGAATTAGATTGCTGAAGATCTAAAAGTTCTTCTTCAAAGACTAAGTTGCCCACTAAACGATCTTGGGAAATCTGCGTGGTCGTCGTTTCTGAATTCTGTAACTCTCCCGATGAATGGATTGCCTGTCGATCTGGCGATTTATTAAAAGCGATCGATTCATATTCTAAAGGAAGCGGCCAAGGACCATTATCATCACCAAACACTTCTTCCATCGTTAACCAAGCTTCTTCCGTAGGCGTGATGTCTGAGGTCTCCTTCAGAGTTGGTTTCTGTTTGCCAAAGAAATAAGCGATCGCTTGCTCGATCAACTTTTGCAAGCGTTCGAGTTGATTGTCAGGTTTAAGAGCGGAGGAAGAATCGTTACTGGGTTGGTTCCCTTTGACCGAACTTCCCATACTAGTTTGCAATTTGTCAATAAATTCTGCCGATAGCAATTCCGATGGAGTTCCCTTCGCATCATTATTCGCATCGCTAAAAGTTGTGCTTCCATCGCCATCGAGCGATCGCTTGCCAATGAAATAATCGATCGCCGCCACGATCAGATCGCGCAAGCGATCGAGGTTGTTACTTTCCGCTAACGTTGCATTTGCTGTGAGATCGCCTGCATCGTTTGGGATAGCTGCTGGCGATGAATTGGTTTGCAACGAATTTTTGGCTGATGCTTTTCTGGCGGTAAATAGGCGATCGCGTCCTTGTGAGGGGGTAACGCTCCGCTGTTTGAATGGTGCTGTCCCCGATAATATCTGCTCGTCCGATATCTCCGAGCTATGGATTTCTGGACGCTCCGCATTCCCAGTAACGTTTTCGTCTTGAATCTGTGATGATTGGGATTGATTTCCAAAGAAATAAGCGATCGCTGCCTCAATCAACCGCCGCAACTGCTCCAGTCGGGTGTTTCTTCCCAATGCCACGTTTTCAGTCAATCCGCTACTGGTTTTCAAGTTGTTCGGGTCGGTTTGACCTTGTTCGACCTGTCGCCAGATTTCCGCAAAAATTCGATTGGCAAGCAATTTTGACTCCAATTCGGGGCGATCGGCGAGCCCATCGGGTTCCCGCTTGACAAGCGTCGCAATGTTCCGATCTATGCGTATTTTAGTGCGATCGATCCAGTTAAAAAACTTCACCAACGGTCGCCAAAGTAATGGTATCTCGGACTTTAGTGTTTCGCCATGGGCATTGGTTTGTAAATCAACGGGCAAATTTTCGGTTAACTCATCGGTTTGGCGAATGGCATTATCTAAGTCTTCCTTAATCGGCAAGGTTTCCGATAAAAGTCCCGTAGCATAGGGTTGCGATCGCAAATTTTCCCTAGCTTCGACTTGGCTGGAATCGAGTAATGGGAAGGTTTTCTTGGCTGCTGAAGCGACTAAATACACTGGATATAGGGCTGCCTTGGCAACTTGATAAGCCAACAATCGCGGCAATTCCTGTAAAGGCAATCCCGTCATCTGTTTGAGTTTTTGATCGAGCGATCGCCTAATGCCTCGTCCTGCCTGAACTGGCCACGAGCGATCGATCCAATTAAAAAGTCGGCTTTGAAATCTAGGCATAACTACTATCATAAAAAAGAAAGGCGCGATCAGATCTTTCTTTTTGAAACTGGGCTTCGGCGAGAAGTATTGGTTTGTCGGTAATGGGTCACATTTGTTGATAAAACCAAAATAGAGATATAGGCAGTAGTACTCCCTTCCCACCAAGGAAATAGACATTAAAAACCAATAATTAGGGCTTCCTGAAAAAGTCTACAGAGCGAATTTAAAGGCAATACAGCTTTAAAAATAGTATTTTGTCGCATATTTCCCAAATTTACCCAGCGGTTTTCTATAGAAGTGCAAGGGTTTTGAGCCTCTAGACGCTATAACCTTGCACTTTTTATGACAAAAAAGATTAAAGCCCTTATGTAGCAAGCTTTTGTACTTTTTCAGGAAGCCCTAATTAGCGTTGCGGCGCTTTGCGCCGCAACGCTAATTATTCACTGGGAAGGGAGTAGTTAAGGAAAGAAAGAAAAAATGGTATTTGAAGCAGCGGAATGTCAAACTTGTGGAGGGATAGATATCCAACGACAAGGACAAAGTAGTACAGGTAAAAAGCGTTACATCTACCTCAATTCTAACAGTACGCGCAAGACGTTTATTCTCAATTACGCATATCAAGGGGATCGCCCAGAAGTCAAATGGTTGGGGTGTATACGAAAGGATTCTTGATTCTAACACTCACCTGATCGGCAAGAAAAACACTCAGAAGATTGAAAGCAAACATCTAATACCAAAGCTCAAAATGGCGTAGCCATTTTGAGCTTTGGTATTACACTTTCGTGAATTGGTATAACTTTACGAAATCGGATTAAGCGATTATCTAGAAAGACGATTTGCTTTTCTAAATCTATTGTGATGCATGATATTGTCATCGGTTTGTTTATCAATAAAATTGAAGCAACAAATCAACAGCTATAAATCTTAGCTAACGGTAACTTGAAAAGGAGTGACGCGCCATAATTGTTCTAATTTTGCGGCGGGGATAGTCAAATAGAGAATATCACCTGCATTTAAGGAAGATTCTAAGAGATTCCATCCATGGATAGTTTGGGAGGCAGTTTCGATATAAAGCGGAACAAAATCCGCAGTTGTGGATGCCTCGCGGACAGGCTTACCACAGAATGGATGATTGGGGGTAATCATCGTGGCGATCGCCACCCATAGACTATCCGCCACAATGCCATTACCTAAAATACGACCGCCAAGAGCCGAAGCGGCAAAGGCAGGAGCGGCGATTTCGGGAGGGCTCAGAACCGCCTCAAAATCGAATACTTCCTGCGCCATGCTTGCATAGTATGGATCGTCATAACGCACCACTACTCGACAATTGGGCGCTATTCCCTTGGCATTTAGGGCAATTTCCAGATTTTCGGTATCGTTACTGGTTACGGCAAGCAGACTTTCGGCTTTATCGAGATTGGCCGCCTTGAGTGTGGTGGGTAGGCTAGCATCGCCATGAATGACAGGTATATTCTGCGATCGCAACGTATCTAAAAAACGATTATTCAGATCGCGTTCGATCGCAATCACTTCGTAACCATAGCTGACTAGCTGTAAAGCTGTCTGCACACCGACACTTCCCAAACCGCAGATAATGATGTGATTGTGCTGGGGAACCCTTGCCGCGTCCCAGAAATTCCTCAAGCGCGACCCCAAAATAAAATCATTTAAAATTGCATAAAAAATCCCGATCGCTGTCGTACCAATCAACATCATGATAATTGTAAAAATCTTGAGGTTATCGGTAGCATGTTCGACCACCTGCTCATTGCCCCCTGCCCCTGTAATCATCCCCACGGAGAAATAGAGGGCATCCACAAATGGAATGCCGATCTGCAAACTGGTATATACCAAGGTTGCTGAAAAAATAGTTAACAGTAAAGCGATCGCTGTAAATAAAACCTCTTGCCCATGTTCGTGAAATTGCCGCATGCCCATCAGAAGCTTGGCGATCTTTTGCAAAACTGGGCGGGATGCATTGCGCACATTGGGCTGTGTCCCTAATAAAAGGCGATCACCTAATTGCAAAGTCCGACCGTCAAGCACCGCACTCACCAGATCGATCTTGCTCTCATCGCTGGGCAGATAATAAATCAACATCCGCGATCGATCTTCCCAAAAACCTGATAATGGCTTACCCAACCAAGCATGGCGATCGTCAATGTACTCTTCGTGAATTGGCCAAGTCTGAGTAAATAAACGCAATTGCCCGATCGCTCGATTGCCCATAGCACTAAAAGCAAAGACAGGCGCAGCGAGAGCCGCCACGCTCATCGTCAGATGATTGGGCAGTGTCAAATCTAGCCTCACCCCCAAACTGGAATTAAACAATCGGTTAATAATCCGTACGTGGGGATTGAGAACCCTTGCCTGCATTAAAATTGTTAAATTGCGAGTTTCATCGGCTCCTGCCAAAATCAAGGTCTGCGCATCCCTTATACCTGCGGCAATTAAAGTCTCTGCCGCCGCTAGATCGCCAATGACAATTTCCGCATCAGCCTGATCGATCGGTTGATCATGGATGCCAATGACAAAACAACCTTGCTGTTTGAGCAGGCTTAAAACTTTGTAACCCGTTCGATCTAGACCACAGACGATAATGCGGGGTTTCATTGGCTATAGGCGATCGCGATCGCTACCCATGGAATTATCGAAACTATTGTGAGCTATAAACGAGATCGTGACTGTAGCTGATAACACGAATCGGCGAGCAATCCAGTCTAATCAAATACGACCGTTCGCAATCCTAAATCCGAGTTTGCCGATTGCCCATAAATTAGCACACGATTTTGTAAATGTTGACGGACAGCCCTTGCCAAGACAATCCTTTCGAGATCTTTGCCTTTACGAATCAGATCGGTTACCGAATCACGATGGGAAACTCGAATGACATCCTGTTCGATAATAGGGCCTTCATCCAGTTCATCCGTGACATAATGAGCCGTCGCCCCAATAATTTTTACGCCTCGTTTATAGGCTCGGTGATAGGGATTAGCCCCCGCAAAGGCAGGTAAAAACGAGTGATGAATATTGATGACTTGGGGAAACTCGGCGAGAAAATCAGGGCTTAAGACCTGCATGTATTTCGCTAGCACCACCAAATCAATTTTGTATTGTTTGAGAAGGGCTAACTGCTGCTTCTCTTGTTCCAATTTATTATTAGGGGAGATGGCAATGTGGTGATAATTAATTCCAAAGTTATGGGCTACTTTTTCTAGATCTGGATGATTGCTAATGACGACAGGGATCGTGGCAGAAAGTTCATGCGATCGCTGCCGCAAAATCAGATCGTAAAGACAATGATCTTGCTTAGAAACAAAGATGGCAATACGTCGCACGTAATCTGAAAACTGGATGCTCCATTTAGCCTGAATTTCCGTCGCTAATTTCTTAAAAGTCGGGTCGATCTCCGATCTCGCGAGATCGAAGTTCTCTAAATCCCATTCCACCCGCATTAAGAATAATCCCGCCGTGCTATCAGCATGTTGATCGGCATGGAGAATATTCCCACCATGAGAAAATACCCAGTCCGAAATCTTCGCAACCAAGCCTTTTTGATCGGGACAAGAAACCAGTAAAGTCGCAGTAGTCATGATTTACAAATATAGCTGTAGCCTATCATGTTAGGACAAATTCCAAACGCAAAACAGGAATTACAATGCTTTGCGGTGCTTAGAACGGTCATCTTTTTAGGGTTGGGGTCGCCATTGATATTTTCGCAAATCAATTTTGCCAGTATCGCTAAAAATAATTCCCTCACTTTCGAGGAGCGATCGCTGTAAGTAGTCCGTCCCCATCCGCAAAGGTGATAGCGATATCTCTCCCTTCGCATTTATGACCCGCTGCCAAGGAACATCGGCATTTTGCACTCGAAATAAGGCATAGCCCACTAAACGCGCTTTTCCCGCCAAATTAGATAATTCGGCAATCTGCCCGTAGGTCGCAACCTGACCTCTAGGAATTTTTTGCACAATTTCATAAATGCGATCGTAAGCCGTCCTACTATTCATAGTTATCGCCTGAAGTGTAAATTTATACTTTTTATCTAGATATACAAGCCTATTTAGCTCTTGATAAGTAACTAGGCACAATTAAATTTAAGATCAAAAAAATCTATAGCCTAGTCTCAGTAAGTGCTACAGGTTTTAACGCTATTTTTTAATTATGCGCAGGGACTCAGATATCTTTATAAATTTAGTGACCTAAGTCACTTCCAGTCCTTTAAAACTTTAGCTATGATAATAAATGTCAAAACATTAAGACATTTGCACTGGAGATATTTCAATGCTAGCGGCGGAATGCATCGATTCCAGAGCTACTGTAAATACAGAGGAAAAGCGACGAACGACAACACGCATCGCTATGCGCGTTCCGAGAAGTTGCTTCGGAGAACCTATTATCTCCCGCCTCTCATGTGAACATGGGCTAATTGTGACCATTATTGCTGCTCTCCTAGGTGAAAACCCAGAAGATGACGGCTGGTTCACTCTAGAACTAACTGGAACAACTCAACAGATCCAAAGTGGAATTATTTATCTAGAAGAGCTAGATTTAGAAATTTGGGATAAAACGGCTGTCGAAGACGAAAGCTGGTAAACATTAAAAAAAGATAAAGCAGGCTTAGCCTGCTTTATCTTTTTTATGGGAACCGTTAAAGCGATCGGAATATAAAGAAAGAGAATGGCTTTAAATGCTAGCTTTTCTTTCTTGAATGTAAGTTTGTCTTTATTATCTTCAATATCATTATTATCCTATTAATTATCCTATTAAATTATCTTATTAACGTCAGTTCGGGTTAAGCTGGCAAATTTTAAAAGCCCAAAAGCAAAAGCCTTGCTACGCAAGGCTTTTGCTTTTGGGCTTAGAGAAAGGG